>CBDDBX010000033.1:0-62229 GCA_965225955.1 Candidatus Aminicenantia bacterium
GAAAAACTTAATGATTCCCCCTCATTTACTACTGACGAACCAGGACTGATAGTGCCTCCTTCCCTGTAGTAGCAGTTATACTCCATGTAATTCTTCTGAATTCAGCTCTAATTGAGTGGTTCTCCTTCACATCAGAGAAACTATACCTGTACAACCTTCCAACAGATGAACCATCTACAAGCAGGTCTGCAACCTCAAACCCTGGTTCTGGGGTAATTACAAAATCTTTTCCCCCACCCCATGGTACATCCACCATACCTGTGGGAGAAATCGAACCACCACTTCCTGATGATGCATCTATCGTAAATTTCTTCTCTTCAAACTCCGCTCTGATTGTGTGATTTCCTGTTACACTGGAAAAGGTAAAATTCTCAACTCCAGCTCTTGAAACCCCATCAACAATTAGTGAACTTACCCTGTATCCAGCATCAGGTGCCATTGTAAATGTTAAAGAGCCTCCATGTTCAACATCTATAGATCCTGCAGGACTTATTGAACCATGAGATCCCGCTGAAGCTTCCACTCTGTATACTCTTTTTCTGAAACTAACCTTTAGTGTATGATCCATGTTAACTGAAGAGAAAACCCAGGAGTCAGCAACAGTAACTGCACTTCCATCTACAACTATTCCTGAAACCTCATATCCCTCTTTAGTAGTAAAAGTAACTGTAAGATCCTCACCCTCCTGAACCTTAACAGCTCCGCCTGGTGATGCAGAACCTCCTGGAGATGAATCATCTACTGTTATAGTAAATGTTTTTGGTGGAGTCTTTGCAAACTCAGCTCTGATACTATGATCTGCATCGATATTACTGAACCGATACACTCCGTTAACCCTGCATTTGCGCCATCTACCAAAACTCTCTCAATATGATACCCCTTATCAGGAGTTATAGTATATTCACCATTTTCCCCTTTCTTATACTCCTTTGTTCCTTCAGGAGTTATAGTACCATTGGCTCCTGCTGAAGATGTGATTGTATACAACTGAACAGGAACCGCCTCGAATTCTACATGAATAGAGTGGGAAGCTCTTATATTTGTGAAAGAGTAGTAAGTACCGCAGTTCACTTCAGTTCCATCTACAAGAACCCTCTTTTTTCTGAACCCATCATAAGGCTGAAAGGTAAATTCCATCTTTCCACCTTCTGATACCTTTAAAACTCCTGCAGGAGAGATTGTTCCATTATCTCCGGCAGTGGCATTTATACTATAATCTTTCTGCACAGTAGATTTTTTTATAAATTTACCATGAATTGTGTGATTCTTTTCTACCTTATCAAAAGAGTAGCTGTATATAGCTCCTTCAGAGATCCCATCCACAACTACATCAGCCAGGCTATATCCACTATCGGGTTCAAAGGTAAAAACCTGACATCCTCCTTCAGAAATCCTGATTGCTCCGGCAGGAGAAACAGTACCGCCACTATCTGCTGAAGAATTAATGGTAAAAATCCTGTTGGTTTTAGTTACCTCAATTTTCACCTTTTCTGAACTGGCTTTTGCCCCTGTGGAATCTGTAACTTCTGCTCTGACAAAGTAATCACCGGCATTACTATAGACTCTTCTGCAATGCCCTGCACCTTTATAGTCATCACCACTACAGTCACTAAACTCCCAGGTCAGATTATATGGAGGTTTCCCTCCTGAAACTTCAGCTCCCAGATCAACATTCAACGGAGCCTCCCCTTTAACAGGTGAAGCTGATAGTTTTATTGAAAGAGGAGGTAAATTTTCCCTGTTTTTCTTATAGATATTAACAACAACAGGATAAGAACGGGGATATAACAGCTTTTTGCTCTTCTGCCCTTTTTCACCGGATCTGGTATTATGACTCAGCCCTAAAGAGAAGCTGTTTATCCGTTTTATACCACCACCTTTAAGAAGAGGATTGTCACCATAACCAGTAGTACTGAATCTGAGGTTTACTCCGAAATTGTTACTAAGAGGCACCTCTCCTTTAATGGTTAAACTGTTAACTCCTGCTTCAGCTACCTTACAGTCCATACCTAACCAGATATCTCCGGCAATCCTGAAATCCACATCAATACCACCATGCCATAAAGTCCGGTTATATATTTTAACTACCTCTCCATCAAGAAATACATCCTTTCCGGTATACTGATCCCTTATAAGAGGAATTGCTCCATATAGAGAACCTCTTACTCCGGGGTAGTTAAGCCTGATACCTGGACGTAGCTGCATAGCAAAAGTACTGTCCTGACCATCAACCCCTGTAATTGCCATATCTGCAAAAAGAAATCCCCCTATACTCCCGGGTTCAAAGCCTCCTCCTGCGCTGAATCCATATCTTTTCAGGATTTTGTCAGTATTCACCATTCCAGAACCCTGCACAATTAAACCTTTAGGAAGCCTGAAAGCTGCAGCCACCTCACCAGCTATTCTGAAAGAAGATTCTCCTCCTCCTGATGAATACCCCCCATTCAGAGAGAAGAGGTATTCACTGTCACCAGGTTTATGGAGCTCTTTTTCCTGCTGAGGTGCTTCCGACTCTACCTTCTTCTTTTCACCTCCGTTTTTTTTAAGTGTCAGCTGATTCAGAGCTTCAAGTCTCTCACCCCAGGTTTCAGCTCTGTCACGGTACAGTTTTTCTGTAAAAATAAGAGTGCTGCAGTTATTCCCCCAGTCTCTTGAGTCTGCCTTAAGCAGAAAAAGCCTCTTTTTCCATCTTATTCTGAGAGTATCTTTCCCCTTCTTTACAGGAGTCAGATTCCAGCTTCCTGTACCATTTCTTTCACAAACCCATGCCTTATTAGTGAAGCCTACTTCAATCTCATTCTCTTTTTCCGGTATTTCAAGAGAGACCCATCCACCAGTATCACATAGAAGTGTAAACCTTTCCAGAACAGCAACTGATTCAATCTTTATTCGATTGTACTCCAGCTTATCCCCCTGTAACATCGAAATTGTCATAAACGTAATGCAGAACCATATAGCGGTTCTTCTGAGTTTTAATCTCATATATAATTCTCCTTTATTAATGATCCCGATTCTTACCCCTAATAAAGTGAATCAATACTATAACATATATTTATTCTATTTTGAAACACCGCTTTGTGAAAATCGTTTATTTTTGAAAACCATTCATAAAATATTACAGAGGTGAATGGTCTTTTTTCTGCAACGGCAACTTGCAGGATTTGTAAAATTTTTATACTATTGCCCCGGATCAGGACAATAAGATATCTACAGTAGCGTAAAACTATAAATGAAGGAGGGAAATATAAGTTCTCAGTACTGAAGGTTCAGAGAAAACCCGCCAACAGTTCAGAACTGTGAAGGAAGCAATTACTTTACTAAAGATCTGTTTATTAAGTTATCTTATATTCTATAGAGCTTTTCTTGCCTGCAGTATAAATTTTGAACGATCCAGAGGATTAACACCCCTAAATTCCCTGATATCTCCCAGATCGTCACTACACTCCTGATACCCGGCAAATTCAGCAGACCATGTACCCCGTCCTGAAGAGACAGATCCCAGTCTTACAGGATAGTTTAAAGAAGTTGATACAGGAACTTTCCCGGTTATTACTGCTTTCCCTTCAGATATATCTGTATTGGCAAGCTCCCCTCTCATCTGGATTATATCTCCCGTAACCTTACCGGTTATATCTTCATCAACTTCAATTCTGAAATTAAGAACCGGTTCCATGAGTATGGTTCCTGCTTCAGTAAGCCCCTTCATTAAAGCCATAGGGGTAGCAATTGTAAAATCCCCTGCTCTTGAGTGGATGTTGTGGTGTTCTCCATCAATAAGAGTAACTTTCAGATCAGCCACCTGCCACCCTTTTGGACCCTGTTTCAGAGAGTCCTCAAGTGACCTGACAATCTCATGCTGATACTTCTGCTCAATTCTGTCACTACTTACCAGTGATTTGAATTCAACTCCTTTTCCGGGGTTACCCGGTTCAATCTTAAAAGAGACCACAGCCCAGCAGGGTTTTGGCATTGTATACTCTTCACTACATACAACTGTTCTGCTTAGAGCCTCTCTGTATATAACCTGGGGTTCGCCGGTTTCTGCTTCTATTCCGAATCTGTTTTTCAACATTCCCTGAATAATCTCTATCTGAATCTTTCCCATTACTGTAATATGAAACTCTCTCTCTTCCCTGAACCACTCAAGTTTCAGTTCAGGGTCTTCATCTGTAAGAATTTCGAGAGCCTCTCCAAGTGCAGAATAGTCACCGGAATTTACCGGAGATACCTGAACCCTGATAACAGATTCTGATTTTATACTATTGTGAGGAATTCTGTCTGAGTTTCCAATATGGTCTCCAACGCCAGTTCCCTTCATTCCTGTTACCATTACAATATCTCCGGGACCTGCTTTTTTTACGTCTTCAGGCTTCCCGGAATATATCTTCTTCATCATATTTATTTTTTCATAAATATCTTTGGTGGTATTGTGAAGCAGATCCCTGTTTTTAATTACTCCACTGTAAATTTTAAGATAGAGAGTCCTTCCGAGATCTTTACGATGTTCTACTTTGAATACGTGAGCTGCCGTATCACCACTACTGCTACCAATGAAAGGAGGAATATAGTTTTCTATGAAGTCAAGAAGTTCTTCAACACCTCCTCCACTTATAGCTGTGCCAAAAAGAACCGGATATATCTCCCGCTCTGTTATCAGCCTCTGAATCTCTCTTTTAAGTTCCTCTCTCTCCGGCTGTTTACCTTCAAGATAACTGTCCAGAAGAGGTTCACTTCTTTCTGCAAGTTTCTCAAAAAGAGGATTATCAACAACACCATCTTTTATAAGTGGAGTTAATACAGGATTTCTGACTTCAACAGCTTCGGGTATCTGAAAAGGAATAAAACCTTCACCAAACTCTTTTTCCAGTTTCCTGAGAACCGCCTCATAATCAGCTCCCATTCTATCAAGCTTATTTATGAAGATTAAAACCGGAACTTTGGCTCCTGCCAGATTCTTCCAGATGCGTTCACTGTTTCCCTGAACCCCTTCTACTGCAGAAAGGATCAGTATACCCAGATCCGGCACAAAAAGGGATCTGTCTGTTTCTGAAGAAAAATCTTTATGCCCTGGTGTATCAATGAGATTGATCTGGCAATTATCCCTGAACATAGTAATGCATGAGGATTTAACAGATATTCCCCTCTCTTTCTCTACTTCAAGGTTATCACTGCAGGCAGTTCCGTTATCTACCCGTCCCGGTTGTTTCACTGCTCCGCAAAAATATAACATCTGTTCTGTTACAGTGGTTTTCCCCGCATCTACATGTGCAAAAAGGGCAATATTCCTGATCTTTTTCATAAGCTCTATATTACAAATTTACCGTTTTCTATTATTTTAATCTCTTCACCATTATCCTTAAAACCCGTAACAGAAAGCTTGTCTGAACCGATCATAAAATCTGTATGAAGCATTGCTTTGTTACACCCCAGTTCATTCAGTTCCTCTTCGCTCTTATTATCAGATTCAGCGTAAGTCATGGGGAAACCACTTCCAAGAGCAATATGACAGGTAGCATTCTCATCAAAGAGAATTGAGTGGAAGATCTTTTCAGACTGATAGATTGGAGATGTTACATCTACCAGAGCAACTTCTCCCAGATAAAGAGCTTTAGGATCAATTTTAAAGAAGTTTTCCAGAAGTTCTCTTCCCTTATCTGCACCATAATCCACTACTTTACCATCTTTAAACTCAAACCATGCTCCCTTAACATAATCTCCGAGAACCTTAACGGGGCGGGTAACTTTAACCCTTCCTTCAGTGAGACGATAGTCCGGTGAAGTGAAAACCTCCTCTGTAGGAATATTTGGAAGGTAGAATACTCCTTTCTGTGAGATATCTCCCCCTCCTTTCCATCTTGACAGAGGTGAAAGGGTTATCTGCAGATCTGTGTCTTCAGCAATGAAATGTAATTTTCTGACGCCATTCTTATTGAGAAAATCACTTCTTTCCATTAACTTATCTGAATGCTCTTTCCAGACAGCTGAAGGATCTTCTTCATCCAGTCTGTATATATCTGCCAGAAGTTTCCAGAGGTCCTCTTTTGTTGCATCATCACCAAAAATCTTTTTTGCCCAGTTATCTGTAGGTAAAGCAGAAATACACCATGGGCATTTACCTTTGATTCTTGCAAGTTTTGCGGGTTTTGTTATCTTAAGAAGGGCTTTCTGATAAGAAGCAAAAGAGTCCTGGTTAAGTTTACCAAGAATATCCGGGTCTTCCATACCGTCAAAGTAGATGAAACTCCACTCCTCTTCAACATATGTATCTATTATACTCTTCTGGAATGAGGGAACATAATCGATGTACTCCTCTTTTCTGTAGTTACATCTGTTTATTAATCCCTTCGGATGGTACAGTTCTGTATGAACATACGCTGCTCCAAGTTCATAAGCTCTCTGTTCAAGTCTGTTAATAAAATCCCAGTGTACCGGTTCAGCAGTAAGTACCAGTTTACCACCTTCCTGTAGTCCGATTCCGGTTTTAAGCAGAAGATCTGCAAATTTATCATAAATTTTTTCCATCTGTCCTCCTCTTGGTTAATAAAAGAATGTAGTATCCCCAAACACCAATGTCAAGAGAATCTGATAAATAGAACCACGAATGGACACTAATCGACACAAATACTTTTTAACATTTCTTTGGCTTATATTCGCGTTCATTAGTGTGAAATAAATTGTATATAGTTTTGAGACAGTCTCCATGCCATGCCATTAAATGCTTGTTTGATTCGTGGTTTCTGTTTCCTTCAATAGTTTAAATATGTTAGAATGCACTGTTTTTAATGGAGGAATAACTGAAGTGAATCTCTTCTTTGCTACACTTGAAGCTGTACTGTTGCTGATAACCATAGGAGTTGTGGGTTTTGTTATTGTATCAAGAAAGATACTGCCTGAATCTATTCTGAGAGTTCTTAATCCTCTTATTCTTGATATTTCACTTCCATCTCTTATATTCTTCAATATCCTCTCAAGATTTGAACCTGAGAAAATGGCCGGATGGTGGCATCTTCCTCTCTGGTGGGTTGCATTTACTGTATTCTCCTTTGGAGTTACCTGGTTACTTACAATTAAGAGCAGAGAACATAAAGGAGAACTTTCAATAAGTCTTCTCTATCCAAACTACGTATTTTTCCCTCTGGCACTTATTCCTGCAATGTTTGGAAGTAACTCCCCTCTTCTGGTGGAACTCTTTATTCTCACAGCAGCAGCTCCTGCTTTTGTGTTTAATAGTTACCACCTCTTCTTCAAAGGCAATGAAAATGTTAAGTTTGACTTCAGAAAAGCTCTGAATCCGGTTCTTATAGCCACTTCTGCAGCAATGATAATAAAACTTACAGGCTTTACTCCCTATATTCCCAAACTGATATTCTCTCTTACTAAAACCATAGGCTCTGTTGCACTTCCTCTTATTATGATTGTTATTGGTGGTTCTCTCTATGTTGATTTCCAGAAAAAAGGTAAAATTTTCCATAAAGAAACAGCTCTCTTTGTTATAGCTAAAAACCTTATCTTCCCTGCGCTTACTCTTCTTCTCCTTAATGCAGTTAACCCTCCGGCATCTGTTGCAACTCTTCTCTTCATTCTCAGTGCCTCCCCTCCACTTACTGCAGTTACAATACTTGCAGAAAAATCCGGTGGAAACTACTCCCTGGTTAACCAGTGCATTCTGGGAAGTTTTGCAGCCTCAATAGTAACTATTCCCCTTATGATGCTCCTCTTCCAGAAATACTTTATCCCGGCGTAGAAAGAGTTACCACTAAGAGCAAGGACAGACACGGACAAACACAGACTGACACAGGTGATTTGTGACCGTGTAGGCATTTGGCATTGGCGTGGATTGGTGTTTATTAGCGGTCTATTTCTTATTGCTTTTAATAGCTGGTACTAACATTAAAAAAAGACGCAAGGATGCGTCTCTACTATTGACTAGTTAATCAAAAGTAAAGTCAACTTTACTAAGAAAAATATAATCCATTGGCGTGGATTGGCGTCTCTTATTCGCGTTTATTAGCGGTCTATTTCTTATTGCTTTTAATAGCTGGTACTAACATTAAAAAAGACGCAAGGATGCGTCTCTACTATTGACGAATCACAAATAAGTAAAGTTAACTTTACCAGAAATATAATCCATTAGCGTGGATTGGCGTCTTCTATTCGCGGATATTAGCGGTTATTTTTCCTATTCAAAAGTAAAGTTTATTTTACAAACTAATTAATCTGAAATATTGCAAGAAGGGCTTTATGATCTGATGGCCAGATTCCCGCAGGCCTGCTGAACCTATCCCCGGTTTCTTTGTGCACAGCTGACTTAAGTATCGTAGAGTCAGGCCCCACGATAACTACGTCCTTTAAAGATATCCCCTCTCTCTGTAAATAAAAAATATAATCGATTCTCTCCCGCTCATCAGATTCCGGTGCCCAGGTAAGCTTCTTCAAAGGAACCATCTTATTAGCTGAAGGGTAGGTAAAGCCGGGATTTTTGACAGGGTCAGGATATATTTCCCTGTACGTATCAGAGAACCCTGCCTTTTCCAGAAGTTGAGTACACTCCCAGTTTATAACTACTCCTTCATGTCCATAGAGGTTCTTGGTTTCTTCAATCCAGTCCAGATGGGAAGGTTCGTTAAAGTCTCCTCCAATTATTATTTTGCAGCCTTTCTCTGACTCTATTGCTGCATCTTTCAGAAAGGCTCTTATTGCATCATCCCTTTTTGACTTTCTGCTATCTTTAAGAAGTTCTTTAGTATCTGTTACAGGTGCAGATAGTTTCTTCCAGGTTGTACCCGAATAACTTCTTACCAGATAGTAGCTGCAATTGAGGTAATCAAGATGAGCTGAATAGAAGGCAACTCTTCTTCCTTTCACGTTAATAATTGCTTTGGTTATGGAACCGTGATCATCCTTACATGGGTATAACTCATAATACTTCTCTATGGGATATTTTGAGATTATGCCGGAGTCGTAGCTTTTACCACTATAGAAGGTTTCTCCTTTTTCCCTGAGAGCTTTTGCAAGGCTTTCACCAAAATCACGATCTTTATAATTACGTACTTCACTTATTGCAACAAGGTCAGCTTTTGTTCTGAGAATCTCAATGACAATAGCCCTGAAACCATTCTTAACAACTGTCCCCTCCTGCCATACATTAAATTGCAGAACTCTCACCTCAACAGGCTTATCTTTACAGGAAACAGGAGAAACAATCAGAACAACCAAAACAAAAAATAGTAGAAAATATCTCATACAGTAAAACTAAATCAACGCACCAGAACAATCAATAGACAAAACACCAGAAAAAATAGAAACACCTGCAAAAATCAAAAAAAACGCGAATCCACGCTAAAAAAGACACCAATAAACGCTAAAAGAATCAGAAATAAAAAAGTAAAGCACGCTTTACCTAGGCAATTGACTAATCTTAAGGCTTAGTGGACTTATCAAAACCACCCCGGCTTCGTTCCTCAGCCACCTCTCCGCATGAGCAGTGAGCTTGCGAACAGCGATTAATGGCGGAGATGGAAGAAAGCGCCAGCTTTTCACCCTATTCGTATAAGGATGGGCAACGCTGCAGCTTCCTGGAGGTATTTAACATTGGCGTGGATTGGCGTCTCTTATTCGCGGATATTAGCGGTCTATTTCTTATTGCTTTTAATAGCTGGTACTAACTATTAAAAAAGACGCAAGGATGCGTTTCTACTATTGGCGAATCACAGATAAGTAAAGTTAACTTTACCAAAAAAAATATAGTCCATCTGCGTGGATTAGCGTCTCTTATTAGCGGTTCATTTAAAAGACGCAATTATGCGTCTCTACTAATTTTATTTACAAGTAAAGCTAACTTTACCAAAAATTATTTTTGTTTTGTTATTGCCACAGCACAACCCATATGGATATCATCTTCTTTTTTAACTTCAAATTTGTCGATAACCCCTTTCTGAAAAACCATGCAGTATGTAGAGCCACCAAACTGAAAATACCCGAGTTCATCTCCTTTTGAGATCTTATAACCAGGTTTGATTTTCTCATTGAGAATGCAGGATGATACCTCAGCCATTCCTATAGGCATAACACACATAAGCCCTATAGCAGGATCTGTAGCTTCTATATAGATCATTGCTCTTGCAGCGGTATGAGCAATATATCCCTGAGAAAGATCAGGACTTCCCTGATCCATACCTTCAGACTGGGTTGCAGAATAGTATGTTCCCTCTTTTACATAAGCTTTTTTAATAACACCATCTACCGGACTATTCCATCTGTGATACTTAAATGCTGACAGAAATGCCTGGTATACAGTTCCCCCATCAAAAGGTTTCACAAACTTTTCAAAATGCTTCTCATCACTCTCCACCTTATCCATTCCTTCAAGATCTCCACTCTGATTTGCGAGCATATCTCTCAGAGAATATGGCTGTGACTTCAACCAGAACCAGTCCTGGAGCCTTGCATTATGCTGAATATTGTAAACAGTAGAGTCGCAGGCACTGACAACAACATTCTGATCATGATCTATGGGGCGTTGTTTATCATCTTTGAAGACTCTTATAAAGAAATCGTTCCAGGATTTATAAGGGAAATACTCCCCGGCTTTCCAGCCGGACCTGAAAATTTCGTAATCCTCATCATTCAGATACTGATGCATATTTAACTTCTCAAGAGCTTCGCTACAGCACCATCCATTTTCTGATTTATTGAATACATAAAGAGATTTCTCAGTTTCCAGAAACTCCGTCCATACAGCAAGAACCTTCTTAAACATTGCATTAACTTTCTCATTTCTGAAAGCTGCTCCTCCTGCAGGAACTCCCATTGTCCAGTTAAGTATTGTATTAATAGGAAAACCCACAAGTTCTGTATCGTTATATTCCGGTGCTGTTGTAAGAATATGATTAATGAGAATAATCATCTCTTCAATGCTTTGCAGATAGTAGCCATGGAGGTACTTCCCGTCAGGTCCCGTCTCTTTATAGTATGATGGAACCTGATCAATCATCTTCATGAAATTCATTCTTATAATAGAGTCATTATCTATAAGATCCTGAAACTCCACCATTACAGGAGAAAGCATCCCATCTCTTCTGAGATTGTCTCTTCCTGTTTCTACTCCGGCCTTCTCTCTTAATAAATTCATAAACTCTGCAGTTGTTTCCCTGCTTACAGGAAGCCAGGATACAAACTTAAAAATCTCTTTGTTAAAACCCGTATTCATAATAATTTCTCCTCTATTGTCCCTTCTCTCTGATTACCAGAGTTTTAAACTTAACATTGCCATTCTCATCAGCATCTGTTCTCTCTATGCCGTGAATATCACTATCGTATCCGGGGAACTCATTCTCAAACTCCTGTCTCTCAATCAGATAGTCAAGGATTGAGTTGTTCTCATCAAACCCGACTTCTGGAGATGTTTCTTTACTCTTATAGTCACTATAAACATATCTGAAAGATTCTCCTCCCATCAGTACAGGAATTCCCGGGGGATATGGAACCAGCATGACTCCGGCAATAATATCTTTATCTGATGAGTTTCTGATCTCATCGATAGTCATATACTCCACTTCATCCCTTACTACAGCCCTGTAGGCCTCAGACGGGGTTTTAACCTGTTTGGGAATAGCCTGAAAAGCTCTGTTCATATTAGCAATCATATTAGAATCTTTTCCACTTCCTGCAAGCTTAAGGTGCATCATACTGCAGTGCTCTTTAAGAGTAATTCCCTCATACTGTTTATACTTATTAACAAGATCCGGAAACACTTCAGACAGCATGGCACCGGAATCGTAAAGCTGTTTGAATTTCAGTAGCTCAGCAACAAGTGTTCCCTGCTTACCTCTTGTGGTTCCTATTGAATTCAGGAGCAGAAAAGAGTAGTAGTCTGTTTTTTCACAGACAATACCCTTATTTATGAGATAGTTTGTAACTATTGCTGCGGGGATTCCCTCCTCTTCAGCTTTTACTCCACTCTTAAGATCAAACCCGGGACATGTAATAGTCAGCTTAATAGGATCAAGCATGGTATAGGTGTCCTTAATATCCTCAAAACCATGCCAGGTATCCCCAGGCTTAATCTCCCACACCTCCTGTTTCATCAGTTTTTTATGGATGGATTCTCCTTCTGCAAACTCCGCTCCTATGCACGGAGGTTGCCACAACCCAAAGAACCAGCGGTTTTCCTTATCTGATTCTTTATCTTTTTTAACAGCTATAATTTTCCGTCTGAGTTCTATAGCTTCAGTTATTATTTCGTTAAAAACTGTACTTCCATTATCGTGCATCATCTTTGTTGCAACTTCCAGAGAGGCAACCATATTGTACTGGGGAGATGTTGAACCATGCATCATGTAAGACTCATTGAACCGGGTTTTGTAAAACTCTTCAGCTTCCTTTCTCTCTTTGTCATCTCCTTTAAATTCCGGTAATTTAATATGGATCATTGATGCCTGTGAAAAAGCTGTAAGAAGTTTGTGGGTTGAGTGTCCGGCAAATACAATTCTTCCATCTTCAGATGAGCTAAGCTCCATTGCAAAGTGGTTTTTATAGATTTCATGAAATTTTGCATAGGCATACCATGCCTCATCAAAATGCCAGTTTTCTGAGCAGTCCAGGCTATCCAGTACAATTTCACCCTCTTTTACTCTGTAGCATACTCCATCGTAAGTTGAATTGGTTACTGCTGACATCTTATATTTACCGCTATCAGGTAGTAGTGGAATTTTTCCAAAATCCACAGGGCCAATTATTCCCATCTTATTTCTCATTGGTATCATATAGTTGGGCTTCGCATCTGTTATAACCATTGCATAGTTGAGGGATTTATGACAATTCCTGTCAACCAGTGTTCTCTCTCCCGGTGAAACTTCGCTTCTCCATATTATCTGATTTGCTGTGGATGTCCCGTTAAGAACATAGAAGGTTTCATCTGCACCAAAGACCCGGGCAGAGAATTGTTCTGCATCCCCTGTTACCCCGCTATGGTCAAGAAGTGAACCAAGCTCCGGCACAGAAATGGAGAGATCTGCTCTTAGAACATCTTCTCCAAAGAATTTATGAAAAGCTGTTCCTGCAGGGCTCTTTAAAAAACCCTGTCCCCCCATATGACCAGGGGTGTGCCAGGCGTATTTATACTCATTAACATACTTTACAAGTTCCTTGAAAAATGGTGGCATTACCTCTGAAGCATAGTCAATTACATGTCTGGCAATATTTCCTGCAAGAAATTCAGGAGTATCTGTAAATTTCCAGATTGTTCCGCTTATCTGCTCAAGAATTCCATCACTGATATCTTCTATTGAGCAGCGGGTTGTAATAAGAAGAACCGGAACACTTTTGTTGTAAGCCCTTATTAAAGATATAAGAGATTCAGAAGCTGTTGCGTTCTTTCTTATATTTAATGAAGGAAGAATAGCTGCAAGTCTCTGCTGATTTATCTTATTGAGTGTCTCCAACTCAATATCATTTTCTATAAGTATCGTTCCCAGATCTTCTCTGGAACTGATAATATCGTAGGCATCGCTACATGAAGAGGATAGCAAAACTGAGCAGTTCTGCTCAACTTTCAACTGTTCAGTAATCTCCTCCAGCCAGAATCCCGAATCGTTTTTCTGCCCCAGTTTATCTGAAATTATTAATACTGGCCATGAACTCTTATCAACTTTTCTCATTGCTTCTCCTTAAGTTTTTTATATGTTTTACCCGCAACACGGGATAACTCTTTTTCCCCTGTTTCCCTATAATTTGCTTTCCGGAACTTTTTTTAAGATAAAACCAAATGCATCGTTCCCCCTTACACTTATATCTATATTCTACCGATACAACTCTCTTAACAGAGAGCATTCACCCTTAACTCAGATTCTCATCTTAAATATATTGGAATGGTGTGAAATTCCAACCAGATTTTTCAGATTTGCCTCTTTCACAATCTGTACATTATGCATTTCTGTACTGCCTGCAACCAGTTTTCTCTGTTTCTGAAATTTCTGCATAATCTACTACATTATCTGCAATTTTCCCAGCCAGGCATTCCGGAGTATCAGAAAATTTCCAAACTATTTCATCTACATTTTCAAGTATTTCGTAAGGAATTTCTTCAATGGAGCAGTGGGAAGACATGAGCATTGTGGGAACTTCCTTATCGTGACTACGGACAATATTAAGGAGAGAAGCAGAGTCAGTCGAGTATCTTTTTACAGGAATTTCAGGATCAAAAACAGACAAGCTCATACGATTTATATCGCTTAACTCTTCAGAAACCAGCTCTTTCTCTACAAGAACTCCACCAAGCTTCTGCCCTGAACTAAGGATAGCATAGACCTCATTACAGGAAGCTGAAAATATAACAGGACAGTTTCTGTAATACTCAAGCTGTTCTATAATCTGTTCCAGCCAGAAGCCGGAATCACTCTTCTTACCCAGATCTTCTGAAACTATCAGTACCGGCCACATGCCCTTGTTTAAATTTTCCACTATCTTCCTCCTGCCTCCTTTTAAAGCTTACAGGTTAAGGTTAATATAGGAATGTTTTTCCAACTATCAGATATGTTTCAAAAAGTATCAATTTAAGTACATAAGTTATAAAGCCTTACCAGAAGGGGAATAACCAGTAAAGACGCAAGGATGCGTCTCTACTATTGGCAACCCAAAAAGTAAAGCTAACTTTACCAAACATTGGCGTGCATTAGCGTCTCTTTTTCGCGGATATTAGCGGTTTATTTCTTATTGCTTTTAATAGCTGGCGCTAACATTAAAAAAAGACGCAAGGATGCGTCTCTACTATTTAGGATTCTGTTACAACAATCCAGTAACGTTACGATTATTAATAACTGACAAAATATGTATTTTGAAATGTGAACCCAAAGTAAAGCAAACTTTACTTCAGATAATCAAGAGTTTTTGTAACGCTTCTGATTTCCAGTGATGCTCCTGGAATCATAATAAACTCTGATGCACCAAAAGCCGATACAGGATTCCCCCAGTCATAGGTATAACCCATTCCGGTCCAGGGGATACCGGGGCGCTCTCTGAAATCATCAAAATAGAGCTTCCTGTAGAAATCAGGATAGCTGTCTATCCCCTTAACTGCTGGCATCTGTTTAGCAAACTTTATATTGCACATCTTGTCGGTAATTTCAGGGTCAACACAGGGCCTGAAGAGCTCATCAGGTTTTACCCAGAACTCAATAAACACATCGTAATTCCATTCAGGTTTAAGACCAAGATACTGTTTAAGTCTCAGATCTATATCTGCCTTAGTTGCATCTGGATGCTTTTTTAAGTAAGACTTCATAAAAGTCTTAACTTGAGGAGCAGCAGTAACCCAGGTTACATAGTCTTCTGAAGAAGAGGTATGACTTTGACCTTTATAGAACTTCTCATAGCTTCCCTGACTCTTCCACGCAACCATAAGAACTCTGGTTTTGTCACTATTCCAGATGAGGTCTCCATTTTCAGGTGTAATGGGTACAAGATCTGTATTGATATCTTTTTTCTCTACCACAGAAGCATCATTTACAGCCTGATCAAAAAGATTAACCTTACTTACTTTACCTGTAGCACAGGATGTAAAAACAGTAGTTATCAGAAAAATAAGAGCAAGTCCCTGCCCCCTTTTTACACGTCTCATAAATCTCAGAAAACTGAGTTTTTCTTCCAATTTGCTCATTAATTCACCTTTATATTAAGTTTAATAATTCAAGAATACTCTTAATCAGGCCTATTTGCTATAAAATTTATTTTAGTCAGTCTCTTTTGACCTTCTCCACAACAAGTCTGTAATCAGAATTGAAACAGACAACCTCTTCATGAGTGCCATTAAAAGGTAACCTCACAGCCTTTCCCATAAGTTCTGCAGGGTTAATTACTTCACCAGTTTTAAAATCCCCTGCCACAAGATAGTAATCTGCCTCTGGTATCCATTTGATAATAGTATCAGGTCGGGTTTCAGTAACAAAGCAGGGAGAACCGCACATTCCTATACCTATGCAGGTAACTTCATCTACCTCCTTATTGGAGTCGGGTATTGTTGAGTCACATCGGGTAAATACAGCACCTCCAGCTCCGGCATACTTCATACCAAATTCAAATACTCCTCTGTTTTTGTTGAAAGTCAGAGTCACACTGTTAATTCCTCCGGGATCCATATGCACCTGCTGATCCACTCCACAGATTACCCCGGGTGTTAGTTTTTTTTCTGATCGGCACCACAAAGCTGAGTAATCGGTTTCCCAGGCAAACTCAACTGCTGTACCGGGATATGAGTATCTACTGAACCAGACCAGAGTAGAGACTTTGACATCTTCCCCAAGGTCCGGTGCTTTCTGAAAAAGTGCAAACCTTACCGGATCACCTGAGCAATTCTTTACTGTTAATTCATGAATACACATTCAATCCTCCTCTTCAATGCTAAAAGGATATATTGTGGATTACATATCGTCTGTAAGAGATGTTTCAAAGGTTAACAAAATTTCGCCACCCATAAAACATATGTTTCAGAAACTATAAAATTTGTTGAATGTAAAACTAGCTTTACACAGAAAAACACAAAATTATACAGAGTGAAGACGCAACTATGCGTCTCTACTATTTGTGATTCTGTTGTGGAAATCTTATTGAACTGTAGGAATTATTAATAACTGGTACACTGTGATTGTGTAGGGGTCAGACATCCTTCGACAGCCCATCGACATACTTCGGGCAGCTCAGGACGAGTAGCCTGACCCTTGATAATCTGTGAAATTATTTTAAGCTCTCTCTACACCGGACGTGTAGGATCTATTTTCAACTCTTTCATCTGGATTATTGCACTACTGCCTCTGGCATTGGCAGAAATATCTCCATATGAATCAACTACCATATAGATATACCCTTCACCATCATAACGGTTGTAAAGTTCAATACTCTTGTATCTTACCAGCGCTCCCAGAGAACCTTTAAGAGGGAACTCCTTTAATATTGCTTCCCTAAGGTCAAAAAATTTAAGGTCCCCCATACCAGGTATATGAATATGCCCGTCAAAATGGCCCAGCTCCAGAAACTGAGCAGGATTTATTATCATACCGTTACTTGCAGTAAGACTGTATCTGTAGTTGTTTGTAATACCTACTTTATACATAGCATCCCCTTATCAGACAGGATACTGCTTATCTATAGTAAGCTCTTTTAAACCTATCAGTTTACTACTGCCTCTGGCATTGACAACAAGATCACCGTATTTATTCAGCATCAGTACAATATGCCCCTCTCCTTCGTAGCGATTGTAAACTTCAAGGTTTTTATAACGGAGAAGTACTCCCCAGGTTTCTTTAAGATCGTATCCTTTGATTTTGTTCTTCCCCAGATCCTGGAAATTGATATATCCCATACCCGGAACATCAATATAGCCTGTAAAATGCCCAAGTCCATAGCTCTGACCACATTTTAATACTCTTCCATCACTGGTTTTAAGATCATGGTTGTAGTGAATAGTAATGTCTGCACTATACATTCTCCGTTCCTCCTTTTACATCTCTTAATATTTGTTTCCTGATAAAATCAGATCTCAACCTCTCTTGAAGTTTCAATTTTCTCACCAGAGATATTATACACATCGATACGGCACTTGCACTTTTCACCAGAAGGAAGGTACTTGTGAGTCCATTTATAGATGCCATTATTCAGCTCATTACGGTTAAACTCCTTAACTACTGAGTAATCTCCACCATCTCCCTTAACCTGAACTTTGAAAATAAGAGCACCCTCTTCTACAATATCTGTAACCTCTACCTTCATTTCTGCATACTCTTTTGTTACAAGCCAGGCCTTTTCCTTAAGTCGCTCAGATTCTATGCTGATTTTCATTCCGGCAACTTTTATCTCTTCCTCAATCTTACTTTCAGATCCATTTTCAAACTCCACAACTGCAGACAGAGTATAACCTCCGGGGGTTACTGTTGAGCTATCCCACTCAATAACATATACATACTTGTTATTGGTACTCTCACTGCTACTGCCACGGGTTACAGAAGCGATATCTTCAAATAACTCTCTATCTACAGTTACCCTGTTGTTTAAAAGATAACCTATCCGGGAGCTATTACCTGATCTACCGAGGAACTGCAAACCCTCTTCCCCTTTCCAGAATTTTTGCACCTCAATTCCCATAGTCTCTATAAGAGTGGCGGAAGACGTGTCTCTATTATATAACAGAAGCTCTGAAGAACCGTTAACACTACCTGATACATAGATTCCGACTTCACTTACCGCAATATCATTGATTGAATCAAATACAGAAGTCTCAATATCAATCTGCCTGTTTTCATCTCCACTATCTCTGTAAAGTTTCAGGTGATCTGTTGTACCAGCGAGCCATATAGTTCCATCTGAGTCAGCTGTTGCAGATTCAACCCGGTCACTGATATTGTAACTACCAACACGACTTCCTGAACTATTGTAGCGATTAACTACGACTGACTTATTACTACCAGCTGTTACAACTACAAAATCTCCGGTACTTCTCACAGCCCAGCATCTGACTTCTGAGTTTACAGTAAACAGAGTTCTGATCTCTCCATTAACCTCAATCCTCTTCATAGCCATATGTCCATTACTATCAGTAACAAAGCAGTGTGCTTTTCGCTTACCATCGAATCTGACAGAATCCATCATAAACATTCTGCTTTCAGAAAGCCCCTGACAGAGACCACTATCTGATATTCTCAGAAAATAATAGCTTTTTCCGTTCTTAAGTTTCACAGGACTGTTTAAAGACAGATAGTAGTAGTTTTCTCCATCCCACTCAATAGAGTTACAGCCCGTTTTTTTGTTAACCGCTTCAGATACATTACCGTCAGACTCTATACGTTTCAGTTCTTTACTACTGTTTCTGAAATAATAGTCACCACTATTAAGAGTAAAACCATCTCTGCTGTTTACAAGAGTTCCAACTCCAATCCTCTCATTGTCTATATAGAAAGTTACCTTTTCAACAGGATGTGGAGAATTAACTGTTACTTTAAACTCAACCTTTCCTCCAATACCATCTTCAGGATCAAGATCTGTGAATGCTGCATCAGCTGTAGTAATCTGTACCTGACTTCCGTAAGTTGTACCATAGCTGTTTCTTGCATAAGCTCTTACATAATAATTTGTACTGGCCTTAAGGTTTTTGATATTTAGTTTATAAGTACCTGCACCAGCACCGGCAGCAGTATGTGGAGAGTTGATATCCGGAGCAGCTGTTTCACTCCAGCATATACCTTTTTCTATTATATCAGTTCCAGTAGCACTACCTGTTGCTGTAAGGGATGTGGAATCATTAGCTACAACACTTACAGTTGTAACTACAGGCATGTCCGCAGTAGTAGTAAAACTTATCTCAGAGCCGTAACCTGTACCTCCGCTGTTTGTGGCAAAGGCCCTTACATAATATGTAGTGTTTGGTGCCAGGCCTGTTAATTTAGTACTGAAAACCCCGATACCTGAAGCAGTTCCCAGATCTCTCTTCTGATCATCTACAGTTGGGGTACCTGAATTATTCCAGCAGAAACCGTGGGCAGATGGATTATCTGAACCGGTATTCTCAAGTGAACCATTCAATACTGCTGCATCAGGGGTTATTGAAGTTGCTGCGCTGGTTGTAACAACAGGAAGTCCGACTACTGTTGTGAAAGTCACCTCACTACCATAAGATGTACCACCTGTATTTGTAGCATATGCTCTCACATAGTATGTGGTATCCGGCGAAAGTCCTGTCATTGCAGCGGTAAAACTTCCTGTTGCAGAAGTTGCTCCACCACTGGTTTTATCATTAGCTGTTGTAGGAGCACCGGTTGTATTCCAGCACACTCCATGGTCAGTAGGATTAACTGATCCAAGATCAGTAATATTACCATTACCTGTAGCACTGTTAACATCTATATCTGTTACAGCACTTGTAGTTACCACAGGAGGAGATACAGATGTAGTAAATGTCATTGAGGCTCCATAAACTGTACCTGCGGGATTTGTAGCATAAGCTCTTACATAGTATGTTGTATTACCATTGAGCCCTGTAATATTTGAAGTGAAGGCACCGGTTGAAGATACAGCACCTTCATTGGTTTTACTGTCAGAAACTGTAGGAGTTCCTGTTGTATTCCAGCAGAAACCGTGAGCAGTTGCATTTGGTACACCTGCTCCTGTTATGTTGCCGTTACCTGTAGCTGTTGAATTAGTAATGTCAGTTGCTGCATTTGTAGTTACCACAGGAGGTTCAGCTTCAGTGGTAAATGTTACCTGAGTCCCATATGATGTTCCGCCACTATTTGTGGCATAAGCTCTCACATAATAGGTTGTATAAGATGAAAGACCAGAAATAGTAGAGGTAAATGCACCAGTTGAAGATGTTCCTCCCTCATTGGTTTTACTGTCTGCTGTTGTAGGAGTACCCGTAGTATTCCAGCAGACACCGAAAGCTGTAGGATTAGTAGTACCAAGATCAGTTATATTGCCATTGCCTGCTGCTGTAGTTGTTGTAATTGAACTCACTGACTGAGTGGTTACAACAGGAGGCGCAACTGCTGTGGTAAATGTTACCTGATTACCATAAGCAGTTCCCTGAGCATTAGTAGCATAAGCTCTCACATAGTAGGTTGTATTACCATTAAGGCCTGTTATATTTGAGGTGAAAGCTCCGGTTGAAGATGCAGCACCTTCATCTGTTTTACTGTCTGCTGTTGTTGGAGTACCCGTAGTATTCCAGCAGACACCATGAGCTGTGGGATTTGGGGTTCCCAGATCTGTTATATTACCATTACCTGTTGCTGTTCTTGCAGCAATTGAACTCACCGCCTGAGTAGTTAATGTTGGTGTAACACCATTGGTTGTAAATGATACCTGGGTTCCATAACTTGTACCACCACCATTTGTAGCATAAGCTCTCACATAGTAAGTAGTATAGGCATTAAGCCCGGTTATATTTGAAGTAAAGGCTCCGGTTGAGGAGGCTCCACCTTCATTGGTACTACTATCTGCAGTTGTTGGAGTACCTGAAGTATTCCAACAGACACCATAAGCTGTTGGGTTAGCTGACCCAAGGCTGGTAATATTACCATTACCTGTTGCTGCAGTTGTTGTAATTGAACTCACTGCCTGAGTGGTTACCGTTGGAGGTGAAGTTGCAGTAGTAAATGAGACCTGAGTGCCATATGATGTACCCGCAACATTTGTTGCATAAGCTCTTACATAGTAGGTTGTGCTCCCACTAAGACCTGTAATATTACCAGTAAAGGCCCCCGTCGAGGATGCTGCTCCTGCATTTGTTGTGCTGTCCCCTGTTGTAGGAGTACCCGTAGTATTCCAGCAGAATCCGTGAGATGTTGGATTTGGAATTCCCAAAGCAGTTATATTACCATTACCTGTTGCAGTGGATGCTGTAATGGAACTCACTGCCTGAGTAGTTACTGTTGGAACAACGCCATTGGTTGTGAAGTATACCTCATTACCATAGGAGGTGCCCGCAGTATTTGTTGCATAAGCTCTTACATAGTAAGTTGTATATGTACTTAAACCTGTGATATTACCTGTAAAAGCTCCGGTTGAAGAAGCTGCACCACCATTAGTTGTATTATCAGCAGTTGTTGGAGTGCCTGTGGTATTCCAGCAGATGCCATGAGCAGTTGGATTTGGTGCTCCCAGAGAAGTTATATTCCCATTTCCTGTTGCTGTGGTTGTAGTTATTGATGTAACCGCCTGTGTAGTTACTGTTGGAGCAAGTGGATCTGTTGTAAAAGAGACCTGGCTTCCGTATGATGTGCCTGCAGAATTTGTTGCATAAGCTCTTACATAATAGGTTGTATTTGGATTCAGTGAAGAGATATTTGCTGTAAAGGCGCCTGTTGATGAAGCTCCACCTCTATTTGCAATAGTATCTCCTGTAGTTGGAGTACCCGTAGTATTCCAGCAGAATCCGTGAGATATGGGATTTGGAACCCCAAGAGCAGTAAGATTTCCATTACCAGTTGCTGAGGTTGCTGTAATTGAAGTCACCGCCTGAGTAGTTACTGTTGGAACAACGCCATTTGTGGTAAATGATACCTGAGAACCGTAAACTGTTCCATCTGTATTAGTTGCATATGCTCTTACATAGTATGTAGTATTTGGAGAAAGTCCTGTTATATTTGAAGTAAAAGCACCAGTAGCTGAAGCTCCCCCTTCATTTGTCAGACTGTCACTGGTTGTAGGAGTGCCTGTGGTATTCCAGCAGACTCCATGAGCAGTAGGATTACTGCTACCAAGGCTCTCAATGTTTCCATTACCTGTAGCAGTAGTTGATGCAATTGAGTTTACAGCCTGAGTTGATACAGTAAGATTCGCTGCCAGTTCATAAGCACCTATATCAGCATGGGTTCCCTGAGGTCTGGATGTACCTATCTGGTCAGTACCTGCGTGACCGTTTCCTCCTGAAGGTATCTTATCTATAGCATCACTCCCTGACAGTAGTTTATGAGTTTGAGTTGAGCCTCCATTATCTGCAAGAGCTCCTATATTTAAAGTACCGTTCTGAATATCCCCGGTACCCGAAAAAGCAGCAAGAGTTCCATCACACAGGTTATATCCACCTGTAACAATAGAACCACCATCTGCCTGGAAATTTGCATCTGTCGGAGCTGTATTTGCAGCAAGTATACTGTTTTTAATATTAACTGCAGATTTAAAAGAAGTACCACCACCAGCATTTGCTGCAGTATTATCAGTTATAGTAGAGTTGTTTATATTTAATGTAGCTCCTCCACCATCACTAATACCTGCACCGGTGTTAGCAGAGTTACCTGAAATAGTTGTATTATCCATATTAAGAGTTCCACTTATAAATGAAACCCCACCACCTGACGATGTACCACCGGTTAACTGGTTACCACTGAAGGTTGACCCACTTACTGTAACTGTACCTGTAGATCTGTAACAGAAGCCTCCTCCTGTATTGGTGGAAGTATTATCTTTAATTGTGGAGTTGGTTATTGAAAATGCACCTGAACCACCACCGGAATATACACCACCACCCTCATTTGCAGAAGTACACCCGCTGATTACGCAGTTATTAATAGCTACTGCTCCGCTATAATTATCTATGCCACCCCCTAACCCTGAACCACCGGTTACCTGACAATTACTTATAACACAGGACTCAAGAGTAAGATCTCCGGCATTCTCTATACCGCCACCGTAATTGTTCACATTACCATTGGTAATAGTAAGACCACTTATGCTTACAGTACCGCTACTAATGTTGAAGATTCTGCTGTTCGCATTACCATTAATCGAGAGACTACCCGAACCCGGACCTGTAATAGTAAGGTTCTTCCCAATACTCAGTTCTCCACTCGTAAGAGTAATAGTACCAGTTACTGAAAAATTGATTGTATCACCGGCAGATGCATCTGCAATAGCCTGTCGTAGCGAACCTGCACCTGAATCGTTGGTGTTGGTTACTGTAACTGTTGCCCCAAACAGTGCAGTTGAGACCATAATAAACATAATGATAAAAGTTCTCATAAAAAGTTTCTTCATAACAAATCACTCTCTTAAAGAGGTTTAACCCTCTGTTTCTATTTAAACTTCTCATCCAATCAGAGAAGTTACATAAACCTTAATAAAGATCTCACGAAAAAAACTGATATTTTCTTCTGATTTAAACCATAGTTTGTATTGAATATAAATCTGTTATTTCTGATATTGCGATAAATAACTCCCGCATTCTCTTTACATTGCATATTGCAAGCTCTCTTAAATTTACCAATTTTGTGAAAAATTTCACACTTTATGAATTAATAGTATTGAAACACAGAAGAATTGTCAACAACTAAAAAATAATAGGCATTACATGGTTTTTATTAGTATAACAAACAGTCTTTTGTCTTCTGCTAATTATGTAAAGGGAGGGATGGTAATATTACCCTGATCTTTTGAGAGAATTTGATTATATTTAAGATATTATTACAGATCTCTAATTTAAGTGTTAAGTTTTTTGTTTAGAATAGTGTCAGTATTTTTCATAAGCTCATCAGTTAGATAATCGGGCTTCAGTTTCCATATTCCTTTAAGAGCAGGCAGATGAAACCAGAGAAGCACCACTACCAGATAACCGACTATATTAGGACCTGGCACTATTGCCAGAAGAATTGTAAAAGGAAGAATAAGGAGTTCAATAACAGAAAAGATCAGAAGTTTTGTGAACTCCCTCTTTCGCCACGCAGTAACCAATTCAAGGAGCCTGCTTCTTCCCGGTAGTTCTTCTTTTAATACAGGGGTAAGGTTTTTAAGCATACCAAGTGCCCGGGCTCTCTCAATGTGCTCAATAAGCCCAGGTAATCTTCTTCTCAGAACTCCCAGAAATTTTACAATAAATGGTTTTGCAGGTTTGAAGGATGGAGCATCAAATATGCTGAATGCTCCATCATTTATTGAAAATATAAGCTTTGTCACTAATTTACTTGAGTTCTTTCAGAACCTGCTTTACCTTCTGAAGCTCTTTAACATCTGCCACAAGAATACCATCAGGAGTATTAACTACTGCTACATTGTCAAGTCCTATAATAGCAACAGGTTTCTCTTCAGTTGTAAACAGGAGAGAATTTTTTGAATCGATAACAACACCTTTATCAGCAACAACAGCATTACCCTCTGAATCTTTATCATTCAGCTCGTATACACTTGACCAGGCTCCAACATCATTCCACTCAAAGCCAGCTTCATACATTACAACTTCCTGAAGCTTTTCCATAAGAACATAATCAATAGATTCAGGCTTGATATTTACAAAAGTATCTACAAATTTATCTTTATCATTAATGCTCTTTTCCAGTTCAACATAACATTCAAAATAGTATGGAGAGTACTGTTCCAGAAAACTTCTGAAATTTTTCAGATTGTAGATAAACATACCGGAATTCCAGAAATAGGTACCTTCTTTCACATACTTTTCTGCAGTCTCAAAATCGGGCTTCTCAACAAAACAGTTAACATCATAAAAACCTGTTTCACCAGAACTCTTTTCTGAATTACCATCAAAATTGATGTATCCATAACCAGTATGAGGTTCTGCAGGCTTAACACCAGCTGTAACCATAACGGGCTCTGATGCTTTAACCAGAGCATCTCTCATCTGTTTACCAAAAGTATCCACATCAGGAATATAGTGATCTGCAGGAACTACAAGAACATTACCCTCAGGATTCTTTTCTGAAAGAACAATATTTGAAAGCATGAGACATGGTGCTGTATTCCTGGGGCATGGTTCTGCAATATAATTATCAGAAACAAAACCAGGAATAGCTTCCAGAGTCTGTTCACGATACGCTCCATCTGCGACAACAAATATATTTTCAGCTGGAATAAAGCTGTTGAGTCTGTCGAAAGTCTGTTTTATAAGTGTATCTTTACCAACAATTGAGAGAAACTGCTTTGGTATCTCTTTAGTACTATAGGGCCAGAATCTGGTGCCCTGTCCGCCAGCCATAATTAGTGCAAAGTTTTCATTTTTCATCCATATTTTTTATCACATCTCCCGGGTGGATTCAATTAAATACAGATATAGCAGGTTGTGTCTATGCATTTTTATAATTAATCATTTCTGTTTTAAAATCAGACAAGCTACATATACTTAAATCTATGGAACTAAAAAAAAGCAAATGTGAACCCTGTCAGCTTGGTACTCCCCCTATGGACAGAGATAAAGCAGAAGAACAGCTTCCTGCTCTTTCTGAAGGCTGGATGTTAAGTGAAATGGGAGATATGATAATAAAAAAATGGAAGTTTAAAAATTTTTCAAAAGCTCTGAAACAACTCAATAAATTTGCTGAAATTGCTGAAGC
The DNA here is from genome assembly GCA_965225955.1 of Candidatus Aminicenantia bacterium. Taxonomy (GTDB): domain Bacteria; phylum Acidobacteriota; class Aminicenantia; order UBA2199; family UBA2199; genus CBDDBX01. The sequence continues at coordinate 25,821 of CBDDBX010000033.1, forward strand.
GGAAGATCATCATCCTGTAATGACTATAAGCTGGGGGCAGCTTGTAGTTTCAATTAAGACAGATAAGTCGGGAGGTTTAACTATAAACGATTTTATTCTGGCTGCAAAATTTGATGATGTTGTTACCTAAGAGTAGTTGATTTATATCACTATACATACTACATACTGTTGTTAAACAGGAACCATTCCTATTAAATTAATGGAGATATTATGAAATATGAAAATCATCTTATAAACGAAAGCAGTCCTTATCTGAAATCTCATGCTGACAACCCTGTTGAATGGTATCCATGGGGAGAAGAGGCTCTCAAAAAAGCAGAAAAGGAGGATAAACCTTTAATAGTGAGCATTGGCTATTCAGCATGCCACTGGTGCCATGTAATGGCCCATGAAAGTTTTGAAGACAGAGAAGTCGCAGATTTTATGAACAGCAACTTTGTTTCAGTAAAGATAGATCGTGAAGAAAGGCCTGATCTGGATAAAATTTATATGGATGCTGCCATGATCACATCCGGCCAGGGAGGATGGCCTCTTAACGCACTAGCTCTTCCTGACGGGAGACCCTTCTTCGGAGGTACATACTTCAGAAAACACGACTGGCTGTCTCTTCTCAGGCAGATTGTCAGAGTATGGAACAGTAACAGGGAAAAAATATATGAGCAGGCTTTTACAGTTACCAGAGGAGTTGCAAAAGATCCTGTACCGGCTCTGGATATAGATAATGACAAACTTCCTGTTTCTCTTCCCCATAAACTTGCAGATAATCTTCTTAAAGCCATTGATAAAAAACGTGGAGGACTGAAAGGGCAGATGAAATTCCCATTTCCTTCAGTATTCTCATTCCTTCTGGAATACTATTCCATTTGCAATATAACAGATAAGAAACCTCTCACCACAACTCTCAACCGTATGTCAACCGGTGGAATATACGATCACATTGACGGAGGCTTTGCAAGGTATTCTGTAGATCCGGAATGGTTTGCACCACATTTTGAAAAGATGTTATATGACAATGCACTTTTAACCTCACTGTATGCACAGACTGCTATAGAAACCGGAGACAGGCACTACAAAAATATAGCAGCAAAAACAGCAGATTTTATGCTCAGTCAGATGTTATCTCCTTCCGGTGGCTTCTACTCAGCTTACGATGCCGACAGTGAAGGGGTTGAAGGCCTTTACTATACATGGGATTATCAGGAAATAAAGGAGCTCCTTAAAGATTCTGCAGAGCCTTTTATCAGCTTTTTCAATATAGCTGAGGATGGTAACTGGGAAGAAGGGAGAAATATTCTTCACTCTACAGTCAGAGTAGAAAAGTATGCAGAGGAGAAAAATATAGATCCAGTAGAGTTCAGGAAATATTTAGCCACACAACTTGAGACTCTTGGTAAAGCAAGAGCAAAAAGAGTTCCTCCGGCTCTTGATAATAAAATAATTGCATCCTGGAACGGCATGGCTCTTAAAGCAATGACAGATATCTACAAAGCAACGGGAGATAAGAGGTTCTACGAAGCAGCAATAAAAAACGGTGCATTTATTGAAGAGAAGCTGCTTAAAACTGACGGTAGTCTGGTACATTCTGCTGAAAGACAGGATATAGCAGGTTTCCTGGACGATTATGCATTCATAATAAACGGATTTCTCAATCTATATCAGATCACTTTTGATGAGAAGTGGTTCAATAGTTCTGTAGAGATGATCAATTACACCTGCCAGAAGTTTTTTAACAGCAAATCAGGCTTCTTTTATTATACTGAAGAAGCAGATACACATTTTGCCAGAAAAACTGAGATTCATGACAATGTTATCCCCTCTTCAAACTCTCTTATGGCAGAAAACCTTCAGATAGCAGGTACTCTTCTGGGGAAAAACAGCTGGCTTGACTGTGCTGAAAAGATGGTCAGATCTGTAACAAATGAAGCTATGCAGAGCATTCCATACTACTCCAACTGGTGTCGTCTTCTTTTAAGATATACCAATCCACCATGGGAAGTTATTATAACAGGGCCTGACTATAAAGAGTCTGCCTCTATGATACTCTCAGCTGCACCACCTGATACAATTATTGCTGCTGCGAAAGAGTCTGAACTGCCTGTGTTTACTGACAGGTTTGAGAAGGGAAAAACCGTTATATATCTTTGCAGAAACCGAAACTGTCTTCTGCCCTTAAGAAAAGCAGAAGAGGTTATTGAAAAAATAAGGAGAAACCGGAATGAGCAGTAAACCTGTTATAGAGAAACTTAAACCAGAGAAACCGGAGGGACTTACAGTTGTTCTTACAGGAAATGGTAAAGGAAAAACCTCATCTGCCATGGGTATGGCTCTCAGAGCTACAGGTCATGGAATGAAAACCTCAATAATACAGTTCATGAAAGGTGACCTTTACAGTGGTGAGTGGGATGGGGTAAAGAAACTTGCACCATTTGTTAAACTGGAAAGTACAGGTAAAGGGTTCTGTGGCATTCAGGGAAACCCTTACAGCCATGCAGAACACCGTGAAAATGCCCAGTATGCAATAGACCTGGCTGAAGAGCACCTTAAATCAGATGATTATGACATGGTTATTCTTGATGAAATCAACAATGCACTTCACCTGAAGCTGGTGGATCTTGAACAGGTTCTTCACATTTTAGCTATTAAAAAAGAGAGAACCCATCTGATACTAACCGGAAGGGACGCCCATCCGGCGATTATTGAGAAGGCTGATACTGTAAGTGAAGTACGGGAAATTAAACACGCATACAGAAAAGAGATAGAGCCTCAGCCCGGAGTGGACTACTGATTTGACGCCCAGAACACTATCACAGACAATCACGGACAAACAGGGACAATCACAGACCCACACGGGCTATTACAAGGACTCTGCAATAAAAAAGAGCCCTTAACCCGGTGGACATAGTGGACTATGTAGACTGAGTGGACATTTCTTCTTAAAAGGTATCCAGCTTTAGAAAGGCAGAAATTCTGTTTATAATTTTATGCGATAGTAGATGTAATCTATCTGATTATTTTACCTGGTTTACTCTGTCCAGGGCTGTCTCAAAAACACTTAATTTTGTCCGTGTGCACCAGTGTGGGTCTGTGATTGTCTGTGAGGGTCGGTGTATGTCCGTGTTCAGGTGCCCCCTCTTTACTATTGAACAGGGCAGACATCCATCTTCGCTTTTCAGGTTACGCGGTTCCTAAAGGATTCTGCCCCTGTGTTTTTTATTTCTTTTTGTTATCTCTGAATATCTGGCTTATCTCTTTTGGCATAAAAGATCTGATTGCCATGAGATTACCTGTATAAGGGTGATCAAAAGCCAGGCATGTAGCATGCAGAGCCATTCTCGGATAAGTTTCAGCTTTACCATAAAGAGAGTCTCCCAGTACAGGATGCCCTATATGTGAGAAATGGACTCTTATCTGATGGGTTCTGCCTGTATGAATTCTGATAAGCATAAGAGAAGCCTTATCAACCTTACCCATGCATGAGTACTCTGTAATTGCATCTTTAAGATCCATCTCTTCAGCAAAAGGATTGGTTTCAACTTTAAACTTCCTTCGGTTGTTGGGATTCCTTACAATAGGCTCATCAATTACACCTACAGGAATTTTTACACGTCCCTCAACCAGAGCATAGTAGTATTTATAAACAATTCTTCTTTTAAAAAGCTGTTGCATTTTTCTCTGGGCTTTGGGAGTTTTGGCAAGAATAAGAATACCGGAAGTATCTTTATCAAGTCTGTGAACTATTCCTGGTCTCTCCTGATCTTCAAAATCATTAACCTCAGGATAGTAGTAGCGGAACATATCAAGAATTGTCTCTTCCCTTTTCCCTGCTCCCGGATGGACAGATATGCCTGCAGGTTTATTGATAATAAGATACCACTGATCTTCATAAAGTTTTTCAAATTCACCAGAAGGTTTATACTCTTCAGCGGGTTCTTCTTCCGGCAGAATCAGAGTTACAACGGCACCTTCATCTATTTCGCTGTTTTTCTTCTTAACTACCTTACCATTAATTGTAACATCCCCTGCTTTAATGAATTTCTCCATTTTACTTCTTGAAATGTTACCTGGTATATCCTGATCCATTAGGAAATGGTCAAGCCGGTTATAAAACTTTTCTGCGCTGAATTCCAATTTCATAATGTTTCTTCCTTCCTGTTTCTAAATAAAATTACCAGCAGCATCATAACTACCCCGATGTTAATAAAGGAGTCTGCAATATTAAATGCAGGCCAGTGTGATTTTCCCACATAGAGATCAATAAAATCAGTTACTGCTCCCAGAAAAACACGATCAATTATATTACCTGCTGCTCCACCGATTATCATAGCCATAGCTGTTGTCTCATATCTATCATCTGTTTTAAAATAGATATAGATTAAAACAGTCAGAGCAACAACTGATACTGCGGCTATAATTAAAGTTCCAGAGGACTTTTCTCCATGCTCTGAAAAGAGTCCCCATATCATTCCATGATTTTCAACCAGTCTCAGATTGAAAAAATCTTTTATAACCGGCACGACACTATAACGCTCTGTTCCGGCAAAATAGTCCCTGACCAGGAGTTTGGTTACCTGGTCAAAGATCAATACACTTATTGCAATAATCAGATGAAAGTATCTATTCTGCAGCTTCAATACCCATCTCCAGCGCCGTATTATTACATCTCGGGCAGAGATTTTCAAACTTGTTGTCTGAAGTATCTTCTGTGAACCAGTTCCAGCATCTTGGACACTTGTTACCTTCGACTTTTGCTACGGATACTTTATCTTCTGAAGCTGAGTTGACACTTACTTCAGAAACAACCAGAATCTCTTTGATAAGAGTTTCAAGATCTGAAGCCACAGCAAACTTCTCTTCTGACAGATCTACTGTAACAGATGCTTCAAGAGAATCACCAATAACTTTCTCATTTCTTGCTGCTTCAAGTTCCTTGAGAATAAGCTCTCTGATCTCCATAACCATTTCCCATTTATTGCAATCCAGTTTTTCACTGTATCTGTTATCCATTTCAGGGAAAGTATGCATATGAACTGATTCCAGTTTTCCTTCAAACTGTGGCAGATGGTCCCAGGCCTCTTCTGTAGTAAATGAGAGGATAGGTGTCATAAGAAGCAGAGTCTCTTTAAGAAGAGTAAATACCGCTGTCTGACCACTTCTTCTCTCTACAGACTCTTTACCATTACAATAGAGGATATCTTTCATAAAATTAAGATAGAAGGAACTCAGGTCTGTAGTAAAGAAGTTTGAGATTGCATGATATATAGTGTGGTACTCATAATTTCTGTAGGATGTAAGTACTTTATCTTTAAGCTTCTGCAGACTATCAAGAATATAGAGATCAACTTCACGCATATTGTCGATATCAACACTATCAGTGTCCGGGTTAAAGTCTCCCAGTACACCAAGCATGAATCTCCATGTATTTCTGACCTTTCTGTAACTTTCAGTAACTCTTGCAAGAATTTCATTACCCAGGCGGATATCTTCTCTGTAATTAACCATTGCAATCCAGAGACGGAGTATTTCTGCACCCTTCTCATCGATTATTTTCTGTGGCTTAATAACATTTCCAAGAGATTTGGACATTGCTCTGCCATTCTTATCCAGAGCCCAGCCGTGAGTAATAACTGTCTTATAAGGTGACATTTCTTTGCTGCTTACTCCCACCAGAAGTGATGAGTGGAACCATCCACGATACTGATCTCCACCTTCCAGATACATATCTGCAGGAAAACTGTGATTTTCTCTCTTATTCAGAACATCCCAGGATGCGCCTGATTCAAACCATACATCCAGAATATCTCTGCCTTTCTTGAACTTTTCATGCCCGCATTTGGAGCATTTTGTACCAGATGGCAGGAATCTTTCTTCTTCGTCTTTATACCAGGCTTCTGAACCCTCTTCTGCAAAAATCTCTTCAACTTTTCTGATAGCTTCGATATTGAACTCAGGTTCATCGCAGCTTTCGCAATAAAACACTGGTATTGGAACTCCCCAGTCTCTCTGTCTTGAGATACACCAGTCAGGGCGATTTGCGATCATATTGGAGATTCTCTCTTCTCCCCATGATGGCAGCCAGTTAACTTTTTTAATCTCTTCAAGAGCTTTCTGTCTCAGTTCAGCGGTATCCATTGAGATGAACCACTGTTCAGTTGCTCTGAAGATAACAGGCTTTTTGCATCTCCAGCAGTGTGGATATGAGTGTTCTATATCGTTAGTGTGGAATAGTCTTCCACTCTCTTTCAGATCTTCGATAATTACTGAATTTGCTTCAAAGACTTTAAGTCCTTCATATTTTCCGGCAGTTTCATCAAATCTACCGCCACTATTTACAGGTGAGTAGATATCCAGACCATATTCAAGACCAGCTCTGTAGTCATCATCACCATGACCAGGTGCTGTATGTACGCAACCTGTACCAGCTTCCAGTTCAACATAGTCTGTGTTAATAATTAGTGATTTTCTATCAAAAAGAGGATGTTTTGCATTACAGCCTTTCAGCTCAACACCTTTGAACTCTTCAATAATTTTATACTCAGCTCCTTTTACTTCAGCAAGCAGAGGAACAAGTCTTGAGGCGGCAATGTATCTTTCGCCGTCCATATCAAACAGAGCATAATCAAAGTCTGCATGAAGAGCTATTGCAAGGTTTGCAGGAATTGTCCATGGAGTTGTTGTCCAGATCATTACATTGATCTGTTTATCTCCATGTTTTGTAAGAAACTCAGGAACATCTTCAAGTTCAAATTTAACATAGATTGAAGGGGATTTATGATTAGCATATTCCACTTCAGCTTCAGCAAGAGCTGTACGGCATGAGTTACACCAGTATACCGGACGCTTCTTTCTTACTACATTTCCTTTTTCCGCAAAAGATCTGAATGTACTGATAATAGATGCTTCATAGGAAGGATTGATTGTTTTATAAGGATTTTCCCAGTCAGCAAATACACCTAATCTCTTAAAACCTTCTCTCTGAAGATCAAGATATTTTTCAGCATACTCTCTGCACTGTTCACGAAACTCAACTGTTGTTAAATCTCTCTTCTTCTTTCCAAGTTTTTTATCAATATTGATTTCAATAGGGAGACCGTGGCAGTCCCAGCCGGGAATCAGCGGAGCTTTGAACCCTTCCATTGATTTGGTTTTTACGATGAAATCTTTAAGTATTTTATTTAATGCATGCCCAAGGTGTATTTCACCATTAGCATAAGGAGGACCGTCGTGAAGAATATAGGACGGGCAATCTGCCCTTAACTCCAGAATTGTGTTGTAAAGATCTTTCTCTTCCCATTTTTTCAGAATCTGAGGTTCCTTAACATTCAGGGACGCTTTCATAGGAAAGCCTGTTGACGGTAGATTTAAAGTGTCTTTCCACTTGACTTTTTTTTCTTCACACATTTAATGTTCACTCCATGTCCTATATTTTATGAGGGACCTTTTCGGTTATTCTTTGCAGAAACTTCCAGCAATCCCTTTTCAGCTGCTTATTTTCTCCTATTTTCCCCTATTAGTCAACCCTGAAGGCTTTTTGAACTACTCAGAAAACGACTGGACTTACACAGACCATCACGGACTTAACAATACAATTGTTGTTTATTTTAAGACTGACTTAAAAATAAAACGGGAGCATACTACGTCATGGTAAAACCATAACTTCGATGCTCCCCTACATTCCGTGTTTCTTATAATAATCAGGATTATCAGTGCCAGTCAGTGCCGGTCCGTGTCAGTCAGTGTTTCTTAAAACCACTTTTTGGGCATATCAAAGGGATCTGTAGCCATTAACATATTAACAGCTTCTTCTGCTGTTTCTGCTACTCTGTATATTGAATTAAACTCTCTTTTCATGAATTTGTCATTTACCATTCTTTTAAAAAAGCTGAAAAGGTTATCGTAAAATCCACAGGAATTTATAAACACCATTGGTTTACTGTGATAACCAAGCTGCCGCAGAGTAATCATCTCCATGATCTCTTCAAGAGTACCAAATCCCCCTGGCAGAGCAATAAACCCCTCCCCCCGATTACTCATGATCTCTTTTCTCTCCGCCATCGTCTCTGTTATCGTTAACTTGTCTGCTTCTTTAAAACTGATACCGTTCTCATTAAGATAAGAAGGGATAACACCTTCAACCCGGGCACCGGCTTTCCTGGCACTTCTGGCAACCTGCCCCATCAACCCTATAGATGCTCCACCATATATCAGTTCAAGACCTTTTATTCCAATCACTCTTCCAAGTTCATCTGCAATTCTGAAATACTTCTCATCCACCGCTTCACTTGAAGAACAGTATACACATACAGTTTTAAGCATCCACATCTCCTTTCCACTCTATAGTTCCATATAAACCGTCATAACCGGGAACAGCTATTATATCTCCTCTTCTGACGGCACTTACTCTTCTGCCGGTGTTCTCATCAATTTCCATTAAAACGTCAATATCTGTATAGAGAAGGGCATTAAGCTCACTACCAGCAGAATCAACAATTCTATCATAAAGATTCAGAACAGATTTAGTATCTGAGCCTTTTCCTGTAGCTGCAGAAATTATATCTTTAAGAGGTACTGTTTTTATCGACTTTTCTGTATTTTTTCCTGTTTTCCGGTCTGCCAGTTCAGCAACTCTTCCCAGAACTCCTCTTGTAAGAGGTTTATGGCACACAGGGCAGATTCTTTCTTCATATTCCCCGGGAGCAGCCTTAATACCGCACTTCCTGTGTCCATCATAAAAATATTTCCCTGTTTCAGGCCAGGTATCTACAGTAACAACCTCTCCATTTTTCAGAGCCTTTTGTATATTGTTAAAAGAGTCGGGACTTTTGATAAGCGAACAGTTCCTCCCGATTCTATCCAGTGAGTGAGCATCGGAAAAAGACAGCAGAGTAAATGCATCCATAAATGAACAACTTCGATTCATCCCTTCATCTGACGATAATCCGGTTTCAACTGCAGAAATGGTATTGAGATACTCTCCAAAACAGTGACTTAATGAATCAAAACCTGACTTTTCTCCAAGAGCTGAATACCAGGGAGTCCATATGTGAGCCGGGAACATTACATATGAACTATTAATTTTTATCAGTTCTTCAGCTAAGACTCTTACATCTTTTTTAACGAAAGGTCTGCCATTGGATTCCAGTAGTGCTCCTGAAGATCTCAGAAATGCACCAAACATGTCTGCCCCATCCCAACAGGGAAACATTACGACAACATGTACTTTTCTTGTTCTCCCATCTCTCTTATATATGCAACTAAGCTCTGCAGAAAGTACAAATTTTGTTCTGAATTTACCAGATTTTGAGAACCAGAGACCGGTGCCATCATTTTTCAGATTTTCCTGGATCTCTTTTTTCCATAATGGATGAAAAATATCACCTGTTCCAAGGATTTCGATACCTTTCCTTTCAGCATAATATCCCAGATTGTCTATTGTGAGTGCAGGACTGCAGTTAAATGAGTATTTTGAATGAATGTGAAAATCCGCTGAACAGTACATTATTCAGCGGACAGTAAAAGATAGTAGTTCATTAGAACTTTTTGTATATTTTGATATATGATTCTTTCTTAAGTCTCTCAATAAAGATTTTATATGCCTTCTCTTCTTCAACTCTGCGAAGCTGACCATGTATCTGCTCTCTCACATCCTTATACTCTCTAAGAGTTGAAGGAGTGAATTTCTTCATCTGGATAATATAACTACCTGAATCATTGGTAATCCAGTCTGATACTTCTCCATCTTTCATCTTTATAGCAATATCTTCAATTGAAGCATCCAGCTCGCCTTTTGTGAATTCACCCAGATAGGCATTTGTCTTCTTATCATCTGTTAACTCAGAGTACTCAGCAGCAACTTCCGGAAATTTACCACTTTTAAGTTTTTCCAGAATCTCTGCTTTTTTTTCATCTGTAAGAGTTTTAATAAAAATGCAGTTCAGTTCCATCTTTTCAGGGAGGGTGAACTCTTTAATATTTCTCTTAAAATAACCCATAATCTCTGTGTTATCAATTTTTATATCTTTGTATGCTTCTTCCATAAGATAGCGCTGCTGCACAAGCATTATACGCTGTTTCTTTTTGAAGTCATCAAGAGTAAGGTTATTTGACTGAAGGGCTTTTACAAACTCTTCTTCTGAACTGAACTGTTTTCTGATTCTTTTCAGATAATCCCGGAGATGTGCCTCAACGTCATACTCTTTCTCTTTAGCTTTTGATGTTATAAGCTTATTTTCAAGGATATTGTTGAACAGAAGAGCTTTACTCTCTTCAATCTTCTTTTCAAGTTCTTCGCCTTTGTATTTGCTCTGGAGCTGAATAATCATGTCTTTATAAGCGTTTGTCAATTCGCTGTAAGTAATAATCTCATCATTTACAACAGCATAGATCTCTTCAATCAGCTCTGCTTTAACAGTTAAAGACATTAGAAGTAAAATCAGTGGTAACAGGTATTTTTTTGAACTCATCAATTCAGTTCTCCTTTACTTTTATATTCAAAATCAAGTTTGTCATATACTATCCTGACGCCGGATTCTTTAAAGAGGTTGCTGTAAAACTGAGAATATACACTTTTTATTTTAACAGCCATCAGTTTTTTACGAATCTTCTCAGAAACTTTTGACAAATAGAGTGTTCTTGCACTCTTCTTCTTTTTAACAAGAAATATATGGTAACCATATGGCGTACTCACAACAGGGCTTATCTCCCCTTTTCTCATGGAAAATACTACCTGTTCCATTTCTGAAGGCAGGGTTCCCTCTTCATAGTACCCCATCAGGCCGTTTTTAGAGGCATCAATACTATGAGAACGACTGGCTGCATACTCTTCAAATCTTGAAGGATAATTAACCAGTTCTGTACGTATCTTCTGGGCCACTTCTTTATCTTTCAGTAAAATCTGATAAAGTAGTACTTCTTTCTTCTTTCTGAACTCATCTCTATGATCACTATAATATTTCTGAATCTCTTTATCAGTTACAGAGATGTTGTTATATACATAATCTGACAGGTACTTCTGAACCATCAGTGTCTTTTTCATATCATCACGGCTCAGTTTTTTATTACTGAAGCGTGCTGCATAATCATCTATATCACTTTCAGTTATATTTACGCCACTTTTCTGTGCTTTTGCAGCAATCAGTTCTCCCGCAATAAAAAGATCAAGAAATTTGGATTTAAGTGTAGAAGAGATCTCTCTTTCCTCAGTATCATATGAGTAGTTTTTATCTACATAGTCAGAAAGATCTTCTTTTGTGTAGCCTGTTGACCCAATAAAAAGAATGTCAACTCCTGCAGGTTTCTTATTTACTTCTGTGCTCTTTGAAGCATTGTTATCTTTTTCTGCTTTACTACAACCTGCAACAGCCAGCAGAAGCAGAACTATAAATAGAGTTCTCATTGTCGAATTATATATTATTTTCCCTGCTCTTTCAAATGGGTCTTATTCAATGAAATGGTTCAGCGTTCTCTTCTGATTCCGGCTTTGTGAAACAGAGGTCTTCCAAAATAATCTGATTCAATACCATTCAATCTCCTGCTTACCATAAGAGCAAATCTCTTTTGAGACAGAGGTATTACAATTCCCTCTTTAATCACTTTACCAATTATACTGGCAACCTGATCAAGAAGGATCTCTTCATTTTTAAGGTTTCTGATTTCGTTTAGTTCTGAAAGCAGTTTAAGATACTCTTCATTAAAATTGTTAAAGCTAAGTTCTCTTACAACTTTCTCAACCTTAGCATCCACTCCGGCTCCCATATTAAAAACTTTTTCCAGAACCAGGAAGTCAACCTGATTATTCTTAACAAAGTCCGAAACATTATCATCTCTTACTACAGAAGTAATTGGTTTAAGTTTTATCTTCTTCACATAACCGCTTACTCCCTCCTCAAACTCTTTAAGAGAAGTTACAAAATAGATTCTTGATTTCAGTGACCTGAGAATTGATTTCATCCGTCTGTATGAAGTTACCGGGATATTGATAGTTACAGGAGATTCTTCTTCTGAAGTCAGTGCCCCCAGAGATTTCTGTTTACTTGATTTAAGGTATTTTTTAAAAAGAGTATATATCGCTGTTCTGGTATTTTTTCCAACTCTTCCCTCAGGAAAACAGAGATAGATATTCTGATATATACCTGATTTAATTTCCCTGTACCTCAGGTTTCCCGGACTACCTGGTTCTGTCAGGAAAACATCGGGATAGAAAGAGTTATGAAAAATAGCTGTTACTGAATTCAGATAAGATCTGCCACCAGGATAATAGATATTTGGTATCAGCTTTATATGTTTTCCCTTCTCCCACTCAACAGGTTTGAACTGACCTGCAAAAACACCGTCTTTACCAGTAATGATAACCAGGTCCTGTGCAGAAAGGAGAACAGGTAATTTTTTCACACTGCTGAGAAGGTTTATAATCAGGGTATCACCTTCAGTACGAACCTCTCTTATATATTTAGCCACTTTTCTGGATGAAGCCAGATCTTTTTGCAGAAACTGTTTAAGTGAAGTTTCAACAATATTAATCGTAAGAGGTGATCCATCTGAAAGGGCCAGTACTTTTTTTAATTCCAGACGCCATTCTCTGTTATCTTCTGAAGATTCAGTACTTGCAAAAATATGAGATGAAGTTTCACCATTTCTGCTTAAATAGAAGAAGTTCTCATATATCATTGAGCAGAAAATCTGATTAGAGTATGTTGTTGATGAGAAACTGAGGGAGGTTGGTTCATTCAGTCTTATAGTCACATCTCCGCCATAATGTGGTTTTACCGCTGCAATTGACAGAACAGCTACGACAATAATTGCTATGAACTTAATTACCTGCATTAGTTTTACTCCAGAATTCCAGTTTACTTTTATCCCCGTTTTCCACTCTTACCCAGACACCGTTCTTCCCTTTCCAGATACCACTTCTGATTCCTTTGATACTTCTGTCAAACCTGTTACTGTAAACTTCTCTGTTATACTTCCCGATATCATAAAAGCTAAGTTTATCTGTACCATCGGAATATGAGGATGTTACCAGCCATGTATCCGCAACCAGATCAAGTGACCCGCCTGCTTTTGCATTCTCCCCCTCTATTTCCTGAAAATTAGCATCGAAATGTCTCAGATTATAGTCTCTGTCTACAAGATGTACACCATGAAATTCGTTACCTGACTGTGCACATGCCATTGAGTAGAATTCAGGTACTTTTTTCTTATATATACTCTTATTGTCTACTATTCCGTTTTCAAAAGGTGAAAGATACAGCTCATTTATAAACCAGTTAAACCCAGCATCATATTTTATCCCTACAGCCATATTCCGGTTATCAATATTGCAGCTTTTTAAAGGAATGAAGCCGGATTTTCCCATTGACATCATATCCTGTCCATCAAAGCTCCACACATAAACATCCCTGCTGAAATTTGTACCTGCATAGACAATCATTCTGTTTCCTGCGGGGAATACAGTAATAACACCCTCTTCTTCAATTGCCGGTACTTCAGGAAATGAATAGTTGATGATAGTTCTATGACTTCTCTTAAGATTAGATGCTACATTAGTCCATATCTCAACATATTTTTTCTTAAGAACAAAAAGAAACTCTCCGCCACCATAATTAATTGAAGCTGCGTCAAGTATCTTCTCATTAAAATTAACAGTAAAAGCTTTACCAAAACCTGATCTTTCAAATCCAAATTTTTCAATCTGAAGAATACTAAGTTCTTCTCTGTTAAGGTTTTCTTCAAAATATTTCAGAAGTTCAATTCTATCTGTGAGTTTTGAAAAGATAACAACACCAACACCTAATTTACCTGGAGGTGATGTCAATCTGATCCAGATATGAAACTGTGTATCAGTACTGTTTCTGAACTCACCATCTTTACCATTAAACCCTTTAAGAGTGTCTTTGAAATTAAAGGTTTTTCCCGCCTCTATATCAGAAACCATGAGTTGATAAAATCTCATGGCGCCAATACCTTCCAGAGTTGAACGGTTTTCAAATCTTACAACTGTTGCATTGGTATTCTGACGGTTCCTGAAAAACTCTGTCAGTGAATCAGTTACCCGTTTTGAAAGCTTATCCACACCATCGCAATAAGCCACTGCTGAAACCACCTGCAATAAGATAGTAACCAAGAGTATCTTTACTTTGTACATATTAAATCCTGGAATTTCTACTGTTTGATATTAATTGTTAAATTGAGCTTAATTGTCAGCTCTTTCTGCCCCTTGGGAATAGTAAGATTAACAGGTATTGAAACATCCTCACTCTCATCTGCAACTTCACTGAGAAGTACAGGCTCCTGAGGTGTAATATCTATCTCCTGTTTTTTTACTGGTTCATTTTTACCAGCTCCATCTGTCTGTTCCTCACTATCGATATTCTGCTCAACTGAATATTTATTATCAAGTACCAGATGGCTTGCCTCATAATCGATATCAAGACCTGCCATAATATTATCATCTTCGAGGTTGAAAATTTCTTCTGTAGATTCAGGTTTGGTAACAGAAGCTTCTTTGACATGATCAGAAAGCTGAAATGCACTTTCATCTCTGCTTATTACTCTTGTTACGTTATTAGGCATATCAGGTAATTCAAGTTCACCACTCTGATGTTTAGCTGTCATCTCTTCTCTTGAAAACATTACAGTTTTATCTTTCTGGAATATAGACAGTTTATTTTTCAGGTACATAATAACCTGTTTCAGCAAAGCCTGAATGCCTTCAAGGACTTTTTCACCATCAGTTGCCACAGTAGGAAACCATGTGTAATTTTTGAGATTCAGATCCATATTCAGATCCTCAACTGACAGCACATTATCAAGATCTCTTTTGTTATAGTGGAGAATTAAAGGGATTTCTGCAAAAGAGATTTTGTTAAGTTCAAGATTTTTCTTAAGATTAGAAAAACTCTCAATATTCTGCTCTCTCATTTCCGGCTGGGAGTCTGCCACGAAAACCACACCGTCAGCACCCTGAAGAACCAGTTTTCTTGTAGTATCATAAGCTACCTGTCCCGGAACAGTGTATAGTTGTACTTTTACATTGTAATTGCCTATTTTCCCCATTTCGAAAGGAAGAAAATCAAAAAAAAGGGTTCTGTCACCATCTGTATCCAGAGTAATAAGTTTCCCTTTATTTGAATACCCGCTGTCAGAATATATGTATTTCAGACAGGTTGTCTTCCCGCTCAAAGCTGGGCCATAATAGACAATTTTTACAGTTATTTCTTTATTATTATAATTTACAAATGCCATCTAGAATGGATCCGAACCACCGTCATACGGATCACCATCAACCTGTGCTTCAGGTATAGGAGAATCGTATCCCTGGCCGGAATAGTTATTGTTGTTGTTAAATCCCTGATTATTATTATATTGTTGCCCCTGCTGATTCTGATAGTTATTCTGCTGGCCACCGCTTCCATAAGACTGTGCTACAGCTCCCTGTGCATCTTTACGTTCAAGAGGAATTATACTATCTGCCAGAATTTCAGTTGTATAACGATCCTGCCCATTCTTATCCTGCCATTTCCTTGTTTTAATTTTACCCTCAACCATAACAAGGGTACCTTTACCCACAGATCTTTCAACTTTCTGTGCTGTATAGCCCCATGCTACAATATTATGCCACTCAGTGCTTTCCTGCCACTGGTTGCTATTATCCATATATCCTTCGGAAGTCGCAATACTGAAATTTGCTACATTCTGGTTTTTACCTGGAATATGTCTTATCTCGGGATCACGCCCTACTCTTCCTATAAGAATTACCTTATTTAAACTTCTAACATTAGTTGCCATACTATTCTTCTATTTCCTTAATTTTTTGTTTTGCGAGAGATGCAGCTTCTGTAAAAGGAAATTTTGAAATCAACCCCCTTAAAGCAGTAACACCTTCTTCGCTCTTACCCATCTCTATCAATGAATACCCTTTTTTCAGGGTAGCATCGGGTATTTTATCCCCATCCCCATATTTCTCAATCAGTTCGCTGAATGTTTTTACAGCATCCTCGTACTTTTTCTGCGAATAGTAGCACTCACCTATCCAGTAAAGAGAATTATCTGCAAGCCCGTTGTCGGGGAAAAGGCGGATGAATTGCTTGAACCCGCCTATAGCCAGATCATAATTCTTTTTCATATAATCTGAATAAGCCGTGTAGTAGACGCTCTCAAAATTAACCGGCTTCTGTTCAGGTGGTGGAGATCCCTCTGTTTCAGAGGAAGTTCCACCCTCATTACTATTTGCCGGAGGAGAGTTCTGAAGCCTGTTATTCAAAGTATTTACACTATTTTTCAGTTCATTAATCTCTTCTTTCAGAAATTGTAAATTAATTACAAGTGTTTCACTGTTCTGCCTTGAGTCTGCCTGATTTCTGGTAAGAGCAGATACCTTCTCATCAATCATCTTGACTTTCTTTGCCAGAGAAGAATACTCAGTTGAGAGAATTGTTACCTTCTGATCCAGATTGGCAGTCATCTCCTGAATTTTCTGTAACTCAGCAAGAATGAGTTTAGTATCTTTCTTTATTGAGAAAGCAGGCATTACTGCCATTGCAAATGTAAGACAAAAAACAACAAGCTTCATCATCTATTAACTATTTCCCGGTTATTGTAAATTCTGCTCTTCTGTTTTCAGCGTGAGTTTCTTCACTAACGCCTTTTACCAGAGGTTTGTTTTTGCCGTATGAGATAATTTTAACTTTATCAGTGGCAACTCCAAGTGAAAGCAGGTACTGTTTTGCAGCTTCAGCTCTCTTTTCACCAAGAGCGATGTTATATTCTACAGTTCCACGTTCATCGCAATGTCCTTCAACAACGATGCTTACACTGGAATGTTTAATAAGCCAATCAGCATTTTTATGAAGAATGGGTTTCATATCTTCTTTGAGACCATATTTGTCAAAATCGAAGTAGATTCTTTTCAGATGCCCTTCACTGTTAAGTGCATCGATGCTTTTTTTCATGAAAATTTCTTCAGCTGTTAGTTTTGGTTTTTCAACTTTAGGTGTTGGTTCCACAACTTTTTTAACTACAGGTGCCGGTTTAGGTTCAACCTTTACCTCTTTCTTTTTACATGAATTCAGGGTAAACAAAAGTACTGAGCAAATTAATGCTGCAATGATTAGCTTTTTCATAACTCCTCCTAGTATAATAGATAACTTATAATACACAACATTTTTTTTGTCAAATAGTTGAATTTCTAATTAACCTTTTTCTGCCAGAAAGGCATAAAGTTCTCTCCTTTTGATGTAAGTTTTCTTATGTTCCTTCCATCGTAATCCACTGAATAGAGCTGGTATCTGCCAGTTCTGTTTGATGCAAAAACAATATGTCGTCCGTCAGGTGACCATGTAGGATTCTCATTTCTCCCTGATCTTTCTGTAAGTTTACGAACCTCATTGCTTTTAATATCATAAATATAAATATCGATTGATCCTCCCAGCATAAGAGCGTAGGCAATCCTCATTCCGTCAGGTGACCATTTGGGGGAATCGTGCCTTGTTCCTTCAAAAGTCAGTCGTGTAACCCCAGTTCCTTCAGCTCCCATTGTATATATCTGAGCAGTACCACTTCTGTCTGAAACAAAAGCCATGCTCTGGCCGGAAGGGCTCCATGAAGGGGCTACATCAATTATTCTGTTAAAGGTGAGTCTGGTCTCTTTACCGGTTCCCATATCTCTTACATAGATTTCTGAATTTCCGGATTTTGTTGAAGTATATGCGATTTTATTTGAGTCAGGACACCAGTCTGCAGAAAAGTTAGCACCTTTTGATGAAATAATTTCTGTTTTACCGCTATATATGTGAAAAACGTAAAGATCAGGTCTGGATTTTCTATAGGATGTATAAAGAAGTTTTTCATTATCATAACTCCAGGATGGAAGAATATCGATTGTATCATTAAAAGTAATCTGTCTCTGTCTTTTCCCATCGTAATCCATAATAAAAATCTCTTTATCACCATCACGATCAGATACGAAAGCCAGTTTACTGTCAAAGAGAGGTTTTTCACCAATATATTTCATCATCTGATCAGCAGACCTGTGGGCTATAAGTCTTACAACTGCAGAATTACCACTATAATGGTTGCCAAAAATAAGTCTGCCACTCTTTATATCAAAAACCCGGATTGCAAATATAAGCTTATCTTCTGCAACCACATCCACTTCCCCGGTAATCAGTATGTTAGCCTGTATTGATGCCCAGTCTTTAAAATTAATATTTGCAGGATCAGGTTTCTTTATCAGTTTATAGTAATCTTTCGATACCAGCCTGAAAACCCTTGAATATTCAAGATCATTCCATAATGTTGTATATAGCTCTTTTACAAGAGCTGCAGCTTTTGGGGTTATCTCATTTTTAACATGAAATTCCGGCAATGCCACAGGTATTCTTGCAATACCGTCCTTAATTGTAATATGTACTTCTTCCTGTGCCCCAAGTGAGATAAACAGAAAAAAAACAATAGTAAATAGTGTTACTTTTTTCATTAAACTTCCCTCTACTCAAATTTTAGATGAACCGCAAGGTAAGAAGATGTAAAATCTGATGGTAACCTTGGAAAAGGTGCAGCGTTCTTTACTGCCCTCATAGCAGATCTGTCGAAGGCATCGCTGCCACTGGAAACTTCCAGTGAAAGATCTGATATCCGCCCATCTCTGAAAATTCTGAATTTCACAACTGCTTCCAACTTACTCCCTGCTCCTGGAGAATACCAGGTAGATGATATTTTATTTCTCAAAGTCTCAACATAGTAGGCGTATGGAAAATATTTACCGCCTCCTGTGCCAAATCCGCTTCCTGTACCTTTTCCTCCTCCCACACTGTTAATACTGGTACTAAGTGCATTGGAGGGTAGATTTTTTTTAACAACAGTTTCTCTGCCGGATCCCTTCTTTTTCTTTTTTTTCCGCACAACTGTTACAGATTCGCGTGGTTTTTTTCTTTTTACAGAGCGCCTCTTATTTTTCTTATCCGGAAATCGCAATTTGGATTTAGGAGCTTCAGGTTTAGTTGTAAGATCCCTTAACGAACTTTTGGGAGTATTATCAGGTTCATCTGGTACAGGATCACTTTTCTTTACTTTTTCTTCCGCCTGTTTTTTGGGAGGGGAAGATTTTTTTACAGTCCGCACACTACTGCCTCCCGGTGGACCTCCCATACTAACCAGATCTACATAATACCGGGTAGTAGTATCCGCCTTAATCTCTGTACTTATACTCAGAGTAATAATCACTCCAATATGTAGTACCAGAGATATCAGAAGAGCAATTCTGAAACCTGTCATCTCTTTTTCTTGTCGACAATCATTCCTACTGTTTCAATGCCTGTCTTTTTTATTACATCCATAACTTCAATAACAAAACCGTAGGATACATCTTTATCTGCTCTTAAAAACACAGCTTTCTTTTTTCTACCAACAAAATGGTTCTTCAGCCTTGATTCAAGCAGACTAACATGCACCGGAGTCTTTGCAGCTCCAAGATATACATATCTGTCTTTTGTTACTGTAAGTACCATTCCACCTGAACTTGGATTTGCTTTGGTTTCTGCAGAAGGGAGTTTTACATTTATTCCCGACTGCATCATCGGAGCTGTTACCATAAATATAATTAGAAGCACCAGCATAACATCAACCAGAGGAGTTACATTAATCTCCGACATGTTTGATGAGAGGCGTTCCGGACCGTTGACTTTCATTTTATCTCAGTTTCTCACTTATATCGATAAATTCCAGTATAAAATCGTCCATAGAGGAAATTATCACCTTAAGTTTGTTCAGAAGGGTATTGTAGAAAATAACAGCCGGAATTGCTGCAAACAATCCGAGAGCTGTGGCTATAAGAGCTTCAGCAATACCTGGTGCAACAGTTGCAAGGTTAGCATTACCCATTGCTCCTATACTGTGGAATGAGGTTATAATCCCCCAAACAGTACCAAGAAGCCCGATAAAAGGGGTTACTGCTGCTGTTGTAGCAAGAAAACCATTAAGCTTCTCAAGGCGGGTTATCTCCCCCATTGAGCCTCTGGTTAAAGCTCTGCGTACAGATTCAACATTAACCTCTCTTACAGCACCCTCTTCACTCTTCTGAACTGAAAGTTCCCTGAAACCGAAAGCAAATACAGTCGCAAGAGGTGTATTGGCAAATTCAGCCACTCTTCTGTTTATATCTGAAAAGTTTCTGGACTTTCTGAAAAGGTCTCTGAACTTTACTGAATTCTTCCATGCTTTAGAATATTCAATAAATTTAAATGCAATTACTGCCCATGAAATAACTGAAAATAGAAAAAGGAGCAGCAGAATTATTTTTGATATAGGAGAAGATTCGGAAATAATCCGAATATAGTCCATTTTGTACCCGCTACCCGCTGTTACTTGTGATACATACAAAAATTCCATCTGAAATTTGTACCACAGATATAGTATATTTTCAAGAAGATCCGACAGTATTCAAGGAGATCAGAAAAGGTCTATTTAACCTCAATCGCAGCTATAGTTACATCATCTTCGATATGATTATCCGAGAAAAAGTACACACGGTTTTTTATAATGGATATCATATCCCCGATACTGACGTCTTTCTCTTCCTGATACATCTTTTTCAGTCTTTCCACACCGAAAATCTCATTATTTCTGTTCTGTGCTTCAATAATACCATCTGTATAAAAAAGAATTCTGTCACCAGGTTCAAGATAGACCTCTTTCTCTTCAAAAACAGCTTCCTGAAAAATTCCTACAAAGAATCCTTCTGTATCCAGAGGTACAATTTCCCTGGTTTTTGCCTTATAGAGAAGCGGAGGCGGATGATTGGCACTAGTGTATACAAACTTTCTCTCTTCAGCAAAATATATTCCGTAGAAAGATGTGAAATACTCACCAGCATTGAGATAGTTGTAAAACTCCTGATTAAGCATTTCAAAAAGAAGTTGTGGAGACAACACATCCTTGGCATACAGAGAGAAAAACACCTTAAGCATTGAGCATATAAGAGCTGCAGCAACACCGTGGCCGGAAATATCTGTTATAAAATATCCGTATATGCCTTCATCAAGGCGACTTATATCTATAAAGTCACCTGAAACTTTAAGAAGAGGAATATAGATATATGCACTTTCCAGTTCAGGAAAGTCCATTATATCATCTTTTTTGGGTAAAAAAGTATCCTGAAATTCAGCCGCAAGGTTCAACTCAAAGTCAAATTCATCTTTAAAACGACTATACTCTTTCAGGCGACTGAAAACCTCAAAATCCTCTTTCTCATGGGGCTCATGTTTCTCATCACTTATATCTTCTGCATATTTCCAAAGAGACACTTCATTACCAAGTTCGTTATACTCGATCTTATCAAAGGCATTCATTGCCATCAGAATACCTTTGCCGCTTTCACGGAGAAAGTTTTCCGGATCATTAAGGTCCGGCAATTCATACAGGTCAAACCCCTGCCCCTGATCCCTGATGATGATTTTCAGATACTCCGGCGTTGTAAAAACCAGAATCTGCACAAAGGTATCTTTATAAGGCTCCTGCTGCGCTCTCTCCTGCAGATACTTATTGTAATTATCTTTCTTATCAAGAAGTGACTGTTTCTCTTCGAATGTAATTCCAAGATTTCCATGTTCAATAGCATTTACAAGAATCTCCTGAAGCCCTATTCTCAGAAATGAAGTGTTATCCACCACATGAGTAACCCGTGAAAAGATGAGATCTATCATGGAAGGTATTGAAAAGATATCATTCTCCAGTCTGTATTCACTCTTTTCCCATTTAATGAAGCCGGAATTTACCTCTTTCTGCTTTCTTCTGAAAAGAGTTTCCACCTTATTAATGAGAAATTTGAGATCTTTGGACCTGAATGGTTTTTTCAAAATATCCACAGCCCCGTTTTTAAGGGCTGCGACAATCTCTTCCTGATCTGAATATCCCGTTATTACAATTATAGGCACATCAGGTGCGCTGCTCTTTATATGCTTGACTATCTCATTCCCATTACCATCAGGCAACTTCATGTCTGTAATAACAATTTCAGGCCTGAAAGTTTCAAAATGGCATAAACCATCTTTTTTGGTCTCTGCAGTGATTACCTCATAATTATATATCATGAAGAAATCACTTAAATAGTCAAGCAGATCCCTATTGTCGTCTATTAATAGAAGTTTCCCTTTATATTCCATTAAACCCCTGATCAGGATTACTCAGTATGATTACTGAAAAATCCAGGTGTTAAATATTAAACAGTTTATCAAGTTTGATAGCTTTAAAGAGCGCAACAATCTCGTCATTAAGACTTACGATACGCACCTTTCCGCCACGGGCTGTAAAGTTTTTATAAAATAGAAGAAGTTTGCCAATACCTGAACTACCAATGAAATTAACATCTTTGAAGTCTACAACAACCTCTTTTGAACCATCTTCCAGAAACTGGTTAAGAGTTTTTTTAAGGTTTTCCGCACCAGGAATATCTACACTGCCTGAGAGGTAAAGTGTTGATATTTCTTTCTCTTTAGTAACTTTGATATTCATTATCTGCTCCTCTGTTGTTTATCTATAGACCTATATATAGTTTAGTAAACTGAAAAAATCAAGCAAAAATCACCATTATTATTATTCATTCAGAAACAAGTTCCTTAACAAATGCCGGTAACCCTGCAAAGCTCTTATTGGAGAGTAATATGACAAGATTTTTGTCATCACATTTTATCTCTTTCACACAATTCTCAAGTTCCTCACGGCTTCCTGCGGATTTCATAAGAACGCCGCGTTTTTCCAGAACATTCTTAAGTTGAACAGTATCCAGAAGATCACCGGTTTTACTGATCTGCCCTTCAGGTACATAACAGACAACTTCATCAGCTCCGTCAAAAGCTTCTGACAGTTCTCTGAAGAACCTGTTACTTCTCAGACTATGACTCCCAGGTTCAAACAGCACCGTGATTTTTCTATCATGGAACCTATTCCTCAGACTTTCAAGGACATTCCTTATTGATGTAGGATGGTGAGCAAAATCTTCCAGAAAAACTGAATTACCTTTCTCTCCGAGTTTCCGCATTCTTCTCTCAACACCTCTGAACTCTTCAGTAGCCTTCTGAAGCACCTCATAATCTATTCCAAGATGCAGCCCCAGCACAATACCTGCAGCAAGGTTCCATATATTATAATTACCCAGGAGGGATGTTTTAAAACGGAAAGTTTCCCTTCTGTATTCTAAAGCAAATGTATACCCATAATCGCAGTTTTCCACATCTTTTATATTGCAATCACAACCTGAGGCTCCGTAGGTAACAACAGGGGTAAAACTACTCTTTACAGCTTCCCTGTTCATGGGATAGTCTCCATTAACTACAATAAGTCCATTAGAAGGCACCTGATTAACAAGATTTGTAAAACTTTTGAGATAGAGTTCCTCACTTGGAAAGAAATCCAGATGATCATACTCCATAGCAGTCAGTATCAGAAATCTGGGGTGATATTTTAAAAACTTGGAAGATCTGTCAAAAAAAGCTGTTTCATACTCATCCCCTTCTGATACAAAATATTCTCCACTACCACAGGCATAACTCCCTGCCATATCTACAGGTTTACCACCAATAAAATATCCAGGGTTAAGACCGGCTTTTTTCAGCATAAAAGAAATAAACGATGAGATAGTTGTTTTCCCGTGAGTTCCTGCAGCAACAACTGAGGATGTCCCTTTTATGAAATATCTGTAGAGAGCTTCTGACATAGAACAGTAATCCATTCCTCTGTTGAGAATCTTCTCGGCTTCCGGATTGCCTCTGGAAATAATATTCCCTACTACACAAAGGTCTGTATCTTCATCTATATTTTCAGCTTTGTACCCCTCGAAAAGCTTTATATCCATATTTCCCAGAATATCTCCTACGGGAGGATAAAAAGCTTTATCTGAACCTGCCACCTCGTATCCTTTTTCCACAAAGAGACCAGCAAGAGCACTCATACCAGTTCCTGCAACTCCGCTTAAAAAAACCTTCTTCATCTTACAACTCCTGTTAAACAACACATTTTTCTGTTACAAAAAGATTACCGTTATCAATAACACAGTGGCAACCCAGAGGTACAGTCTGTATATTATCTCCATGGCCTATCTTCAGGTCATATATTATTGGAACAGAGTAAATTTTCAGCATCTGCTCAATTCTCTCCAGAAACTGCTGCTTCTCCGGCTTATTCAGAAAACAGCCTGGGAAATTACCAAAAGCAAGGCCTTTCACCTTATCTATCGCACCTGACTCACAGAGCTGCCATAACATTCTTTCAAGCCTGTAGGGTCTCTCTCCGACATCTTCAAGTATTACAATTCTGTTTTTTAGTTCCGGGAAGTATTCTGTTCCTGTCAGAGATACCAAATTGGTCATGCAACCTCCGGTAAGTGTTCCTTCAGATCTTCCTGAAACCAGAGTTTTGCCTTTGTATGCAGGAGTTTCGCATTTACCTGTAACCAGATCCATCAGGCAATTTATATCTGCCTTATTACCTGCAACAGATGAATAGAGCATAGGACCATAAAAAACTACCATTTTAAACCTGTCCACCAGATACCAGAGAAGGTAACTTACATCTGAAGATCCTATCACAACTTTACAGGGGAGCTCTTCTGATACCTCCATATATTTCAGAAGATGATTTGAGCCATAGCCCCCTCTTGCAGCCCACAGCGCTTTAACCGAATCATCTTTCATCAGAGTAGTAAACTCTTTATATACTTCTTCAGGTGCCTTAGCAACAACTCCTTTATTACTAAGAATATTATCTACCTCTGAAGCTCTGAATCCCATCTCTCTTAATTTCTGAAGTCCTTCAGTTCTGAAAGGTTCCTTAACTGGCGAAGAGGGTACAAAAACCCCTACTATATCTCCTTTTATCAGAGCTTTCGGTTTATTCATCACAGGGTATCTCCACTTTCACTATAGTACCTTCTCCCTCTTCTGATTCAATTGCAATCTTTCCACGGTGTAACTGTATAATACTTCTTGTAATAAAAAGTCCGAGTCCGGTGCCTTTACTTTTTGTAGAGTATCCCTCATTAAAAACAACTTCCAGATCCTCACTACTCATACCTTTACCATTATCTTTTATATCAATAACGCATCTGTTATTAATATAATTTATATCAAGATCTATTATCGGTGAATGATCTTCAGGAACAGCTTCGATTCCATTTAGAATCAGGTTCTTAAAAACCTGTCTTATTTTTACTTCATCTACAAAAATATTGAGTTCTCCGATATTTGTGGAGAAGTTAAATGCAGCATCTGTGTATGCAGTTCTGAAGTTAAGCATCTCTTCTCTCAGCAGTTTTACAATATCACATTTAGATAGCTCAGGTTCTTCAATTTTTGAGAGATCCAGAAACCCTCTGGACACCTTCTTAAGATGTTCAGTCTCTTCTATTATATAGTTGACTGATTTACCAATCATATCTTCAAATCCTGCTCTCTTATCTTTAAGAGCGTAAAGAATCTGCTCTGCTGATAATTTAATAGGGGTTAGTGGATTTTTAACTTCATGAGCTACTCTTCGCCCCATTTTAACAACAGTTCGCATCTGAGTTATTTCTGACAGATTTTTTTTCTGTTCTTTTACCCCTTTTACCATTTCATTAAAACCAGTATACAGTTTACTGAATTCAGCTTCTGCCGGCACTTCGTTAAGTTCAGCAAGGTTACCTTTCTCAACCTCCCCCATCATATTATTCAGTTTATGAATTGGAGACATAATTCTGTTACGGAAAAATGTTGCAAGATAGAAACTGAATATACCAAGCAGAAATAGTACTGTTACCAGAAAATCAGGATATTCAATACCAATCATTCTGGAAGTAGACATATTCCCTGCAAATTCCAGTTTGAATATATAATCACCTATCTGGAAAAACATATCGTAACCCTCTTTTGTAGGTTTAAAGAAGTACTCATCACTTCTGCTTATGAAGAAGGCTGCAACATTTGAAGGCAAAAGAACAGGAGCTTTCAGTTTCTTAGTATAATCTGAAGACTCTTTCAATCGCCCTCCATGGTACATCATAATATCATTACCCACAATTCTGGAAACAAGATAGAGATGATTCTGATTAATCTCTCCCTCCTGATCAGCAATGTTGATGAGCATATTTACAGCAATTCCTGTACTGTTATACACACTTTCCCTTTCCATATGCCCGCCACTCTGATTAATGAATCTCAGAGAGAATACAGCAAAAATAATTCCTGTAAGCAGAGCTGTAAGAATAAGTATTGCAAATACCCTGAAAGAAAAAGTGTGAAATACATCTTTCAGATATGCAGGATTTACTTTCCTTATATTCAGGAGAAATGACATTATCAGTGACAGAAGGAATATTTTTATTATAAGTGCGATTCTCTGAATAGATGAAAATACCGGATAGTAGAGCAGAAACTTTCTCCCCCTGTCTTTAAAAAGGTGCCCTTTATACCTCTGCCCAAGATATCTGAAATCCACCTCACCTTCATCTTTTTTTACAAGTCCGGGGATATCAGACACATCAATATTGGAAGGATTTTCAATTATGAAGCCATCTTTATCAAGACGGACATAACCTATCTCCATATTTCTTATTTTCTCATCCAGATTAAAAATATTCAGATGAAATGGATCTTTATATAGTAGTTCTGAAGAGTTGATAACAACAACCTGTATATAGCCTATGTTTTCAAACCTGTCATTAACTCTTATAGAACCCAGAGCTATAGGAACTTTCTTACCAAAAACTTCTGCTGACTTCTCTTCTATTGTCCAGAAAGAGAAACTTTCTGTTTCTCCTACTTCAATATAGGAGGGTATCTTATAAACAAAACTACTTAAAAGTTTCCTGTTCTTGTCCAGTAGAAAAATACCCGATGGAACCCTTTCTCCTGCAGCAAGGCTGTAGCTCCATATACGCTCCAGAAGAGAGTAATGGTTTTTACCATCAAGTAGTTCCCTGAAATCCTTCACTTCGGATCTTATCTCATAAATAATCTCACGGGTAACCAGTTTGGCGTAATTTCCCTGGTTCCTGAAGATATTTATAAGACTCTCCTTAACATATCTCTCTTTTTCAGCACCACTGCTTTTCTCCAGCATAGTAAATACGGAAACTGCTATAAGAAACATGCTGAGAACTCTGTAAAACAGTTTTTTTTTACTAAAACCCATTAACAGAAGTAGTAGTAGCATTGAGTAGTAAAAGAGCGTATAACCTGCTATAAGAAAAGCTATAGTAAATATCAGGCCTGCAAAAACTACTTTTCCCCCTACAGCTCCCGTTATATCATCAGGCAGACTTTTTTTAACCGCCTTACACCACAGAAGAGGCACCATATGTATAAGAATAAGAACTGTAATAAGAAGTATGTAGTCAGCTCTGAAACTGAAGTGGGAGTAGCTGAACTGAACAGCTCCGATTACTTCCCCTGCCACCTTTACTGCCACCAGTATGGATGTCAGAGCTCCTGCAACAGCAATATATGAATTAGTAATAAAAGGAATAAGTTTTAACTGAAGATAGTAGAGAATCAAGCCCCACAATAACATCTTACCAACGGAGTTGATCCAGAGAAATTCAGTATCCAGATAAACAGTTCCTATATGTGCATAATCTGCAATCTGGTAGAGGGCAAAAAAACAGAAGCATTCAAAAATAACAGATATCAGCACACCTGTTCTGAAATTTCTTATTGATAAAACGTAATATCTGAGAAGTAGTCCCAGCATAAACAGAAGTACATAAAGTATGGCTTCCTGCTCTTCCAGTTTTTCCCTTACATCAAGCTCTTCAGGTGTTGTTACTGTTATTTCCAGCTGACCGTTACTATTATCAAGAAGTTTCTTGCCATGATAACTGCTTCTGCTCCAGAAGAAATCCAGCTCCTTAGCTCCCAGAAGAGTAAGCCCTGCAGGAGCAAATGAAACATTTCTGCTAAGATACCTGTTGCTGAAAAAGTCAATAATCTCTTTTTTTTCAGCAAAAACATTAGAGTAGTAGCTATTATTTTTTAGTTTGATAAGAATAAAATATCGGGAATCTTTCTGAACCAGACACCAGCCATTACTGTTGTACTGGTAATCTTTCATATTTCCAAAATAGACATCTCCGGCATATTTTCTTATTCTGTTATCTTCATATTTTATAATAGCTTCCCCGGTATCAAGATCCTGATACTTGAGAAACCCTTTGACCTGTGCTTCTCTTATACGATAAGCACGACGTTTGATTTCCGCTAGTCTGCGTTCAAGTTCTTTCTCTATTTTTTTTACAGACTGGAGGATGTGATTCTTAATATCTTTCTCAAGAAGAATCTTGGATTCAGATCTTATGGAGAAGTAGAAGTATGCAGATAAAAATAGCAGAATTGAACCGGCTATCAGTAAGAGAGACCTTTTAGATAATAGAGTTCCCATTCTTTTTTACTGTTTCTCATCATAAAGAAGAGAAACTTATAGTAGACTTTCCTTGAAGTCAAACGATTTCTCATTACAAGATTCATGGACTGTACGGCATATTTACCGTCAATATCGATATTTTTAGCGGGCCACTCAATATCTCTTATCTCATATTTTGCAAATTCCCGCTCAAACTCTTCCAGAAATCTCTCCCGACAAAAAAAACCATTAATACTAAAAGGAGGCCTGAAATTTACCGCAAGATGTGTACGGCTTATAGCCCCCAGTTTTTTTATTTCTCCGGTTTTAAGAGCAGAAACGATAGGTTGTCTGAGCAAAAAGCTCTGCTGTAACATAAGGAAAATCAGCAGAGTTTTCATCTCATTTCCCTGATATCTGCCTGCTTAATACTTAAGATAGCTGTTAACGTTCTGCCCGGACAGTTTATCCCGGCCGTTAAGGAATTCAAGCTCTACCAGAAACTCCATTCCTGCAATCTCTCCACCAAGGCGTTCAACCAGTTTTACAACAGCTTCAGCTGTACCACCTGTAGCAAGAAGGTCATCAGCAATTACAACCTTTTCACCAGCTTCAACAGCATCTTCATGTAATTCGAGAATATTGGTGCCGTATTCCAGCTCATACTCTTCCCTGATAGCTGCTGCAGGTAACTTTCCAGGTTTTCTTGCAGGAACAAAACCACAACCCAGAATCCAGGCCATTACACTTCCAAAAATAAAACCCCGGGATTCAATACCGATGACTTTATTGATATTCATTCCCTCATATTTTTTAACCATAAGCTCAATAGCTTTTCTGAAAGCTTCTCCATCTTTCAGGAGTGTTGTAATATCTTTAAACTGGATTCCCTCTTTTGGAAAATCCGGTACATTTCTTATATATTTTTCCAGTTCCATATTTCTTACCTCATATTCTGTTAAAATCATCTTCGTATCTGATGATATCGTCTTCTCCGAGATAATCTCCTGTCTGAACTTCCACAAAGATTACATCTTCCTCAGTTCCGTAGTTCTCTATTCTGTGCTTTGCTTCTTTTTCTATAAATACAGATTCACCAGCTTTCAGATCAATGAGCTTCCCGTTAAGAGTCACCCTTGCATCTCCCTGAACAATAACCCAGTTCTCTGCTCTGTGTTTATGGCTCTGCAGCGAGAGTCTTTTGCCGGGGGATACGGTTATTTTTTTAACCTTCATCCCCTCTTCTTCATGAATTACACCAAAGTTACCCCAGGGGCGATCTTCGCTGTATATCACAGTTTATACTCCCTTTTAACCAGTTCCATATCAGAATCAACCATCATTTTAACAAGGCCTTCAAAATCAACTTCCGGTGTCCAGCCCATCTGCTTTCTTGCTTTTGCAGGATCACCAATAAGAAGGTCCACTTCTGCAGGTCTGATGAATCTTTCATCCATCACAACGTGATCTCTGTAATCCAGTCCCACATGGCCAAAGGCAACATCTACCAGCTCCTGTACAG
This sequence comes from Candidatus Aminicenantia bacterium, assembly GCA_965225955.1. Taxonomy (GTDB): domain Bacteria; phylum Acidobacteriota; class Aminicenantia; order UBA2199; family UBA2199; genus CBDDBX01. Next base: position 55,705 of record CBDDBX010000033.1, read on the forward strand.
AGTGAGTTTCTCCCGTTGATATAACATAATCTTCTGCTTTATCCTGCTGAAGCATCATCCACATTGCTTTAACATAATCTCCTGCAAATCCCCAATCTCTTTTTGCATCCAGATTACCCATTCTGAGCTCTTTAGCAATACCAAGCTTGATTTTTGCAACATTATATGAAACTTTTCTTGTAACAAATTCCAGTCCTCTTCTTGGGGATTCGTGATTAAAGAGAATGCCGGATACACCAAAGATATCGTAACTTTCACGATAGTTGATTGTTATCCAGTGACCATAAACTTTAGCTACACCATATGGACTTCTTGGGTGAAAAGGTGTTGTTTCAACCTGAGGAATCTCTTTTACTTTACCAAACATCTCTGAAGAAGAAGCCTGATAGAAACGGATTCTTGGGTTTACAGTTCTTATAGCTTCAAGCATTCTGGTAACACCAATTGCAGTAAATTCTGCTGTCAGAACCGGCTGATTCCATGAAGTAGGAACAAAGCTCATAGCTGCCAGATTGTATACCTCATCCGGTTGTGCTTCCTCAATCACTTTGATAAGTGAATACTGATCAAGAAGGTCAGCCTGAAGTATTGTGATTCTATCTTTTATCTTTTCCAGTCTGTCAAATTTTTCCATACTGGAACGTCTTACCATACCAAATACATCATATCCTTTTTCAAGTAGAAATTCTGCAAGATAAGAACCATCCTGCCCGGTAATGCCTGTTATTAATGCGCGTTTTCCCATTCGCTACTCCTTAACTAACTTTCTATAATATCTATTAGATAACTTTTTGCAAAGTACGTGTCCACCTTGTTTTTGTAAAAAAGTTGGTTACAGTACTGAAAAGATCTTTTATCTTGTGTGCAGCCCCTGTGGTCATATAGTCACTTGATTCAGATGAGTATGACCAGTAAATTCTCCAGGGTTTACCAATAATATACTCTGCAGGTACAGGTCCGAAATATCTGCTATCCCAGCTGTTATCCCTGTTATCTCCCATACAGAAATAGTGACCTTCCGGTACCTGAAACACTTTACCATCATCGCTGTCTCTTACAAATCCGATGAATTTAAAGAAGAATTTAGGAAACCTTCCTCTGAAAGCGAGATACGGCTCTTCCGGCAGAGGAAAATTATCTCTGTCCCAAACTGAATCGGGTTCTTTAAAGCATGCATAAGATTCATTAAGAAGATTCCCGTTTATATATACTTTTCTGTCTTTAACTCTTATTTTATCTCCGGGAACACCAATGACTCTTTTTACATACTCTTTACCCATATCAGGTGGTGATTTAAAAGTAACAATCATTCCTCTTTCAATATCTTCCTGAGGCAGAAGGTACTTTTCCCAGTCAAAATATCTTCTTGAGTAGGAAACTTTATCAACCAGCAGGTGATCACCAACCAGCAGGGTATCTTTCATAGAACCAGTAGGAATTACAAAGGACTGAAGCAGAAAAGTCATTACAAAAAAGACAAAAATGAGAGTCTCGGATATTAATTCAAAATACTCTCTGAAAATACCGATCTCTTTTCTCCTCGCCTTTATTCTCTCTTTTTCAGTTCTTCGTTTCTCTAAATACTTTTTTAACATTTAGTCATTTTACTATATGGTGCAGATCAATTCAAGAAAAACCGAAGCCCTCAGCAGCATACGATACTTCCCTGATGCGGATTTACTCCGGCACACCTTAAATATTGCCCCATTGGATCTTCTGTTTATAACATTTATACACCACTCTTTTTTTTCGTTAAGTAAAGGATTTAAAAAACTTCCTGAAACACTTGATTTCCTGAGGTTTCAGCGTTATTATGTTAAAATTAAACGATCGAAATAATTATCAGGAGTAACATATGATGGATTTGCAAAAAGTCAGAGAAAACATAGTAGGCAATGATCTGCTGTATAACTCTCCATATGGAGAGCAGAAAGTAGTATATGCTGACTGGACTGCCAGCGGCAGGTTGTATAAACCGATTGAGGATTATATAAGCAATGTGCTTGGCCCATATGTTGCAAACACACATACAGAAACAACAGCTACAGGTACCAGAATGACTGAAGCTTATCATCAGGCTCAACAGATGATAAAAAAACATGTAAATGCAGGGCGGGATGATGTAATTGTATGCGCTGGTTTCGGAATGACAGCTGTAGTAAACAAACTCCAGAGAATTATGGGGATGAGAATTCCTGAGAGATATTGCAGAGCTGAGAAATGTAATAAAAGAGATAAACCTCTGGCTATTCTTACCCATATGGAACACCACTCAAATCAGACCAGCTGGAATGAATGCTATTGTGATGTTGAGATTATAAGACCAGGAAAAGATGGCTATCCGGATCTGGATCATCTTGAAGAGATACTTAACAATAACAGTGAACGCGAATTCAAGATTGGATCTTTTACAGCATGCTCCAATGTAACCGGTGTGTTTACTGACTACTATAAAATGGCGGAAATTATGCACAGACACAATGGCTACTGCCTTGTGGATTTTGCAGCATCAGGACCTTATGTAAAGATAGACATGCATCCTGAAAACGAGTTGCAGTATCTTGATGGAGTATTCTTTTCTCCTCATAAGTTCCTTGGTGGTCCTGGATCTTCAGGTGTTATGGTGTTTAACAAAGAGCTTTATGCAAATGAAGTACCTGATCATCCGGGTGGAGGAACCGTATTATGGACAAACCCATGGGGAGAACAGGCCTACTTTGATAATATTGAAATAAGAGAAGATGGTGGAACCCCCGGTTTCCTTCAGACAATCAGAGCTGCTCTGGCAATAGCTCTGAAAGAAGAGATTGGATATGAAGCTATTGAGGAAGCAGAAGAGAAAAACAAAGAGCATCTCATGAAGGGACTTATGGCTCACCCTCAGATAAATATTCTTGATGATAAACTTACCAGAAGACTTGGTATTGTCTCTTTCTACGTTCTGGGAATTCATTTCAATCTGATTGTAAAACTGCTTAACGACAGATTTGGTATTCAGACCCGTGGTGGCTGCTCCTGTGCAGGTACTTACGGACATATGCTGCTCAATGTTGGTGAAGACAGATCCAAAGAGATTACAGATCAGATTAATCACGGAGACCTTAGTTGTAAACCAGGATGGGTCAGAGTTTCTATACACCCAACCACAACTACTGAAGAGATCGATTACATTATCAAATCAATTTTTGAAGTAGTAGACAATATTGAAGAGATGAAAAAAGATTATACATTTGATCCGGCTTCAGCTGAATTTGAGCACAACAACTGGAAGAGGGAAGCTTTCAATCTTAAAGAAGATTTCAGAAAAAATATTTAATTAAACTGTTTCATAAATGGGGTGGGTCAATTCTGAACCACCCCGATTATCTCTATTTTAATTTCAGACCATATTTATCACTGATATCAAGAGGCGGCATTTTGCCATCAAGAGGTTTCTTATCCCTTACATACCAGTCATACCAGTCAAGAGTTCTGTAGAGGAGATCTATCTGGCCAGGCTGTTTACGATTACCGTGCCCTTCCCCGGGATACTGAACAAGTCTTACTGCAGGATGATTATTCATTTTCATCCGGCGATGTAACTCCAGACTCTGGGCAGGATGTACTCTTGTATCTGCAGCTCCTCCCATTATCAGAGTCGCTGTTTTACTCTGATGAGCCCAGTATACAGGGCTTCTTTTCAGATTAATATCCCACATCTTTTCCAGAAGCTGACCTGAATGAACGTATAGCTCTTCGTAAGCGATATCAGTTGTACCTCTTTTACTGATAATATTACTGATACCCACAAACATACATACAGCTTTAACATATTTTGTATAGTATGTTGCAAACCATGCAGAAGCATAGCCACCATATGAGCCTCCACCAAGACCTACGCGATCACGATCTGCAATTCCCTCTTTTATAAGATATTCAATACCATCTGCCAGATCATCAAACTCTTTACCAGCTGGATCTTCATACCCTTCCAGAGCAAATTTCACACCATAACCGGTACTGGCTCTGTAGTTAGGATAGAAGACAGCATAGCCTTTACCTGCAAGTACCTGACCAGGTTCACTGTATCTGGTTACCCAGCGATTTGAGTAGTGACTTTCCGGTCCTCCATGTACAATCACAATCAGAGGATATTTTGTACCTTTTACATAACCTGAAGGAAGTATCAGAAGCCCTTCAATCTCCATGCCATCTCTTGCTTTGTATTTAATAACTTTCTGAACCCCAAGGTTTCTATCTTTTAACCAGGGATTGATTTCAGTCAGTTTTACCGGTTTTTTACCGGTTTTCCACAACCAGATATCTCCGGGTGAATCTGGTGAACTACCAGCATATACTGCTGTTTTTCCATTAGATGAAAAACTGATATTTCTGAAAGTTGCCCCATTAGCTCTGCTGTTCAGAACAATCTTTCTCTTCTCTGGTTTACTGTTTATACCAACAACACTGTAGGTTGGCCAGACACCTTCTCCTGCAATATAAGCTATATTTTTGTTATCTTTCCAGAAAACTCTGCTTACGTGTCCTCTGAAATCCTTAATAGTAAGGTTTTTAACAGAACCGGAATTTATATCCGCAACATAAACCTGACTTACAGCGTGATCTTTCCTGTCATAGGAAGCAGTATAAGCTAATTTCTTACCATCGGGACTGATAACAAAATTGCCTAGTTTACCCTCATTCTTACTTACCTGCTTAAGCTTACCGTCTGCCACGTTAATTACAAAAACTTTCTGAAACATATACTTATGATCAATCAGGTTCTTCTTAGAAATACCTGCAGCTACAGTATCGCCTTTTTTACTAAATACAAAACTCCATACTGTACGTCCTTTTGTCAGCTGTTTTGTTTTTCCACTCTTAAGATCGTAAAGATAGAGATTTCTGTGTTTCAGATTTTCCTCAAAAAAGATAAATCCATACCCTTTCTTTTTCAGAAGTTTCTCTCTTTTAGTACGTGGGGTAAAGGCTGTATAACCAATACTTGCGCCGGAGGGGTGCCACTGATAAGACAAAACTCCGTTTTTGCTTTTTGTTAACTGAACAGCTTCACCACCATTGAGAGGAATTTCCCATACCTGAACTCCGGCTTTACCTCTGAATGTCATAAAACTTATAGCCTTTCCATCAGGTCGCCATTTAACACTCCACACCGAAGTTTTACCTGAAATAAAAGTTCTGGTACTCCCATTGATAAGAGATCTTACAAAAAGATTACTGTACGACCCTCCAGGTTTATCTGAAGCACTTCTCGATCTGCTCACAGTATACGCAACCCATCTGCCATCAGGACTTATAACTGCCTCTCTGCAACCCTTTACCTTAAAAACATCCTCTGGCTGAAAAGCTGTTTTTTCAGCAGAGTATAAAGAACCGGAAAACCCGGTTAAAAGTACTAGTGTAACTATTAATGCAATATGTTTTTTTAACATTAAAACCTCCAGTTAATGATAGTAGCAGAGGAGATATGATTCTTCAACGAAAAACAGGTATCATTTTCAAAAGTAAAGTCAGCTTTACTACAAAAAAGTATTTGATCTTATTTAATACACCTGATATATTTTCTGAATGATGGAAAAAGAGATGAGAAACAGTAAAAGAGAGACCTCCAGAGAAAGAGCTGAGGATATACTCAGAAAAGGTGAATACGGAATACTCTCAACTTCCGGCAAAGATTCTGCTCCTTATGGAGTCCCTCTGAGTTATTCCTATTTAAATGAAGCAATATATTTTCATTGTGCTCTGAAAGTAGGGCATAAATACGAAAATATACTGAACAACCCTATGGTATCCTTCTGTGTTGTCGGGAAAACAGAGGTACTCCCTTCAAAGTTTTCAACTATATACGAAAGCGCTATTGCTTTTGGAAAAGCAGAAGAGGTAGAAGGAGAAGAAAAAATTGAAGCACTAAAATCCCTTCTGGTAAAATATTCGCCGGATCACATGGATAGCGGTATGAAATATATTGAAAGAGCTGCAGAAGCTACAGGTGTAATAAAGATCGTTATTGAGAGGCTCACGGGTAAAGCAAGAGACTAAAAACCCAACAAAATGAATTTTTCCAAAACTTTTACTTTACTGTTTCTGTATACAGATAATTAGAGACTAAACTGTTACACAGATACAGTCACTTAACTTATTTACACATGGAGTTTTTTATGAGCAGATTTTTATCAATTTTACTAACTATTACCCTGGTTTCCGGCTCTACTCTTATTTACAGTAAAACAGATCCTGTAGTTAAGAGAATTATTGCAATCGGAAAAAAAGACAACAGAACCATGAAACATCTGGATACTCTCTGTAACCGGTTTGGAGGACGCCCTATAGGCTCTGATGCATATATCAACGCTGCGAAATGGGCTGCATACAAATTCAGACAGTGGGGAATGAAAGTTGAGATGGATAAAGCCGGAGAAATGGCTATCGGTTTTAACAGAGGCCCATGGTTTGGCAGAATGACCAGTCCGGAATCGATGCATCTTCACTTTGCAACTCCTTCATATTCTGCAGGCACAAAAGGCA
>CBDDBX010000034.1:0-62959 GCA_965225955.1 Candidatus Aminicenantia bacterium
CTCTTATCAAAATGCCGGGAGTAGTTTTCAATTCCTTTGCAGAAACCAGTTTCATTAAGCATATCTATATCATAAAGAGTTCTCTGTTTTAATCTGTGAGCCTCAATCATATCCATACCGGGCAGAGACTGTTCCAACTCATCCTTTATTGTTACAACCGCCTCTTTTATAGAATCTTCAGGTGCCACAAAATGTCTTGCAGGATAGATGTGAAAATAGTCGACAATATCCAGAGGATTTGCAGTTACCTTGTCCATAAGCAGAATACGATCAATTTCATCACCAAAAAGTTCAAGTCTGACAATATTACTCATATAAGCAGGAATAATATCTATAGCTTCCCCTCTTACCCGGAACCGGCCAGGCTGCAGATCAACATCATTTCTCTCATACTGCATCTCAGTAAGTTTCGAGAAGATCTCTCTACGTTCAATAAGTTCTCCGGTTTTGAACTCATACCCCATACCTTTATAATTGGACGGATTACCAGCACTGTAGATGCATGAAACAGAAGCCACTACAATCACATCATCTCTGGAAACCAGAGATGCTGTAGATGCCATCCGCATCTGTTCAAGCCTCTCATTGATCTGGGAATCCTTTTCAATATACTGATCTTTCTGGGGGATATAGGACTCCGGCTGATAGTAGTCGTAAAAGGAGACAAAATATTCGACTCTGTTCTCAGGAAAAAACTCCCTGAATTCATTATAGAGCTGAGCTGCAAGAGTCTTGTTGTGAGCTATTACAAGAGCAGGCTTCTGATGCTTCTCAATAATATTTGCCATTGTAAATGTCTTACCGGAACCAGTTACACCAAGGAGAGTCTGAAACTTTCTGTTATCTTTAAGTCCCTGGAATAATTTATCAATTGCCTTAGGCTGTGAACCTGCAGGTTTAAATTTTGATTCCAGTCTGAAAAAACGCTGGTCTGAACTATTTGCCATCTTTCAGCCTCCTGCTTCTAAGATCTCTGTTAAAAGTAATAGCAAACCTGTGAGCCTCGTCTCTAAGCATCTGAAGCAGTTTCAATGCAGGATTTCTTTTATCAAGACATACAGGTTCAGCCTGATCAGGAATATATATCTCTTCAAACCTTTTGGCAAGAGAGATGACAGGTAGATCCACTCCAAGCTCTTCCAGCTCTTTCAGAGCGTAGTTAAGCTGCCCCGGTCCCCCATCAATAACAACAAGATCCGGCATTTCACTTCCTTCATCTCTCAGGCGCCGGTAACGCCTCCTTACAACTTCACCAATAGATTTGAAGTCATCTATTCCCGATACACTTTTTATTTTAAATTTTCTGTAATTACTCTTTGAGGGCGCACCATTTCTGAACTGAACCATTGAAGCAACTGTAAATTCCCCGCCAAGATGAGATATATCGAAACATTCAATTACCGATGGAAGTGAAGGAAGCTGCAGAGTCTTCTCAAGCTCTTCCACCATCTGAATATTTTTAAAAAAGTGTAGTTCAATATTTTTATCCACAAGCTCCAGAAGTTTCTTACGCTCCCCTATTTTAGGAAGAATGATCTCAAATTTCTTCTCTTTAAACCCACATAACACCTCATATAAAGAATCCTCTATTCCATCTGGCAGAATCAGCTTGTCCGGCACAGGTGCATCTGAATAGTACTGCAACAGAAACTCTTCGAAAAAATCCGGGGTTTCGTCAAAAATGAAATCTTTTTTTTCAGAAAGTACTCCGTTATTAACGCTGAACATCATAAGATAGATTTTCCCACCACTGAGTCGATAATTTAGTACATCTTCGTTACTTTTACGATCTCTCTCCATAACCTGACGCTTGCTAAGATACTCAAGAGATTCAAGCATCTTTCTACACTTAAGTGCCTCTTCAAACTTCAGTTCAGCTGAGAATGCAGCCATACTCTTTCTGAAGTTTTCAGCCAGTTCCCGGGTTTTACCTTTAAGCAACATTCTTACTGGTTCAATTACCTCTTCTCTGTAACCATCAGCATCTATCTTTTTTTCACAGGGAGCAAAGCAGAGATCAATATGCCCTCTTAAACACATCTTCTTTTTAAGCTTCTTACAGGTTCTGAGTTTAAAGTTCTTTTTAAGAAAACCCAGAACAAAATGTCTTGCAGCAGCTGACACAAAGGGCCCGTAAAACTCTCCGTCTCCACGCCTCCCTCTTGCAACAACTACTCTCGGAAACTCCTCTCTGGTAATCATAAGATAGGCGTACCCTTTTGAGTCTTTAAGGTCTATATTGAATTTAGGCTGATGCTTCTTAATCAGATTATTTTCCAGAATAAGAGCTTCAGTTTCGCTGTTTGTGGCAATAAAATCCACTTCACTGATATTATCTACCAGCACTCTGGTTTTAGTGCTATCAGATTGGCCGGAAAAATACGAGTAGACTCTTTTCTTCAGAGACCGGGCTTTACCTATGTATATAATCTTCCCTTCAGAAGATTTAAAAAAGTAGCATCCCGGATCCTCCGGTACGAGCTCTATTCCGGCAATCTCTCTTCTATCCAAAGTTACTCCTCAAAAACTCTTCTCAGAAACTCACCGGTATAACTTTTATCACAGGCAGCCACATCTTCCGGTGTACCGGTAACAACTATGGTTCCACCACCATCACCACCTTCCGGTCCAAGATCCACAATATAATCTGCAGATTTTATTACATCAAGATTGTGTTCAATAACTACAACAGTACTTCCGTTTCCAACAAGATCGTTCAATACCTTAATAAGTTTTTTCACATCGTGAAAATGGAGGCCGGTAGTAGGCTCATCCAGAAGGTACAGAGTCTTACCGGTGGATTTTTTGGAAAGTTCCCTTGTGAGCTTTATTCTCTGGGCTTCACCACCGGAGAGTGTTACGGAACTTTGCCCCAGTTTGATATAATCCAGCCCCACTCTCTGCAGAGTTTCAAGACGGGATTTAATAGGTGATACAGAATCAAAAAGCTCAAGAGCTTCAACAACACTCATGTCCAGCACTTCTGCTATGGATTTACCTTTATATTTTACCTGAAGAGTTTCACTGTTATATCGGGCCCCTCTACACTCTTCACAACGAACATATACATCAGAAAGGAAATTCATCTCAATCTTTATCTCTCCGTCACCTTTACAGGCTTCGCACCTTCCACCTTTTACATTAAAAGAGAAACGCCCTGGTTTATAACCTCTGATCTTTGCCTCTTTTGTAGCAGCAAAAACTTTTCTGATTTCATCAAAGATCTTTGTATATGTTGCAGGATTACTCCTGGGAGTTCTCCCGATAGGACTCTGATCTATAACAATTATCTTATCAATATTGTCACCAATTTCAACTGAACTGCATTTCCCGGGTCTGACTTTACGGTCCCCCAGCAATCTTTTGATTCCTTTATAGAGCACTTCATATATCAGAGTTGATTTACCACTTCCTGAAACCCCTGTTATCAGAGTCAGTGTATTGAGTGGTATTTTTACATCAACAGATTTCAGATTGTTCTCCGATGCCCCTTTTATTTTTATCGATTTACGGTTTTTTCTTCTCTTTACAGGAGTATCAATGGTAAGTTTGCCGGAAAGGTAACGCCCTGTAAGAGATTCCCTCACAGCTTCAATTTCCTCAGGAGATCCTTCTGCAATGATACCTCCACCATATATACCAGCTCCAGGGCCCATATCCACTACGTAATCTGCTTTCCTGATCGTATCTTCATCATGTTCCACAACAATCAGGGTATTCCCCAGATCTCTCAGTCTGTGCAGAGTATCAATAAGTTTCTGATTATCTTTCTGGTGCAATCCGATTGAAGGTTCATCAAGAACATACAGAACTCCCATCAGATTGGAACCAATCTGGGTTGCCAGTCTTATTCTCTGGGCCTCTCCCCCTGAAAGGGTGGAAACATTTCTGGACATAGTAAGATACCCAAGACCAACCTCATTAAGGAAAAGTAACCTCTCCTTTATCTCTTTCAGTACCTGTTCAGCTATTTTTGCCTTTCTGGAATCAAATTCAACTGTATCAAAAAATACTGCACTGTCTCTTATAGACATATCAACAACATCAGCTATGGATTTACCTGATATGCGAACTCCCATAACCTTCTTTTTCAATCTTTTACCATTACATGCAGGACACTGGGATACTCTCATGAATTTTTCAAGTTCTTTACGACGATAATCAGATTCAGTCTGATGATACAGCCTTTCAGATTGCGGAATAATACCTTCCCAGTTACCCGCATGAGACCAGTTTGCTTCACCGTTTTTCATAACCATATTGAACTGGATTTTCTCTTTGGAACCATACATAAGAACATTAAACTGCTCTTCGTTAATTTCACTTAGAGGAGTAAACACATCAAACCCGAAGTGTTTTGCAACAGCTCCAACGTACTGACCTCTCCATCCATCAATAGCATTACGGTAGATTGCAAGAGCACCGTCAGCAATACTCAGACTTCTGTCAGGAATAATAAGGTCGGGGTCAAAATCCATTCTGATACCAAGACCGTGACACTCTTCACAGGCACCAAATGGACTGTTGAAAGAGAACATACGGGGCTGTAGTTCCTCAAAAGTCATTCCACATACAGGACATGACATATTTGCAGAAAACAGCTGCTCCCTGCCATCTGCTCCAAGAGCAATCAGAAGCCCGTCAGCTTTTTCAACAGCATTTTCACACGCTTCATTAAGGCCGGTTATATTATCACTTTTAACCCGCCCCATTACTATTTCAATATCGTGCTTTTTATAACGATCAAGTTCAGGCTTTTCTTCAGTGCGTACTATTTCTCCATCTATTCTTGCTCTCAGAAAACCCTCTTTATTGAGATCTGCAATAAACTTTTCATAAGTCCCCTTTTTCTGCCTCACAACCGGAGCCAGTATAGTAACACTTCCACTGAAAGTTTCAGATATCTCCTGAGCAATTGCTGCAGGCGAACGGGCCTCAATAAGCTCATCATGATCAGGACAGTATACAGTTCCCACTCTCGCAAAAAGCAGTCTCAGGTGGTCATATATTTCAGTAACAGTACCAACAGTACTTCTGGGATTACGACTTGTGGTTTTCTGCTCAATGGATATTGCAGGTGACAGCCCTTCTATACTATCTACTGCCGGCTTGTTCATCATTCCAAGGAACTGTCTGGCATAAGCTGACAGAGACTCTACATAGCGTCGCTGTCCTTCAGCATATATTGTATCAAAAGCCAGGGTTGATTTACCACTACCGGAAAGGCCGGTAATAACTATGAATTTATCTCTTGGCAGTTCCAGATCAATATTCTTCAGGTTGTGCTCTCTTGCACCTTTGATAACTATGTTTTTCATTAATGGATTATACTACAACCCAAACAAAAACAGAACAGTGAATTTAAAATTAACGATTAATCTTCCAGATTGAAGACCTTAAGGAGTCCTGCCATCCTGAAAACTTCTCTTACATGCTGGTTAAGAGTATCTATTTCCAGAGTACCGTTATGTTTTTCCACCTCTTTCTTGGCATGAAGAAGAACACCAAAACCGGCACTGCTTATATAGTCCATACTCTCCATATTGAGTCTTATTTTATGATCACCTGAGGCAACCACATCTTTAATATAGCTTCTTAGAGATGGAGCAGCTATATAATCAAGACTCCCTTTAATTCTGATCACCACCTGATCTTCTACTTTCTCATTAAAAATTTCCATCTGATGCCTCTTATGAAAGCTTCAGGTACTTTTCGATTCTTGTAATATTCTGCCCATCCCTGAAGCTGTACGTAATACTGTCAACCATCTTTCTCACAAGGGATAAACCGTAGCCCTTATCAGGAAGATCCTCTACCGATAACCTTTCTATGGAGCGTTCCGGTACAGATAAAGGGTCAAACTGAACCCCATCATCTTTAATTATTACTTCAAGCAGATCTTCTTCAATGGAGAAAACTACCTCTATACTCCCTTTCCTTCCATCTTTATATCCATAAAGAATAGCATTAACAACCAGCTCTTCTACACACAGTCTTATACTGTCAAGGAGTCGTCTTTCAATTCTGAACTGTTCACCAAATTTGATAATAAATGCGTGAACTCTGCGGACTTCAAAAAAATCGTTTGATATATCTAATTTATATTTGCCCATAGTCTCTCTAAATAGAAATTATAACAAATAAAAAAAAATTATTTAAACATTAATTTTTAATTTCAGGCTCTTACTATAATTAAACACTTCAGAGGATTTTTAACAACCTCTACATATTAGCCAGAAACATAATAGTAATCATGGTTGCTGCAAAAGGGAACAGCATCATATAGCCCCAGAAAACAAGAGTCATCTTTAACAGTGTTTTGAGAACGGACTGTCCGTAAACCTTTCTGAACGCCATAAATATGTATACAAAACCCAGGAAACAAAAGAAGAGTCTTACCCAGAGGTTTTCAAAGAGCACCCCCAGCATGGCTATAAGAAATATTATTGTATGAGTATGTAGAGCAAATACCAGATGCTTTACATAAAGAATCTTTCTTCTTATATATATAAGTTTCAGAACAAGAGCAAAAAACGGAAGCAACAGAAAAAGAGTCTTGGGTATTTGATCAAAAAACTTCCCCAACAACTGCCCTCCTCCTTCAATCTGACTGCTCTCAGCCAGTTTAATAATCTTGTTCTCAAAAAACCTGATAATACTGGAATTACCCAAAGCTCCTGTAATATTAATATCTTCTTTCTGAACCCTCTCTATAACCTTATATTTTTTTGAAATTGCTGAAAGTTTATCACTATCCACCACTGCTTCTGGAGAGTAATCACTTATAAGATCTGCTATATTTTCCCGACTGTTCTTTGTACCACTTACCACACTGGAATCAGAAAAAGACATTTTTACAGAAAACATAAGAAAGAAGATAAATACAACAAAGATATATAATCTGAGAGGTAGAATATAGTTAACCCTTTTCCCTCTGCTGTACTCATTTGTTAAAAATCCCGGTTTTGTAATAAGAGGAACAAAACTTCTGAAGAATTTTGAATCAAAAGTAAGATAATCCCCCAGAAAATCCTCTACAAAATATTTAAGTTTTACATGCTTATTTGTATTCAGCTGTCCGCAATGGGGACAGTAGTTGGAATCCCCGATCTCTTTATCACAATTAAGGCAGGTTTCTGTTTTTCTAAGTTTTTTCATAATCTATTTAACCTGTAACTCTCTGTAAATCTGTTCCATATCAACACTTTTTCTAAGATGATCTGCAAGCAGATCGTACTGTTTATCCCTGAAGGAAGCATAATCAAAAGATTCTGATTCTTTTCCTCCACAAGGCTGAAGCATCCCATCCAGTACAGAGCTGTTATCAAATATTCCATGCATATAGGAACCCCAGCACCTACTATCAAGATAACACCCTTCAACGCGACCATTAGTCAGCTTATTTAAAGGCTCTCCTCCATCAAGTTCTGTTTCCCCCATATGTATTTCATAACCATTACACACCTCTTTTTTATCAAGAAAAAAGAATTGCTGCTGCACTGTATGCTTTTTACTTTTAATAACAGTTCTTACAGGCAGAAGGTTCAACCCCGGAACAGCTTCAACATTCCCTTCAATATGATCCGGATCGGCAATTTCACTTCCCATCATCTGATAACCACCACAGACACCTATAACACTCTTTCCATTCTCTCTGGCCTCAATTATTACAGAGGCAAGACCTTCACTCCTGAGATCCATAAGATCTGCAATAGTACATTTTGATCCGGGAAGAATTATAATGTCAGCTTTTTTAAGCTCTTCTGCATTTGCGGTGTAAAAAAGATTTACTCTTGAATCTCTCTCCAGAACATTAAAATCTGTGAAATTTGACATTCTTTTAAGAAGAACCACAGCGACATTTATTTTATTACTAATGGCAGAGGTCTTCTTGTTATCAAGCTGGACAGAGTCTTCTTCTTCAATATATATGTCACGGAACCACGGAACCACTCCAACGACTGGTACTCCTGTCAGATCCTCCAACATCTTCCGGCCGTCATCAAAAAGGGATATATCTCCACGGAATTTATTAATAATAACTCCTTTAATAAGAGCAGCATCTTCCGGAGGCTGTAGTTTTAACGTTCCGTAAACACTTCCCATCACTCCGCCCCGGTCAATATCTGCTACAAGATAAACTGCTGCATCAGCATAAGCAGCTATTCTCATATTTGTAATATCACGGTTTCTGAGATTAAGTTCAGATATACTTCCGGCTCCCTCCATAACAACAGGATTAAACTCTCTGTTCAGGTAATCGAATGAACTCTTAGCTTCATTAAACAGTGGAGTTCTGTCACCATTGAAATATTCAGCAGCTGATTGTGAACCAACGGGCCTGCCTTTCAATACTATCTGAGCCCTCTGATCTGTCTGGGGTTTCAGAAGAACAGGGTTCATATGAACAGAACAGTCTATTCTGCAGGCCTCTGCCTGAACAGCCTGAGCTCTTCCTATTTCCAGACCTTCAGGAGTTGCATAACTATTAAGGGACATATTCTGTGCTTTAAATGGAGCAGGAGAGTAACCGTCCTGAAGGAAAATCCTGCAGAATCCAGCATTAATTATACTCTTCCCCACATCTGAACCAGTGCCAACAAACATTACGGGTTTTAATTTTTTATTCATAACAGCGATACCATTCTACCACGGGATATAATAATCTTTAAATTCTTAATTACCTGACAAAAAGGAAAGCAAAGAGATTACCTATTTATTTATAATAAACTGCTTTTTTTCACACTTTTGAATTGACAATAAAAGTTCACTTTGCTATAGAGATATGTGATGCATCACACTTTACACTTAACATGTTTCACATCAGGAATTGAAAGAGCCGGCATCACTATCTCTGATTACTAAAAAAATGAAATAAAACCGACAAATCCAAGGAGGCAAAAATGCTTAAAAAGCTATGTTTACTGCTCCTTCTACTTACTGTAGGCCTTAACGCCCAGACAGGTCAGACAGGTAGTATCAGAGGAACAGTTCTTTCACCGGAGAACTCACCACTTCCGGGAGTACTGGTTGAATTAAGATCAGGCTCGATGGTTATTGA
The DNA here is from genome assembly GCA_965225955.1 of Candidatus Aminicenantia bacterium. Classification (GTDB taxonomy): domain Bacteria; phylum Acidobacteriota; class Aminicenantia; order UBA2199; family UBA2199; genus CBDDBX01. The sequence goes on from CBDDBX010000034.1 coordinate 9,062, forward strand.
AAAAGTAACCACAATTTCTAATGAGAACGGTAAATACCGTTTCATAGGTCTCAATCCGGGAACTTATGAACTAACCTACAAACTTGACGGTATGAGTACCTTCATCAGAAAAGGCATTATCGTAAATGCCAACATTAACATTACAGTTGATGCATCAATGCAGATGGCTGATATTAAAGAGAATATCATTGTTGAAGGTAAAGCTCCGACAATTGACAGACAGTCCACAGCCAATACTGCTTCCATCGACTCAAACTTTATATCTTCAATGCCCGCAGGCAGAAGTATGACAACATACTTCAATATGGCTCCCGGTGTTACAGGAAGTTCAGCTCAGGGTTCAACAGTAAGAGACAACTCATACAATCTTGATGGTGTTCAGATGAACGATCCGGTTGTTGGAACAAGAGGTGCAAACTTCTCAGTTGAAATCATGGAAGAAATCTCAGTACAGACTGGTGGTCTGAGTTCAGAATACGGCTCTGTTAAAGGTGCTGTGGTAAATGTTATCACCAAATCCGGCGGTAACAAACTCAGCGGTACGGCCAGTATATATTATGACCACGAATCCCTTCAGTCAGACAATACAGGAGGCACTCCTCTTGAATCAAATAAAGTCGGTTCAAAATACAGATTTGAGCCCGGAATTTCACTTGGTGGACCTGTAATAAAAGACAAACTGTGGTTTTTTGCAAATTTCAGTATGGCTAAAGAGGAGTACTACACTCCTGGGTATCCTGCAATGTCAGATGAAGATATTCCAATTAAAAACAAGGCCATCTATCCTTATCTGAAACTATCTTATCAGCCCACTCAGAAAGATAAATTTGTTATATCTGCCAACTATTCCAAAACCACCAATAATCATTCAGGTTCAAGTAAGTGGAGAACCGAAGATGTAACCCAGAATTATGAGTCACCGGACTATACAATAAGTGCTCACTGGACTCACACATTCAACTCAAATCTTATTGCCAACCTCAAAGTTGGATATTTCAGAAAAGAGCTTAACTGGACTTCAAAGAATCAGAACCCCCGAATCAGTCACGATGACACCTGGATATCTGAAGGTGGTAAAGGCTGGGACGATGAAAATGTAAGAAAAAGATTGCAGATCAATATGGATGCCACATGGTTTACTGATGATTTTTTAGGCTCTCATGAAATTAAAGCCGGTATTCAGATGACTTATGGTTCAGGTCTGAGAAAAGTTACCACTTATGGTGAAGATGATGGACACGGCTTCAGAATCTATGAAAAGGGATACTGGAAAGAGGATCTCTACTGGATAGTTGCTTCAGCCAATCATAAGAGAAAAACCAATGTAAATAATATCGGAGTTTTTCTTAATGATACCTGGAACGTAACAGATCAGATTACCCTTAACATCGGTCTGAGATATGACTACAGTAAATCGTTTGTTCCTAAACATGTTGGTACAGATGCTTCAGATTTACCTTCAGGAGATTTCGGCTTTCTCGGAAGACCTCAGGAGAAGTGGAACGTTAACGTAACTGAAGAGCTTGACCTCTACAGCTGGAACAATATTACTCCAAGAATTGGTATTGTATACGACCTATTCAAAGATGGTACAACTCTGATTAAAGCAAATTATGCAAGATACCTGCAGGATAACTACTCTTCAATAGCTTTTGATGTTCACCCTGTTAACTGGATCTCTTATGCTGCCAATGTTAAACCTAATGGGGAGATCAACTGGCTGTACTGGACTAATGCTCCAGGTGCAACAACAGAAATAGGATACAAAGGCAGTAAACTTAAAGCTCCTCATACTGATGAAGTTAACATAGCTATTGAAAGAGAGCTGTGGGAAGACTGGTCAGTTTCGTTAAGAGCTATCCGTAAATGGGACAGAGATCTTATTGAAACAGTTGATGCCAATGCTCTCAATATCGATAAACTAATGGAAACCGGAGAGCTGGAGTGGACAAACTTCAGACCTGTTGACGTAACAGATCCACTAACCGGCAACAGTGTTACAATGTGGGAAAAAATAGAAAACCTTCCTTCACAGAAATACATTGTTAATGCTCCTGGAGCAACAAGAGACTATAAAGCTCTTGAGTTCACAATCAGAAAGAGATTCACAAACAACTGGTCTGTTAACGCATCTTATGTTCTTTCAAAAACATGGGGCCTTGTAGGTACAGGTTTCTGGGATGCTGAAGGCAGAACTTCTCTCTTTACAAATCCCAACTCCCACGTAAGTTCCTATGGAAGACTTGATGGAGACAGAAGACACCAGTTTAAATTATCAGCAATGGTAAGAGGCCCATGGGGCATTAATGTAAGTGGTTACTTCAGACTCCTTTCAGGATACAGATATACAAGAACCATAAGCAGTAAGAACCTCGGTCTGGATATCAACAACGATCCTGTTGTTAAGGCTGAAACTATGGGTTCAAGCGGATACCCAACATACAAACGCCTTGATCTGCATCTGGAAAAAGAGTTCCGTATTGCAGATAAAGTTTCACTCAAAGGCTTTGTTGATATCTTTAATGTATTTAACAGCAATGTCACCACCGGCGCAATATCAGCAACTCAGGGACCTGAACCATTTGGTAAAACCACTTCAATTCAGGATCCGAGAATATTCCGCTTTGGTGCAAAAATAGAGTTTTAACCCAACCTAAACTTCTTAACAATTAAAAAACTGAGAACCCGGGACGCCGGGTTCTCTCTCCTTCCCCGAAAACACTGTAATATTTTAACTTTATGCAATAATAACGGGCTTAGTATGTCCCCGAATGGTAATCTAATACAGCCACAACAAGTTGTAGCCCTACATGAGATGTTTGCATAGAAAAATTTAATGAAAATAACCGGCGCAAAATATTGCGCCCCTACCAGAATCTGGTTCACCCTTGACATACACTGACTGGCACTAACTATTCTCTCGCAAACTCGCGGCTGGTTTAGCCATGGAAATGACAGACACGGACAAATACCAGGATTAGCCTTCGGCTGCGACCTGACAGGCAGGAGATATGATAAAAGAGACACGATTTGCAGGGGGCTTCGAATGAAGGGAGGAACGAGGGGGAGGAGGTCATTGAGATTTTAATAACCAGTTTCAGAAGTACAAATCGCTGTGCCAGCTACCCTTGTTTATTTCAATATTTTCTTGACAATAAAACGGGAGCATACTCCGTTATGGCAAAACCATAACTTCGATGCTCCCCTACACTCCGTGTTGCTCATAATAATCAGGATTCAAAAGACACAATGCTTTATTTATAATTTTCTGTACGTGTATGTGCTCTTTGTGTTTCTTAATAATCTGACTTATAATCTCCTCATGACACAGGAAAGAAGAGTTGATTGGCTTAATAGAATAGATGAAATGGTAATTCCCCTGAAACCGCCGGTTTTTGCCTTTGAAGAAACAATCAGGACTACTGTTTTCAAAACCCTTATAGCAGTTATGCTCAGTGCCAGAACAAAAGATCAGGTAACTGAAGCTGCAGTTACCCGGCTTTTTAGCAAAATAGACGGTCCCAAAGAAGTTGTACAACTCTCTGTAGAAGAAGTTGCCGAGCTTATCTATCCGGTTGGGTTCTATAAACAGAAGGCAAAAAACATTCTAGGAATAGCTGCAAAAGTTATTGAAGATGGAGGTGTGCCGGATAATTTTGATGAGCTTGTAAAATATCCGGGAGTTGGAAGAAAAACAGCCAATCTGGTTATGTCTCTGGCTTATGGTGTGCCATCAATAACAGTTGACATCCATGTATTCAGAATATCAAAACGCCTTAATTGGGCGAAAGGTGATAAACCTGAAATTGTGGAAGAAGAGCTTAAGAAAAAATTCCCAGAAGAGGTTTGGAACAGATTGAATCAGGTACTGGTAGGATTCGGTCAGACAATCTGTCAGCCCCGTAATCCCAGATGTCATGAATGTGTTCTTAACAAAGAATGTCCCTCTTCTCAGGTAAATTGATAATAAAAAGTCATCTCCCCCTTTGCTTATTTCAGGATTTTCTTAACAATTAAACGGGAGCACCTTACATACCTTCAGAAAACCCGTAGCGTCTCTTCTTCTTTCCTCTTGCTGTCTTTATGGATCGGCGTTATAATGACCCCTTAAATTTACACCGGAGAGGTAACTATGACAATGATTAACCCTCAGGCAGAGGCACTGAACAGTGTTATCGGAAACGCAAACAGTGCAGTACTGTCTCTTCTTTCCCGGAAAGGAAAAGAGATCTTCTTTCCTAAAAAAGGTATTATGGCTCAGGCAGCTCAGGCAAAAAACTGTGATATCAACGCAACAATTGGTATTGCTCTTGAAGATAACGGAGAACCTGTAGCACTGAACTCTATCTCATCAGTAATCGATATGGAAAAGGCAAAAGTCTTTCCCTACGCATCAAGTTATGGAGTTCCTGAACTGAGAAAAGAGTGGAAAAGGCTTCTTTATAAAAAGAACCCGTCTCTTAAAACAGAGGACATAAGCGAGCCGATTGTAACCTGTGCTCTGACCCACGGTTTAAGCATTGCCGGATATCTCTTCCTGGATCAGGGAGATGAAGTTATTGTACCGGATTTCTTTTACGGCAATTACAAACTCATCTTCAATAACGGATTTAACGTAAAATTCAACCCTTTTAACTTCCTGAAGGATGGTGGTTTTGATACAGAAGCATTCAGTGAAGTACTGAATAAGAAAGAGGGTAAACAGGTTGTACTACTTAACTTCCCAAACAACCCAACAGGTTACACGCCAACTGAAGAAGAGGCTCGTGCAATAGCAGATGAGCTGAAGAAGTCTGCAGAGAGAGGCAACAAACTTCTGGTTTTTCTTGACGATGCCTATTTTGGTCTTGTATTCAAAGATGGAGTTTTTAAAGAGTCACTCTTCTCCTATCTTGCAGATATACACGAAAATATTCTGGCTATAAAACTGGACGGAATAACTAAAGAAGATTATGCATGGGGATTCAGAGTTGGCTTCATGACATATGGTACAAAAGGCGGAACCAGAGATCTCTATGAATGCCTTGAAGCTAAAACTGCAGGAGCTGTAAGAGGAAACATCTCAAATGCTCCCCATCTGTCCCAGTCACTTGCGCTGAAAGCTCTTACAGATGAGAACTACGATTCTGAAAAACATGAGAAATATCTTTTACTGGAAAAGAGATACAGAGTAGTATGTGAGATACTGGCTGCTCATAAAGAGTATGAAGAGTTCTTCACTCCTATTCCATACAATTCAGGGTATTTCATGTGTATCAACATGCTGAAACACAATGCTGATGAGATAAGAGTTAAGCTGATCGAAAAATACAGTACCGGATTAATAGCTTTTGATAATAATCTGAGAATTGCTTTCTCATCAACCCCTACTGATAAACTGGAAACTCTGTTTGAAAATATCTACAGAGCATGTAAAGAATAATTCAATAAAAACCATAGACGATACCGGGAAGCAATTCCCGGTATATCTATTATCAATTAACTTAACCTATTTTTCTTTTTAACTCTCTTGCTTCTGAAGCAAACTGTGAAGTCGGATATTCAGCAAGTAGTTTTTCAATTGAGAGTTTTGCCTCTTTCATCTGGTCACTGTTAATCTGAATTCTTGCCAGATTAAGAAGTATAAGATCTTTACCTGTAACAAGCTTTTCATCTTTAAGCATACCATTAAGTATTTCAATAGCTTCTTTGCTTTTACCTGTTGCATTAAGTACTTCTGATTCCAGAATAAGCTTCTTCTCATTTATAAAAGGAATATCACTCTTCTCAAATTTAGCAAGCTCTTTCTTTGCTGAATCAAACTCACCTTCTTTAAAATATATTGAAGAGATATAAAGAGGAACAATTGATGACAGTCCGTCACTGGTTTCCAGTTTACCCAAAGCAGTAATCTTTTCTCCTGAACTCATTGTTTCTGAAGCTACAATATCCACAGCTTTGGCATATGAAGTATTGTCATTTTCCACAGCACTGTTTCTTAAGTAGATTGCAACCACCACAACTACAATCAGAAAAGCAGCAGTAGCCAACCAGTTAATTATAGTTTTTTTGTTCTCTCTGATCTTTACCATTGCCTCTTCAATAAAGTTTACAAGGGGATCTTCTTTCAGGTGTTCTTTTTCGCTTTTTTTCATCTTCAAACCTCACTTTTCTGAATTCTGATGTTAGCATTTAAAAAATAGAGTGTCAAGATTTGAAAACTCCCTTAACACCCCATCAGATCAATATTTTTTCAGTCTTTCATTAATCTCTTCACTGTTACCGAAATCCCTCTTTATCAGAGATCTCATCTCCTCAGCTTCATAGTCTTTATCTGCTGAAGTAAACAGCTCCAGAAGAGCAAAATAGTTCTCTCCAACCGGATTCAGCCAGAGAGCAGTTCTCATATAGACTTCAGCTTTATAGAACTGTTTCTTTCTCATATACAGGAAACCTGACATTCTGTAATACTCATCAATAAAAGGATTTGCCTCAAGTATGTTTCCCAGCCTCTCAAGATCACCATCTATATCTGCACTATCTCTTCTGAATGTTTCAGCTGCACCTCTGAATCCTGCAGTTTTAAAACAGGAATCTACAGAAAAGGGATTCATCATTCCCACCTGTACAACCGGCACTTTCTCTTCTATATGTATTTCAGGAATCTTTTCCTGAAACAGATCCATAACAGCATCTCTGTACCTGCTATCAGAAACTGTCAGAAAATACTGGAAGAATTTCAGGAAATCTTTATTATCCGGATAGGTTCTCAGAGCCACAGTACAGAATCGCCTTGCTTCCTCAACACGGTTCAGTTTCATAAAAGTAATAATAAGATTCAGATATACTCTGGAATCTTTTCTTATCTTAAGAGCTTTTATAAAAGATTTCTCCGCCTGCAGATATCTTCCGTTCATAAAAGCTGTTACACCGATGTTGTTTGCAGATTCACAGGGATAAAACCACTCTTTACCAAGCTCTTCAAAAAGTACAGCTCCTTCTGATTTTCTTCCCATGGAATATTCAGTCAGACCTTTCAGAAATCTTGTTCTTGCAGACAGTTCGTTTTTTACAGATCCAAGAGCCCCATAGGCACCTTTGTAATCTCCCTTTGAATAGTGTTCACGTGCTATTTCAAACCAGAAAGCTTCCACATTACCAAAATCTTTAACTATCTTTCTTAAGAATTCCAGTCTCTTATTACTGTCTTTAACAAGTTCAGCCTTAACAAAGAGTTCATATGCATGGTTGGACATTTTCAGTACATCCAGCTTAAGTGGCTTACTGTTTTTATTTGAAAGCCTGTTCAGAATAAACCTCAAAAGCTCTTTCTGCACATCTATAATACCGTCAATTCTCCCTTTTATAAGAGGAGAATAGTACTGTTTCACATCCACCAGATCAATAATCCATGCTCTTAACTGAATCTCACCTTCAGTGTTTCCACAGGAGACTTCACCTGAAACAAGATATCGACCATTCCAGCTTTTTGTAAGAGCAATAGCTGTAGCTTTGGACATAGTATAAGGAAAAGATATATTGTGGCGATCCAGCAGATGACTCATGACTTCATCATCGATAGTGCCAAAGCCGTTCTGTTCAAGTCCCAGACTCAGAAACTTTGACGCGCCTCTTCCAAGCCACCGTATCTCTTTTTTATCTTCAGGAGTTACTCTGAAAGGAAAAACAAACACCCTGGCAGAGAGATTCAGGGACATAATTGCAATAAGTAGTATAAACAGAGTTCTCATATTATTTCCTTAACCTGCTTCTGACTCCTGTCAGAAAACGTTTTAACACTTTGGTTCCGGCTTTATCAGCCTTTCCCCCATGTTCAAGTCTTAGTGCAAAGCCATAAAGTGGTTTATCTGCAGGGAAAAAACCAATCATCATAGCATGGAATCCAGGTCTCCGTTCACCTGCTGTCCCTGTTTTTGCAGCAACCTTCATACCTTCGACATTACCCCGGCGTCCCGTACCGTTTTTTGCATTCATTACAGCAAGCATCGATTCTTTGACTACACCAAGGGATCTGTTGTCTTTAATTATAACTTTCTCTTCAGGGGCATTTTCTGCAACTCCTATACCAATCAGATTTGTTACGTTCCTGATAAGGTACGGATCTGAACAGGCCCCTTCTCTGGCAATCAACGCAGCAATATATGCACCGTGAATAGTAGTCATTTTTATATTTTTCAGGCCGATAGACATTTTCCCCAGATCATAATCATTCTCCGGCATACTGATTTCACCAAAGTCCATCTTCACAAAGCCATCTGAAACAGGAGCCTTGTTGAATCCAAATCTTTTCAGTTGTTCAGAAAAATAGGGATATTTCATTTCAAGCCCGAATTTGGCAAAAACCATATTACAGGATACAGCCATAGCATCCATAACTGAGTTCAGCTGATCGTGACGGGACCAGTCGTAGAATGTTTTTCCGTCTACTCTCATGTTTCCAAGACATTTAAAAGGAAAGAAAGAGTCCCGTCTTTTATTACTGTGCATCCAGGAGAAAGCAGTAATAAGCTTAACAACAGATGCCGGAAGATATTTTTTGGTAAAAACAGTATTACCATCTTCTCCCAAGGGTTTGGAATAAGCTGCCAGTACTCCGTTATCTCTCAGGTCCAGAAGAACAAAAGATCCTTTAAAACCTGAAAAGCTTTTATGTACAATTTCCTGTATATCTTTGTCCAGAGTAAGTTTATAATGAGAGAGCCCACTCTTCATAGCTCCCCTGAATCCATTCAGTTCCATACCCCTGATACTTGATCTCACAGATTCATTCTTTACTTTGAAAGCACCAATTGCCTTTCCATTTCTATCAAAAACAAAATCCACAAAACCTGAATCTATCTGTCTGTTGATCTTTTCAAGTTTTTTTATAGCTTTGGCCTCAGCCTTTCTGATATCCTCACCTATTGCAGCCAGGTGTTTTATGCTCTTCTTACTATCCAGAAAAGCCGTTGCTCCCAAAGCTCTGAAGTAGTTTGCATCAACTCCATAACCAAGTAGAAAATCGGAATATACAATAATACCTGAATAACGACCTCTATCAACAAATCCATTAAGAATTGCTTTATGATCTATTCTCCCTGAGTAAGTCTGAAGTGTATTCAAAAGATTCTGAGCCTGCTGATCCATTCCTTTATCAAGGTAATAGAGAGCTTTCAATTCCTTTTCAGTGTCTCTGAAAAAGATACCGACCGGGGGAGGATTCATCTTCTCTTTTTTACTGTGCCCCGCCAGCTTCTGCTGATACTCATCTATACTGTTGCCTTCAGAAATAAACCTGTATACAGTTACTCCTCCTGCAACAAGAGCAAATATAATAAGGTAGAGCAGGAAACGTCTTCTTCTTCCAAGTTTTCTGGCCTTAAAGGAGAAGGATACACCTTTATAATCTTTCATTACCCTTCACCTCCGGCTTTCCACTCCAGGTAACCTGCGATTCTGTGAAGAATAAACAGATGCATTTCCTGAATTGCAGGAGTATCATCAGTAGGTACTCCAATAGCCATATCCACAGGAAGCTTCTCATAAGCTTCAAGATTGTTACCACCTATTCCAATAGTTTTCAATCCTTTTTGCCTGGCAGTTTCCAGTGCAAGCAAAACGTTTTCTGAAGTACCACTGGTAGAGAGACCAATTGCCAGATCACCAGCACTACCTATTGCCTCCACCTGTCTGCTGAAGATCCGGGAATAGCTACTATCGTTAGCTATACTGGTAAGGTTTGCGGTATCTGTAGTCAGAGCTATTGCTCCAATAGCCTTACGATCAAAGTCGAACCTGTTAACCAGCTCCGCTGCAAAATGTGAAGCCTGTGAAGCAGATCCTCCATTACCAAATATAAGAATTTTACCGCCACTATCAATAGCTTCAGCTGCCATCTCTGCAGCCTTCTCTGAAATTCTGTTATCTTTCAACCAGTCAAGAAGCCTGCGACGCAGGTCAAGATCTGCCATATAATCTCTTTTCACTTTACATCTCTCCAGGCAAGTCATCAGTACATGACTCTATATTTAGAATAATAAATATATTATCTTTAGAATAAAGAGTATAACTTAGAAACTTTTGAGCTGTTTGTCAAGGGTTCCACAATTATACTCAGGGTTGTAATTTCAAAAAAAACCCAGTATATTATGTAAAAATCGAGAGGCTTGAAGTGGAAAATAAAGAACATAATAATTTTGCTGAGTTAGGTAATGAACTGGAAGAAGGGTACAACGTACCTTTTCACAAACGTCCCGGTTTCTGGGGCAGGGCAATAAGTGCTGTTGCAGGGATAATATTCATCATCTTCCTTGTACAGGAGTGTAACTCAAGCATTTCACCGGAAGAGCTTAAAGCGTCACTTAAAGTTGAATCCCAGAGCAGCAGATGGGTAAATAAAAGAGTTACTCCATATGAAGTAACAATTGTTCCATCAATAAGTTTTAAGGTTCAGAATATTGGTAAAAAAGATATTAAAAGCCTTAAATTTACTGCGGTTTTCCAGTTTCTGGACAGCAACGAGCAGCTGGGTGACGGTTTTACACTTCCTCTCAAGAGAGTTCTTAAACCTGGTGATCTGAGTATTGATGTAACAATGAATTCAAATCATGGCTACAAAGCCTCTTCAAAAGAGGCATTCCTTAAAAATATAGAAGCCTGGAAGAAAGTAAGAGTCAAAATCTTTGCAAAAACCAACTCCTCTCCTGTTCATATAGGCACCTTCCCCATTAAACAGGAAATAGAGGGTATTAACGTGAACCTCTCAGAAGAAGAGAAAGCTGCACAGAAAGCAAAAGAGGACAAAGCTCTGAAACTTGCAAAATCTATTCAGCTCAATAAGATAAAAGGCAACTGGGAATACAAACATGCTTCCAGTAGCAGAATAGTCATTGTACCGGCAATAAATTTCGAACTGAAGAATGTTGGTGCCACACCACTTCACAATATAATTCTGAGAGCCAGCTTCATCCACGAATCAAATGGCAGTGAATTCACCGCCGGAGGACTGATAGCTCTGAAAAACCCGCTAAGTCCGGGGCAGCAGAGTTCACTTATTACTGTAAAAGGTGAATTTGGTTACAGTCAGAGCTCTATTGAAGAACTTCAGAAGAACAAGAACAATATTGCAAAACTCAAAGTAAGGGTTTATGCAAAAACAAGGAACTCATCAGAAGTGCACCTTGGAACTTATACCGTAGAAAGACTGGTAAAAGCTAAAAAGAACTGAGGTATGAAATGGACTCAGTAAAACGCACAGCTTTACTGATAGATGATGACGAGGTCATAAGAGATATTGGTCGTGATATGCTGAATCTTATAGGCATATCCTGTATCACTGCCGAAAATGGCGAGTCAGGTATAAAAAGGTATCTGGAAAACATATCTGAAATCAGCTTTGTTATACTGGATGTTCAGATGCCGGGAATAACCGGAGAAAAAGTTTACCGCAAGCTTGTGGAGATAAACCCGGACATCAAAATTCTAATAGCCAGTGGTTACGGCAAAGAGTATCTTGAAACCAGATTTTTTAAAGAGAGGATTCTGCACTATATGCCCAAACCGTTTCAGCTGAAGCAGTTATCCCACCACATTAAATCACTTTTTACAGACAACTAAAAAAATGAACAGAGAAGAACAGAACAACAACGTATGGGAAAATATTGAGGAGGAGTTTGAAAGACTCCGGAATGTAACAATAAAAGAACTTTTTGCTGAAGATAAAGATCGTTTCAGCAACTTCAGCTGCTCTTTTGAGGACATTCTTCTGGACTATTCGAAAAACATTCTTGATAGTCAGGCAATGGAAGCTCTTATTAAGCTGGCAGAAGAGTCAGATTTAAAAGAAGAGATAGACAGAATGTTCTCCGGTGAACACATTAATGAAACTGAAGACAGAGCTGTACTTCATACTGCTTTAAGAAACAGAACTGATGCTGAACTTCTGGTTGATGGTCAGGATGTGATACCTGAAGTCAGAGATGTACTCTCATCTATGGCAGCTCTCTCTGAAAGAGTAAGATCAGGTAACTGGAAAGGCTTTTCCGGTAAACCTGTTAAGAGTATAGTAAATATAGGAATTGGTGGCTCAGACCTTGGCCCCGCCATGGCTTATGAAGCGCTGAAGAGCTATTCAGACAGAAATCTGACCTTCCATTTTGTTTCAAATGTGGATCCATCTCATATTGAAGAAACCCTGAGACTTGTTAACCCTGAAGAGACCCTCTTCATTATTGCTTCCAAAACATTTACTACTATCGAAACCATGACAAATGCTGCAACTGCACGTCAATGGCTTGTAGATCACTACAAAACAGAAGCAGCTGTTGAGAATCACTTCGTGGCTCTCTCTACAAACATAGAAGCTGTTACTGCTTTCGGAATAAACAAAAACAATATTTTCAGATTCTGGGACTGGGTTGGAGGGCGCTACTCACTTACTTCAGCTATAGGACTCCCTATTATGATTGCTGTAGGAGAAAAAAACTACACAGAAATGCTGGAAGGTTTCCACGCTATGGACAACCACTTTCGCAGAACTCCCTTCAAAAAGAACCTTCCTGTTATAATGGCTCTTATAGGAGTCTGGTACCGTAACTACTTTGATTGTGAAACTCATGCAGTGCTTCCTTATGATCAGTACCTGAAACTTTTCCCTGCCTATCTTCAGCAGGGAGACATGGAATCCAATGGTAAATCTGTAGATAGAAATGGTGAAGTTGTAGAATATCACACCGGCCCTGTTATCTGGGGTGAACCAGGTACTAACGGGCAACACGCATTCTTCCAGCTCCTCCACCAGGGGACGTCTGTTATTCCTGCAGATTTCATAGGGTTCAGTAAATCATTAAGCAAATATAAGAACCACCACGAAATACTAATTGCCAACATGTTTGCCCAGACAAGAGCTCTGGCTTTTGGTAAAACCAGAGAAGAGCTTATAGCTGAAGATACACCTGAAAATCTGATTCCTTTCAAAACTTTTGAAGGCAATCGTCCAACCAATACTATTCTTATCGATAAACTTACTCCCGCATCTTTTGGAAAACTGGTTTCTCTCTATGAACATAAGATCTTTACTCAGGGTATCATATGGAACATATACTCTTTTGATCAGTGGGGAGTTGAACTGGGGAAAATTCTTGCAAAGCAGATTATTCCTTCTCTGCAATCAAATGGTGCAGAAAAAAAGACAGATTGGGATAGCTCAACTGAAGGCCTCATAAAGAAATTCAGAGAACGCCCTTTTAACAAATAAAAAGACTTTTTTAACAATAAAACGGGAGCATACTTCGTTATGGTAAAAACAATTTTATAACTTGTTAAATAAAGATAACGCTGACGCGTCTCCCATCTTCGACATTATTCGGGTTCCACTTCGTTCCTCCCTTCATTCGAAGACCCCTACACTCCGTGTTACTTATAACAATCAGCATTACAGATATTTGACTATACAATCCTGTGGCTGTTTCCTTTGTGTGAATTGGGGGTTTTATTAGCGTGTATTAGCGTTTTTGACTTGTCCATAGAACAGATTGTTATCAGGTTACACAAAGAACAATAACAAACAGAGTCACCCGCAGGTGTAGGAAAAAAAGAACTAAATATCTTTAACAAATTGTGTTAAATTCAGGGGCAGGAAAAACAATAGTTTATTTAATCACCTGCTTGGCCAGGGAGTAGCCGTAGGCGAAGACTGGTGTTTGTCCCTGTTTGCCCGTGTCTGTCGGTGATCTTTGTGTTGCACTTCCTTTTTATCTGTGCAACTATTATCAGATGACCAAAACCCGACTCTACTGTCTTCCTTATGCCGGTGGTTCAGCCTCTATGTACAGACGCTGGAAGCGACTACTATCACCTGAAACAGAACTGATACCTCTTGAACTGTCAGGAAGAGGTACCAGAATTAAAGATCCTCTCTACATAGATTTTAACGAAGCCATTCAGGATCTGGCTGACAGAATTGATACAGACTCAGAGGATTATATGATATTTGGTCACAGTTTTGGAGGCCTTCTGGCTCTGGGTGCAGGAGGGATTATTGACAATGCAGAGCTTAAGCCTCCAGCCCGTATATTTATATCGGGCACAGCTCTTCCTCATCTGTACAATAAACGTGAGCCTCTGTCACATCTGCCTGATAATATTTTCTTAAAAAAAGTCTCTTCTATAGGAGGTACTCCTCCTGGTTTTACTGAAGAGCCGGAACTATGCAATCTTCTTCTTCCGGTACTTCGAAACGATTTCAGATTAATTGAAGAGAACAACTTCCCCTATCCACCGGTTCCGGTTTCATCTCCCTTGACAATCATAAGAGGTGACAGAGACAACTTTGCAGAAGGTGATATCTTTGAATGGAACAACTACACCGAAGAGGACGTTTCAGTTCATATGTTTCAGGGAGATCACTTTTTTATAAACAGTTCTGCAGATAAAATTACAGGACTTATTAACAGTACAGCATGATCTTAAGAGCTGTGGAATTCAGGGAAGTTCCTTCTGTTGGAGAGTTTGGCTCACTACTCTCACTTATTAACCATAATCTGGCCAAAGAGGTACGAAAGTTCAGAAAAACAGAAGATCAGTACAGATCCTTTCTGGGGAAACTCCTTATACTTGATACTATTTCAGGTATAACCGGGGTGGCGCCTTCAGAACTCAGAATAGACAGAACAAGATACAACAGACCATGGATAGACCTAAAGAATACACCGGACTTCAATATATCCCACTCCGGTTCATTTATAGTTATAGCTGTATCTGAACATAGAGTTGGTATAGATATTGAAAAGCTAAACCTATCATCTCCTCCTCCATCAGAAGTTTTCTGTTCAGAACCGGAAATAGCCCATATTAAACAATTGTCTCCTGAAAAGCAGCCTGAAGAGATTTTCAGAATATGGGTATTAAAAGAGAGTCTTTTAAAAGCTTATGGAAGCGGATTTTCCTTACCTCCTTCCAGAATTACTGTGGTTCCCCGGACAGATTCCCGATACTCTTCATTAGTACTTGGAGATATTCCCGGCTATCTTATTGGAATCTCAGTTAAAGACCCCGGAGAAGAGTTAACTAAAAAAATTCAGGTCATAAGTGATAAAGAGTTAAAAGAAAGCTACATTAAAAAAACTGATATTATGGAACATCATCAAAAAAAGGACTGGTAAAAAATGAGTAACCCTGTCTACAGAATAGAGAATCTTACAAAAATTTATAAGAAGAGTGGTGTAACAGCAAACAATCAGATAGATCTGGAAATACCTGAAGGTGTTATATACGGAATCTTCGGCCCTAACGGAGCAGGTAAAACCACACTCATAAAACAGATGGCTGCTCTTATAAAACCCACATCCGGCAGAATATTACTTAATAACACTGACATTATTAAAGATCCATCTTTTGTTCCCCACTACATATCCTACTTCTCCCAGACCCCATGGATTCTCTGGAGCCATAAAGTATGGGAGGCGATATATTTTACAGGTATTTTCAGAGGCCTCTCCAGAGTAGATGCAAAAAAAGAGACAGATAAACTTTTGATGCAACTTGGTCTCGATTCCATACGTTATTCTTTGATGGAGAGAATAAGTGAAGGTCAGAGCAAAATGCTTGGAATAGCCACAGCTCTGATAGGAGATCGACAGGTAATGATACTTGACGAGCCAACCAACCATCTGGATCCCTCAAACAGAGCTCTCCTCTGGAATACTCTGAAAGAGCTGTGCAGAACAAAAGGAACAACTATTATTCTGGTTACTCACAATATACACGAAGCAGATAACATTGTAGATCATGTAGCAATTGTTGACAGAGGAACTCTTATAGCATCCGGTACTCCGGGAGAATTGAAATCCGCTGTTTCTGATAAAATACGACTAATGCTGACTGCAAAAGAGAAAATCCCCGGAGTTAAACCTGAATGCCTTAAACATAACTCCGATGCATTTGAAATAAAACCAGGATACTGGACGATTCAGGTAACTAAATCTGAAGCATCAGAAAAGCTTGGCTCCATAATGCACTCAACAGATTTTGATTCACTTGAAGATATAAGAATGCTCACCACAACCCTTGAAGATGTATATCTCCATTTTGGAGGAAGAGATAGTGATTTCACAAACTAAGAAACCCGGATTAATCTATAAAACCATAAGAGATATATTTTATCTCACCTGGTCACAACTTCTTAATATAAGAACCGGCTGGGTCTGGTATATACTTCTCAGCAGCTTTATTCCAATAGTAACTCTGTTCTTCCTTTTTATGATTCTTGGCTATCAGATAGGTTTTGCCAACTATGTAGTTACCGGCAACATCGTCTTCTCAGTAGTAATCGGTTCTCTCAATACTCTTGCCAATCAAATGGGCTGGATGAAACAGAACAGATATTTTGAACACTATGCAGCTCTTCCTGTTTCCAGAATGAGCCTTATTATTGCACTTGTTATGAGATGCACTCTTTTTTCAATGCCTGCAATGGCAGCAGTTCTTATTACAGGTAAGTTGCTCTTCAGAATTCCGATAACTCTTCACCCTCTTCTTATACCACTATTTATTATCAGTGGCTTTGCCCTTTCAGGTATTGGAGCAGTAATTGGTATCTATTCTAAAAACAGTAACCATGCAAATATTGTTACTCAGGTGGTTTTTCCAATACTGGTATTTGCTGCTCCGGTTATGGTTCCGGCTAAAAATCTTCCGGTTTTTCTTCAGTACTTCTCAATAGTTCTTCCCACCACATATATTGCTGAAGCATTCAGGGACTCTCTTGGTGGAAATACCGGAGCAGATTTTTTTATAAATCTTATAATAATAACTTTGTATACAATTCTTTCTCTCTATCTTGTTACCAGAAAATTTGACTGGAGAGTTGACTAAAATAAATGAGGTAAAAAAAGTGGATAAGCTTGCACTGATATTCCCGGGACAGGGCTCCCAGAAACGTGGCATGGGTAAAGAGCTATGTACCCATTTCCCTGTTGCATCCCGGATTTTTGAAGAAGCATCAGATATACTTGATCTGGATATGAAAAAACTCTGTTTCGAAACATCAGCATCGGAACTTACAAAAACAGAAAATGCACAACCTGCAATACTTACTCTCTCTGTTGCAAAATACAGAGTCTATCATCAGGAAATAGGTATTACACCATCTTTTTCTGCAGGACACAGTCTTGGAGAGTATTCAGCTCTTGTATGCAGTGGCAGTATCAGATTCAGGGATGCTGTAAAAATTGTCAGAAAAAGAGGAGAACTCATGAGCAGGAGCCTGAATGGGAAAATGGCTGCTGTATCGGGTCTGGAAGCAGAGGAGGTAAAAAAAACCTGCCGGAACATTACAGATAAAGGTACAACTGTTGTTGCTGCAAACTTCAACTCCTCAAAGCAGATAGTAATTTCCGGTATAAATGAAGGTGTTATAAAAGCTTCAGAAGAACTTTCATTAAAGGGTGGAGCCATAACCCCACTGAGGGTAAGTGCTGCTTTCCACAGCCCTCTTATGCACGAAGCGGCAGATGAGTTCAGGGAAGAGATCTCAAAATATGAGTTCAGCTTCCCTGGCTGGGCTGTTATTTCCAACTGCACTTCCAGGGCATACAGAAACAGTCGTGAAATACCTCAGAAACTTGTTGAACAGATAACCTCTCCGGTTCTTTGGCATCAGTCAGTAAACTTCATGATTAATGCAGGAGTAAATACATTTCTTGAGCTGGGTCCCGGTAGTACCCTCAACAATCTCCTTAAAAAAGAGTTCAGTAACCTCAAGCTCTACTCTTCCAGTACCAGAGAGGATCTTATGAATCTTCAGGAACTTAAACCTGAAAACTTCAAAGCCTCTATTCCGGGAATACCCGAAAGATGTCTGGCAATGGCTGTCTGCACAAAAAACAGAAACAGCTCACTTTCTGAATATCAGGAGCTGGTACTTCCCTGCTTCCGGGAACTTAAAGAGCTATGTTTCAGACTGAAAGATAAAGATCTTGAGCCCGATAAAGATACAATGGACAGATCCCTTGAACTCCTGCAGTCAATCTTTGCAGGTAAACAGGTACCCGCAGAAGAGCAGAATAGAAGATTAATAAGAGTAGTTGATGAAACCCAGACCAGCCACTTATATCCCCGGTACAGCGCTCTGAAGGAGTCAGAATGAAACGAAAAAGCAGAACAATGGATATTGCAGTAACAGGTATAGCTGTAAGAACAGCTCTGGCAGATAATAAAGAACAACTCTGGCAAAACATGATGGAAGGCAGGGATTCAATACACGGAATATCTGATATCCGAATGTCAGATACTGACCGTTTTCTTGAATTCAGTTACGGCCTCAAACCTGACAGGGACCCGGAACGTAACAGACAGAGATATCTTAAATGCGGATATCTTAAAGAGATAGATAAGTTTGATTACAGGTTTTTCAGACTCTCTCCCAAAGAGGCTGGTCTTATGGATCCTAACCAGAGGCTCTTTATTGAGACTGCATATGAAGCTCTCGAAGATTCAGGTAATTCAGAAACCAGTCTTCAGAAATACAGAACCGGAATCTACACAGGATTTTCAGATGATGCAAGAGTAAACTATTTCCAGATGATTCATCAGATAGATCCTTCACTTATACCTCAGTCTGTAGCAGGTAACCTCTCATCCATTGTACCGGGACGGGTTTCATATTTTCTTAACCTTAACGGACCGGCAATAATGGTGGATACTGCATGTTCCTCCTCTCTTGTTGCAATACATCTGGCATGCCAGGGAATAGTGAGTGGTGATTGTGACCAGGCTGTTGCCGGAGGAGTTCGTATAAACCTGATTCCCCTCTCCTACAAGGACAAAGTTGGCATAGAATCTGCTGATGGCAGAACCAAAACTTTCGATGATAATTCAGATGGAACAGGTATTGGAGAAGGTTCTGCAGCTGTAGTACTCAAACCTTTGAAAAATGCATTAAGAGACAGGGACAATATCTACTGCGTAATAAAGGGTAGTGCAATAAATCAGGACGGCCACTCTGCAGGTATAACAGCCCCACGACCGGAAGCCCAGAAAAAAGTGATTCTGGATGCATGGGAGAGATCAGGCATTGATCCACAGAACCTCTCTTTTATAGAGATTCACGGTACAGGCACAAGAGTGGGAGATCCTGCTGAAATGCGGGGTCTGAAAGCTGCATTTGATGAACATACCGGAATGAAACAGTTTTGTGCAGCTGGCTCTGTAAAAACTATTACAGGACACCTTTTTGAAGCTGCAGGAATTCTGAGTTTCATTAAATCTGCTATGGCTCTGAAGAACCGGGTTCTTCCTCCTTCAATAAATATGACATGTCCAAATCGCAATATCCCATTTGAGGAGTCAGCACTATTCGTAAATGATGAACCTGTAAACCTGGATTCAGACTCCCCTCTGATCTGTGGTGTAACAGCTTTTGGTTTCAGTGGTACAAACTGCCACATGGTACTGGAAGAACATACAGCAGATACTCAGGAGAAAAGTGAAGATGCAGAATGCTACTGCTTTACTCTTTCAGCAAAATCTGACACAGCTCTCAGACAACAGATTCTCAATCACTATATTCACATAAAAGAGCAGAAATCGCCTGTTTTAAGAAATATCTGCTTCACACTTAATACCGGCAGAAGACATTATGAAAAGAGAGCAGCAATTGTAAGCTCTGATATAAGTGATCTTCTGCGAAAACTTAAATATGCATCAGAAGCAGATAATATTAATGAACTGAAAGATGTTTTCTACTCTGAAGGGGAGATAAATGAAGTTGTAAATAAAAAACTAAAAGCTACTCCTATGAATATAAGAAGGCAGCTGAAGCAGTTTCTTAATGGCGGGAGTGTTAAGTGGAACAGCTTATACAAAGATCTGCAGCCCGTGAAAGTACCTCTTCCCACCTACCCTTTTGACAGGAAAAGGTGCTGGCTGGACATTCCTGAAACAACTGAATCGGGCTCACTGGAAGGTCAGTTATACTATCACATGGAGTGGGTTGAAGAGAGCACATCCCTTTCGGCCGGAGAATTGTCAAAAGGTACAACTCTTCTTTTTAACAGCAAAAGCAGAATTGCATCTCCACTCATACCGGAACTACAGAAGAGGGGCGGAAAATTTGTGAGAGTAGATCATGGTGATAACTTCAGCATCAGTAATGAAGAGAGTTATATTCTGAGAAACTGTGAAGAGGATTTTCAGAAACTGTTCAAAAATATAAACTCAGAAGAGTTGACTGAAATACTCTTTTTCTGTGACTCTCTGAATGAGTCAATGAGCATTGAATCTCTTAACAGGCACAAGAGAGTTAATCTCTATTTTCTTGCAGAACTTGGTAAGAGCCTCCAGAAGTACAGACCTCATGACAAGGTGCAGGTAACGGTTATTACTGATCACGCATATATGATAACAGGAGATGAACTAGTTCTTTCACCGGAAAACACAGCTATCACAGGCCTTGCCAATGCTATAGAGAAGGAGTGTGAAAACCTCCATATAAGATCTGTTGACATAGATAATTCAGGAAGTAACGACGCAATTATTCAGCTTATTAATGCAGAAAAAACTCACAGGCTCTACGCCCTTAGAGATAAAAAACTATATTATGAAAAATTTGTACCGGTAAAAAAAGAAGCTCTCAAAGAGAGACCTGTTAACATCAGACCTGACGGCACATGGTTAATAACAGGTGGCACAGGAGGTATAGGACTTGAAATAGCATCCTGGCTTGGCAACAAAGCACCTGCATCAACTATATATCTTATAAGCAGATCGTCGATACCTCCCCGTAATATGTGGGAAAGTGAAGAGGTCAGGAGTGATACAAAACTCTACAGAAAAATTGAAGGTATCTTAAGAGCAGAAGCTACAGGTGCCAAAATCAGAGTAATCAGTGCAGATACCTCAGATATGGAATCTATGGAACGTGCGGTTTCAGAGATTCACTCTGAATCAGGTAAAATTAACGGAATATTCCATGGTGCGGGAGTAGAAGGGGAAGGTCTTCTGGTTAGAAAAGAGGAGAAAAAATTCACAAACGTTATTCAGCCTAAAATTGACGGAACCTGGATTCTGGATCATCTTACAAGAGAAGATAAACCGGATTTCATGATTCTCTTCTCTTCAGTTGCCACATATCTTATGAATCCGGGACAGACAGATTACACTGCTGCCAATGCGTTTCTTGATACCTATTCAGATCTCAGGAACCGTAACGGTTTTACAACTCTGGCAATAAACTGGGTTACCTGGAAAGAAACCGGTATGGCGGTTAATTACAATGTAAATGTTGATATTATCTTTAAAGCGATACCAACCAACACAGCTATATCCGCTATGGATGAGATAATGAACAGAGGTATCAGTAAAGTTCTTATTGGTGAGCTCAACATTAACAGTAAACTGATTAACCTTCTGAAAAACGCACAGTTTGATATGGATTACAGAATAAAAAAAGTTCTGGATACCCGTCCCGACAGTTCAAGGCAGATATCCGAAACCTCCGGGAAGAGAGGTAAAACAGCTCTGCTTACTGGCAGAGAAAATAATAAGTACAGTGATTCTGAACTACTGGTAGCCAGAGTATGGGGAGATGTGCTGGGATTTGAAGAGCTTAAAACTGAAGACAATTTTTACGAACTTGGTGGAGATTCGATTCTGGCAACACAGGTGGTAAACAGAATTAACGACGAAATAGAGAACAAACTCTCTCTGGTTGAGATTTTTAATTATGAAACAATTGCAGATCTTGCAGCTTATATAGAGAGCCTCTGATATCTGAAGGTACAGAAAACGTACCTTCATTCCCAACTACTTATCTGATATTTTAATACTCTTCTTAATGTAAAGTGGAAACATCTCTCTGCCTGATATTCTTCTCTTTCATAGCTCTGTATATCTTTCTTGACAACCTGAACTGGCGGGAGGTATTACAGGAATCTGTTAACGGGCACTCACTGCATGCGGGGCATTTGGGCAGAGGAATATTATCCAGCACAGAGTTACTGTTTTTCAGATCTTCATATACTCCTTCCACAATTTCTATATCCTTACCACTACTTCTTTTTAACTCATTTAATATCTTAGTATCATTCATGCCTTCGCTTTTAAGTTTAAGATACTCCTCTACAAGATCGTAATAGTCCAGCTTTTCCTTTCTTGTACCATAAAACTCTTTAAATGCTTTGTAAGCTTCAGGAAAGTGCTGCAGCTTATATCTGAGAAGAGATACAAAAAACAGTACCGGCATATCTCCATGATCACTCTCATCAGAAAGACTGATACTAAACAGATCAAACAGCATTCCCCCTTTACAGCACTCAAGAGTACGTACAAGAGCCTCAAGTTCTTCTTTATTGCACTGACGGGTTTTATAGAAAAGTTCTCTGCTCTTATCGATTTCAACAAGAGGGAACTTCTCTCTTCTGCTATTATCAACAATTACAGATTTTTTACCCATAAAAGAGACTTCCGGTATATACACGTAAACAGTAGGAAAACCCAGAAATGACGTATCTCTTATATAGACATTGAAACCCTGCCCGTGAAACTTTTCTGAATACCTTTTCACCTCTTCTTCATATGAATCACAGGCTTCAAATACCCGGGCATCAAAACTGTAATCCGGTTTGCTTCCAAAAAGAGTTTGCGGAAACCTGCCACTATTATCTTTGGTAAAGTTCTGGAACTCCCTTCTCCTGGCAATCTGGCTCTTTTCAGAGTCATCTGTGAACATCTCCAGTTCAGCTTCAGGTATATCAAGGAATCTGTCTTTAAACTCTCTGTCCCCAGCAAATCCCTGATAAATTTCAGTCAGGCAACGACTCAAAGCAATTCCGAAATGCGATTCACTTCCAATATTCAACTGATACTTACCTCTCTCTCTGTCAATAACCAGCAGTCCGAGAGAGGGCATTCCCAGGCCTGCGGAAAAATCTTTTACCTTTACCTCATACCCCTTATCTCTTATCTTCTCTATAGTCTCATACTCAGCACTGTACTTCTCCAGAAAACTATCCGGCACATCCGGCGGAGTAAGCTGTTCATAAAAAACCTTTGAAGCACACCATCTTTCCATTAATTCACACAGTGCCTGAAATGTTGCCTCTGCAACAGTATTACCTGCAGCCATTCCATTTGAACCGGTTCCCAGCATAATCAGATTATAAGGAATATACACAACTCTTTCTTCTGCTGAATCATAAAATGGTATACCCAGTACCCCATCCCGGCCATTGGTTTCTATTCTGCAGAAAAAATCTTCAATAAATTTTTCTCTTGCCTTCCCCTTATATTTAACACAGTCGTTTACTACCTTTTCAGGAAGCTTCATGAACTCCTCTTTTGTTATATATTTTTCATCTGGATAATATACAAATCCAAACTCATTCTGCAACTTAAACAGAAACTCTTTATCGAACCCTGAGAAGAGTCCATTCTGCACCCTCTCAATTAATTCTGCATAAGCACTTGCCAGACTATACATTTCAGTGCGGCCTTTACCATTTGTACCGAATACATTTACCCCGTCATCAGTAATCTCCACTCTGTGTGAATAGACCTGGGGCATAGGAATAAAAGAGTCTGTTATCTCAGTATCAATCTTCAATTCCCGGAATATACCGACAATATCCTCAACGCTCTGCTCAGGCAATCTTTCCTTATACTTTCTTTTCAGATCACTATACATAAACCACCTCCCTATATTTCTCATAAACTCTTTCTTACTCATTTAACTCAGTAACTAATTTGTCACCTGATTTTCACACACAGTTTCATCATCACTACACCGGGTAAATTTGTGAGTATGCAGGAAATTCATAAATCTCTTGTAATCTGATTCAGGAAGGTTATATATTCCAAGAAGTTTTTTATAAACCCCTTTTGTTCTGCCAAGACCATCCTGAATACACCTCAGCACCTGTTCTCTGTTAAGGTCCCTCTTCAGATAAGGTTCTTTTACCACATCCCAGAAAGACTCCCCTGCTTTGAAACTGCTCCACAAGTGTAAGGCTGACTCCTCTCTCTCCGGTTTATCCCGACCTATACTCTTCTGTAACTCTTTTAAAACTGCCACTTTATCTACAACTTCGTACTCCCCCACTCCCAGCCTTATCAGGAAATTAAGAAGTTCCCGCACGTTACCAGTCCAGCTATAACCCATCATTGCTTCTATTCCCGAATCATCAACCGGTTTTCCCATAAGAAGTTTTCTATTATCCTCAACAAGAACTCTTATGTCTTCCAGCCTCTCTCTTAATGGAGGTATCTTTATTTCAAGTACACAGAGCCTGTAATAGAGATCTTCCCTGAAGCGTCCTTCTCTTATCTCTTCCTCAAGGTTCCTGTTTGTTGCAGCTACAATTCTTACATCAGCAAACTTTTCTCTTGCATCTCCCAGTCTTCTGTATCTTCCCTCTTCAATAAAAGTAAGAAGTTTACTCTGGAACTGAAGAGAAATTTCAGTTATTTCATCAAGAAACAGTGTACCCCTGTCAGCTTCTTCTATAAGACCGGGTCTGTCTGTTACAGCACCTGTAAAAGCCCCCTTCTTATGACCAAAAAGAATACTCTCAAATAACTCTTCAGGAATATTGGGGCAATTCTCTTTCACCAGCTGACCTTCACGTTTTGATTGTTTATGAATAAATGATGCCAGCCTGCTCTTCCCGGCACCGCTTTCTCCAGTCAGCAGTATTGGATAAGGACAGGTTGAATAGCGACCTGCATCTTCCAGAATTCCTTTTATAATACTACTGTTACCGGATAGTATCCTCGTATCTGCGTTTCCTTTGAGCTCATCCAGAATCATGTCACAGAGCAGTATCAGGCTATCGCAATTCTGTCTGTCAAAAATGACACCATCTGATTCTGCATAGATCAGGAAATCCTCAGAAACCGGTACCAGTACAATATTTTCATATGTACAGATAGAGCACAATCTTCCTTTGACTCTTGATTTCAAAAGATCTGTTGCTCTTATGCAATCAGCCCCTTCGCTACACCAGATGACTTTGTAATTATAGTCAGAAATTACAAAGAAGCCATCTTTACTGAACTTCTCATACAAAAGGTCCCTAACTTTCTTAACCAACAATAATTCTCCAGAAATAACTCAACAACTTCCAACAAACCAATGGCCCGTAAGCCAGCTTAAATCAAAACTAGCATAAAAAAAAAACTGCCGCAAGCTTTTATTATGCATAAAAAAAGATATCAGAAACCGGAGCCGCAAATCTTGCCACAACCAGACAGAGACTTGTTTCAGCAAGATTTTTCCCTGGTCTGCAAAAACAGAGATCCCTTCCAGTAATGGGTATTCACAATTTCATCATATGGCATATTAATTGCATTGCTTATACTATCCTGCGAAAAAGGGCGTATATACAAAGTTTATGAGAGTATCGCAGGATAATTGAGAGTTAAAAACTATTCCTGTTAAAAAAACAGGAAAATCAGGAGGATATTATGCGTTTTTTTAAAGAAAAAAGTGAAAACAGAAAGGCTCTGGCAGCTCTGCAGTACAGACACAACAAACTGAAAAGTTCAGAAGACACAGATTCAAACACAGGCAGACCTCTTATTTAAATTAAAATCTGCTTATTAAAACAGGAAAGGAGCGTTCATACGCTTCTTTCTGTTAACAATTCAGGGTCAGTTCAGACCACCTTCTATTAAACAAAACAATCTATAAACCTTAGTTTTATCCCCTTGCTATGGAGACCTCTCTGAAATATACTTATAGTTCATTATGGAGGACAATATGAGGAACTTTGCCAGCGATAATAATTCCGGCGCACACCCTGCAATAATAGAAGCAATAAGCAGTGCCAACTGCGGACATGTACAGGCTTATGGGGATGATTCTCTTACAATAGAAACGAAAAAACTTTTTCAGCAGCATTTTGGAGAAGGTTGTGACACACATTTTGTACTCACCGGAACCGGAGCCAATGTACTTGCTCTTAAAGCGATGACCCATTCATGGAACTCAATTCTTGCTACTGATATAGCTCATATAAACGGAGATGAGTGTGGAGCTCCTGAAAAGATTACCGGTTGTAAAATAGTTACAGTAGAGCATCGTAACGGTAAACTTCACCCTGACCAGTTAAAACCACATATGCACGTTATTGGTGAACAGCACCATTCACAACCCGGAGCAGTATCAATTACCCAGCCTACAGAGCTTGGTACTCTCTATACTGTAGATGAGATAAAAGAGATAGCCGATTTCTGTCGCCACTACAATATGCCTCTCCATATGGATGGTGCAAGAATATCAAATGCTGCAGTCGCAATGGATATGGACTTCAGGGAATTTACTGTGGATGCAGGAGTAGATGCTCTTTCATTTGGTGGCACTAAAAACGGCATGATTTACGGTGAAGCCCTGCTGTTTTTCAATAACGATTTTGGTAAAGGCCTGCCATATATGAGAAAACAGAATATGCAGCTGGCATCAAAAATGAGATTTATAAGTGCACAGTTTAAAGCTTTTCTAAGTAACAATCTATGGAAGGATAATGCTATTCATGCTAACAAAGCAGCTGCAATGCTTGCTGAAAATATCGCTCACATTCCTGAGTTGGAACTAATAGAAAAAGCTGAAGCCAATGGACTTTTTGTCAAAATCCCTTCTCACTGGATTGAGCCTCTTCAGGATGAATACTTCTTCTATATCTGGGACAGAGAAGAGTCTGTAGTAAGATGGATGACATCCTTTGACACAAGAGAAGAAGATATTGAGAGATTTACCGGGCTGCTAAAAAAGAACTCTTCTCCCAACAGTTAACATGTTAAACACATTTTCCTGTAAAAAAAATAACTTTTAATGGTAAAATTCTACCAGGAGCATATAAATGATTAAAAAAGCATCGTCAATTCTGATTATTATCATATTTTTCCTATCTCCTCTCTTTACATCCTGTAAAGCAGAAGAGAAGAAAAAAGCTAAATACATATTCTTTTTCATAGGTGACGGAATGAGTCTGGCTCAGGTTCACCTCACAGAGCTATATCTTACAGGCAAAGAGATTCCTGCCAAAAATCCGAAAAATCTCTGTTTTACAGATTTCCCGGCTATAGGAATAACAACTACTCACAGTAACAACTCATGGATTACAGATTCTGCAGCTGCTGCGACAGCTCTTGCCTGTGGTGAGAAAACTGTTCAGAAAGCTCTTGGAGTAGATAAAACAAAGAATATCGCCTTAAGGTCCATTGCATTCTCTGCAAGAGATATGGGAATGAAAACCGGATTGTTAACATCGGTTTCAATCGATCACGCCACTCCTGCAGGTTTTTACGCTCACCAGGATTCAAGAAAATCTTATTGGGCAATAGTAAAAGAGCTACCAGGCAGTAAGCTGAACTTCTTTGGAGCTGGTGGGTTTAAAAGTCCCGACAAAAAGAGCAAAGAAGGTATTACTAAAGAGGAGTTTGTAACTAAAGCCGGATATAAAGTAGTTAAAGGTAAAGCAGATATCCTGAAACTGAAAGCCGGAGACGATAAAATTATCGCCTTTGCCAGAGAGAACAGCTCTCAGGGTGACCTTATTTATGAAATAGATCGTAAAACAGATCAGGTATCTCTAAAAGATCTTACAGACAAAGCAATTGAACTACTGGATAACCCTGCAGGTTTCTTCATGATGATTGAAGGTGGGAAAATTGACTGGGCAGAACACGGACACGATACTGCAACCATGTTCCATGAAGCCATTGCATTTAATGAAGCAATAAAAAGTGCTCTGGAGTTCTATAAAAAGCATCCGGCTGAAACTCTTATAGTTATTACCGGTGATCACGAATGTGGTGGTCTTACTGTAGGTAGAGATAAGACTGGATACGATCTTAATCTGGAGTATCTCAGATACCAGAAGATGTCAGCTGAAAAGTTCACTGCCATTATGAAAAAATTCAAGGAAGAGAAAGGGGATAATAAAGCAGAACTAAAAGAGTTGATTCCCCTGCTGAATCAGAATTTTGGTTTCAAATGGAAAGGTATCAATGACAGTGCAGAGGGGTTTTTCCTTTCAGAAGAAGAGCAGTCAGAGATTTCTGACAGCTTTAACAAATATTTTGATAATAAATCAGGTAAAGCATCTCTCTACAGTTATGATGATCCTGTTACTCTGACTGCCAAGAAAATTCTGAACAGAAGAGCCGGAGTTGGAAATGCTTCAGGAACTCACACAGGTATTCCGGTAATTACCTACGCTATTGGTGCAGGTTCAGAACTTTTCAGAGGATACTACGACAATACCGATATATATAAGAAACTTATGGAAGCTGGTGCTTTGAAAAAACATCAGCAATAAATATCTATTTTAAATCTGCTTTCTGTCACATTTAACCTGCCAGGGCAAACAATTCAACAGAAAGCAGAGCATAATGGTTATGTAATCGCCATAAGCGAAGAAGCAGGAGATTTTTTTGACATCAATTCTGGATTCTGATTCAGGTTCAGTAACAGTTAAAGGTAAACTCTACGACGGAGTAAGTGCTACTGCTGCAGACACAATTCTCACAGTATATGAAACCGGACAGGTGCTGATAACATCCGGGGTTATAAAAAAAAAGCGGCATATCAGCAGCCTGACAATTTCCAGAAGAACAGGAGACAGTCCACGTTATATAGATCTTCCTGAAGGCAGTAGATTTGAAACCAGAGATAATGAAAGTGTTGATAAGATTGCTGCGGGATTCAGCAAAAACAGAAGTGAACTATTTGTGGCATGGCTGGAAAACAGCAAATGGATCTTCACAGTACTTCTTCTTATTGTAGTTGCAGCTGCCTACAGTGCTGTAAAATGGGGAATACCGGCTCTTGCTGAAAAGGCTGCTGATCAGATTCCACTATCTATTCTGGTAAGTGTGGATGAACTTGCTCTAAAATCTCTTGATGAGGAATATACAAGCCCTTCAGAATTAAGTAGTGAAGAGAAAGCAGGAGTGAAGAAAATTTTCAGAGAAACCGTCTCCTGGTTTGATAATAGTAATTACAGTTTTAATCTTCAGTTAAGAAAAGGCGGTAGAATTGGTGCCAATGCATTTGCCCTTCCGGGAGGCACAATTATTATAACAGACGAACTTGTTAACATGAGCAGGAGACCGGAAGAGCTGAAAGGAATAATTGCTCATGAAACAGGTCACATTGTAATGAGACACTCTGCCAGAACTGTCCTTCAGAATTCGGCAGTAATATTGATCATAAGCACTGTGGTTGGTGATGTGTCTTCTTTAAGTTCTGTTATATCAGCAATTCCTACTCTGCTTATAAGTGGTAAATACTCCAGGGATTTTGAAAGAGAAGCAGATAATTTCAGTCTTGAATATATGAATGCCACCGGTATTGATCCAATCAATCTGGTAAATATTCTGGAAAGAATCAGTAGTTCACATGAGGGGTTGAATATACCGGATATCCTATCAACCCACCCATCAACAGAAGAGCGAAAAGAGCTCCTGATCAACAATAACAGCTAAGATGTTAGATTTATAATTTATTTTTAATTATTTATGTTTTACTATTGACCTCCACCTGTTTCGATGCTAGAGTATCTTTTCAAATTTGTAAAAAAACTATACGTTTCTTTATAACATTTATTCTGCTGTGAAACATTTGGTCTCCTGTTACTATTTCACAGTAAAAATATAGCTTTTATAATCTTTAGGAGTGTACTATGTTTAAAAAAATGAAGATTTCCAGCAAACTTATTATCTACATGGTGTCCATGGGTATGATTCCACTTTTTGTATCAATATTCTTTGCATATAACAAAGTATCTGATCATATGGAAACTGAGGCTTTCAACAAATTGATTGCTGTACAGAAAACAGCAAAATCAAATATTGAGAATATTCTGGAAAGCTATAAAACAACAGTCGAAGTGTCTGCTATAAACAAAGAGTTCATCAATATCTATGACAGGCTTAAAAAATATCACGTAGACAAAGCTGTTGGTGATACAGACAGTTTTCCTCTGGATAATCAGGAATACTCAGAGATCTATAGCGAAATGGCTCCCAACATAAGAGAAATAAACAGAAAATATGGTTTCAGAAACTTTTATATAATCTGTAAAAAACACGGCCACGTGATGTTCTCTGCAAACAGAAGCAGTGATTCCGGCACCAACCTCTCTTCCGGCAATCTCCAGGGGAGTGGCCTTGCTAAATTGTGGGAGAAAGTTGTAAGCAGTAACTCAACAAGTTCTGTCAGTTTTTCACCATACTCCCCTGAAGGAGGAAAACAGACAGCCTTCATTGGTACTCCATTAAGAGATAGCAGTGGAGATTTAACCGGAGTTATCGCATTTCAGATACCTGTAACAAAAATAAATGAAGCAACTCAGATAAGAGCAGGAATGGGAAGAACCGGAGAAAACTATCTGGTTGGGAAAAACCTTAATGGTACAAACATATACTGTAGTAAAAGGGTCGTAAAGAAAGGTGAAATAGGAAAGAAAAAATCTGATAAATTTGTTAAACTGGCTCTTGAAGGCAAAAGCGGCTTTGCTGTTAAAACAGGTTCAACAGGAGTAAAGGAGATGGTTGTTTACTCTCCTCTTAAAATAGATGGATTAAACTGGGGCATAATATCGACAATGGCCTATGACGAAGCTGTACAGAGCGCAAAAAGTATGAGAAATATACTCTTTGTAATTCTTATCATAATGGGCATTCTTATAGCTATTGCCTCTTTCTATATATCAGGCACAATTTCAAAACCGATTGGCCGTCTTGTTAACCGGGCACGTCAGCTCTCTGAAGGAGAAGCAGATCTTACCAGGAGAATAGAAATTGAAACAGAAGATGAACTGGGAGAACTGAGCCTCTGGTTTAATAAATTTATTGAGAGAATACAGGGACTCATTAAAGAGGTTAAAGGAAATGCTGATAGCGTAAGTTCAGCTGCACTCCAGATTTCATCATCTTCAGAAGAGCTTGCAGCAACAGTCGAACAGCAAAGCTGTCAGACTCAGGCTGTTGGTAATTCTGTAACAGAACTATCCACAACCTCTTCAGATATATCGCAGACAATGGAAGAATCAAGAGCCGTAACAGAACAGTCTGCCTCAATGACACGTCAGGGTAGTCAGATCATTCAGGCATCAATACTATCTCTGGATAATATAAAAAAGCAGAGTAGCAAACTGGCAGCAACAATAGATAAACTATCTATCTCTGCAGGAGATATCGGAAATATAATCAATGTAATTAATGATGTTGCTGATCAAACCAACCTTCTTGCTCTTAATGCTGCAATTGAAGCAGCCAGAGCAGGTGAAGCCGGAAGAGGTTTTGCTGTTGTTGCGGATGAGGTCAGAAAACTGGCTGAAAAAACAGCTTCAGCTACAAAAGAGATTGAAAAGATCATCCTGTCTCTTCAGAATGAAACAGAAGAAGCTACCAGAGTGATGGCATCCACAAACAGTGAAGTTGAAGAGGGAACAAAGCTGGGTGAGGAATCTGCAGAAATACTTGAAGGCATCGTAGAATCTGGTGAACAGGTTAACAGCTCTTCAGAAACTATAGCAACAGCTATAACAGAAGAGCATGCAACAATTGAGGAGATCAGCAATAACCTTCAGGGTATTGCAGCAGGAACAATGGAATCCTCCAATGCAGTTCAGGAAGTTGCCTCAACAGCAGAAAGCCTCTCAAGTGATGCAGAAAATCTCAAGAACCTGCTGGAAAATTTTGTAACAGAATAGATAATAGAAAGTGTAGGGGCGTGGCATGCCACGCCCTATGCCATTAATATTCTAATGACTACAGCCACTGTGCCCGCCACAGGCCATATCTGCTGTCATCTCTTTCAACTTACCTGCTTTAAAAAGATCTGCCGCATCTTTAACGGTTTCACCTTCAAGAAGATATACCTTCATTCCGCCTTCATTAAGCATATGAACAGCTCTTCTTCCCATACCACTTGTAAGAACTGCATCAACATTAAGATCAGCAATTGCTTTGAGAGGCTGGCAACCACCGTGCTGATGATGTTCATTACCATTCTTTATTACTTCAGTCTGCTCAGTTTCTGTATCGTATACAGTAAAAAATGCTGCACTACCAAAATGGTTGTGCACTCTCTCTTCAATACCATTATCTCCCATTGTGGGCATACATAATCTCATGCTTTCTCCTTATTGTATCTTAATTGCTCTTCCATTAAGAAGAGCATCAATCAGCTTATATCTTCCAGATGCCAGAATTCTCTGAATTGTACCTCTGGATACTTTCATAAATTCTGCAGCTTCGATCTGACTTTTTCCATCATGGTCACACAATCTTATCGCTTCAAATTCATCGGCTGAAAGCTCCAGAACCCCGGATACAGAAAGAGGTACTCCGGCAGGTTTAAACAGTTTTGTTCCATCGTGAGTACGACAGCATCGCTCTTTCTTACATCTTCCCATTCAGACCCTCCATTGTGTGCATATGCACACTATATAATAAAACAGTTCTCTGCACAAGAAGAAAAAAGATTTTTTAATTTTGGCTGACACAGACGCCCACGGACTAACACCGGCAATTTAAAACAATCGTACGGCTTTCTAAAGAAAAAATGCCTGTGATTATGAAGGGGCAAGGCTACTTGTTCTGAGCTTGTCGAAGGATGCCTTGCCCTTTACGACATTTATACAAATAGTTGTGTTATCAATAAACCTTCATGCTATGTAATTCTACAGTCTCTTCTTCATCATTATCATACAGCCAGTAAGCTATACCTTTTGAGAAAGCATATCTTTTTATTCCTCTTCCCACCATCTTCTCAATGGCTCCCATTCTTGGTATTCCTATATGTACACGTTTGAGTTCTTTACCTTTAAGATCCATAACAATAAACTCATCTTCTTCTCTACTGTTTCTCTTAAATGTTCTGATAAACAGAGATTTACCATCACTATCCATACTCTGCACCAGAGGGCACTCATCGGGAAACTCCAGACTAATAATTTTCTGGAACGCAGCCCAGCCACCAACCATCTTAATCTGTGTTACTATTTTAGGATCTTCTTTAAACTCTTTAATAATCTTATTTTTAAAACCGGAATCAACCTTAACAACAGCTTCACTCTTTTCGATAGAATAAAGAGGTTTGCCGGTGAGATCAAATACATCTATATGAATTTTTTTATGATCCCCTTTATTGATAAATATTTTATCTCCAACAACTACATAACCAGGAGTATTGGCAATAGGATTGACAATCCGGTTCTGCTGCCCAAGTTTCATACTATGCAGTTCTTTTAGAATATTAAATTTATTATCTGTAAGTACAATTGATGCCGAGAGCTTCTGAGCGCCTTCCGTCTTTACTTTACTACCCAGATACCCATTACCTGCAAATCTTATTCCCATAAGGAATCTGAATTTCGCCCCCTTTTTGACTTCACCGATATATTTCAGATCACTGGAATATGTTAAGAATTTGCGAAAATT
Source organism: Candidatus Aminicenantia bacterium (assembly GCA_965225955.1). Classification (GTDB taxonomy): domain Bacteria; phylum Acidobacteriota; class Aminicenantia; order UBA2199; family UBA2199; genus CBDDBX01. The sequence goes on from CBDDBX010000034.1 coordinate 42,485, forward strand.
ATCTATAACAATGCCTTGCTTTCCAACTTCCACCACATTGTCGAAATTAGGAACTACCTGTGACTCACCGGGACCTGTTCCTTTTTTACCGAATTCACCTGTTTTTTTAAGTCCGTTAAGATCAAATACCAGAACTTTTTCTACCTGAACTACATAGACTCTGTTATTGTAAATTTTCATAGATTCAGGTTTGAAAACATCCTCAAGTTCCCCAAGATTTTCTCCATTCATTGCAACTGTCATTATCAGAATCAGTGTCAGTAAGAGTGTCAAAACTTTCATATCTATTCTCCTTTTTTACATTCCATATTTATAACAACGATTATATTACACAAAAAGGTTCCCGGAAAAATTATAGATTGCAGGCTGTATTTAATAACAAAGAGTTCTGCCCTGTGGGCAGATTATAATTCCAGGAACCCATTAGATAGGTAAAGGCGTTTCAAACCAGGTCCATCGTGTCCATTCTGTCCACAAATGTGAAGCTGTTTCAAAATCACCTTGAATTCGCGTGCATTTGCGGTAAAAATACAAAATAGTCGGGCTACAGCATTTAGACTGAGCGAGGAACGAGTCGAAGGCTGCTGTATCCACTATATTGCTGAATTACAATCTAATACGGCCACAACATTTTGTGGCCCTACATTCTCTTTTAATATATCTTCTCGCAGTGCAATTCTACAGTTTCATCATCTTCATTATCAAAGAGCCAGTAAAACTTACCATTGGCAAAATCATACTTCTTAACTTCTCTTCCAAGCAGCATACTGAGCAGATCTATACCAGGCAGTTTTTTATAAAATCTTTTTATCTCTTTCCCTTTCAGATCCATCAGAATACACTCTTCTGCTCCTTTTGAATCAGTTCTGTGTGTTCTTACCAATAACATTTTTCCATCTGTTTCTATAAAATTAATATATGGATAATTCTCCGGGTATATAAAATCCAGCATTTTCCGGTAGTTATTCCATCCACCGGCATTCTTCATCTGAGCTTTCACCAGAGGATCGTTTTTAAAACGTTCAAGCACTATCTCTTTATCTTTTCCTGTAAAAGGTGATAGTTTTTCTTTTTTTCTGATCTCAAACAGTTTATTACCTTTCAGATCATATACTTCAATAAGAAAAGCCTCACTCCCCTTCTCAATAAATATCTTACTATCTGCTATTACAAATCCCGGAGCATCAGGTACCATATTAAATCTTCTGCCCTGCTGACTGAAAATCTGGCGACAAAGCTCTTTTTTTTCTTTCAGATCTTTATCCATCATTACAATAGTTTTGAAAGCTTTTGGAGGAGTACTCTTATCTGTAGCAACTGAACCTACCAGATAACCCTCTTTTATTTTATGAACACCCATGATACGGGGGCCAGGCTTTTTAATTTCACTAATATATTTATAATCAAATGAGTATCTCAGTATCTTATTAAGACTCTCAATGATTATTCCTTCAGAGTTAACAGTTACTACATTTTCCATAAAAGGTGGAGGCTGTGTCTCACCAGGGCCGCTTCCTTTTTTTCCAAACACAGCAACCTTTTCAAGATTTTTATTGAGATCATAAACAAGTACAGATGCACCCTGTACTACATAAAGTTTATTCTTATAGATTTTCATGCTTTCAGGTTTCATAACATCCGGCAGTTCACCCAGATTTTCACCATTAAGAGATACAGTCACAATAAGGACCATTGTTAATATAAGACTGATTATCTTCATGTTTTCTCCTTTATAATAGATATTACGCAAAAGACAGCGAATATATTACATATACTACCTCAAATAATGTACTTTTCATTTTATTTGTTCTTTTCATTACTTTTGATTGAGTAGCTGAATTATGTAGGGTAGAAGCCATGTCTCCTACCCATATGTATATCCAAATAATCCTTTTTATGTCCTGTTGTATTCTGTATGTTATAATCTCCCGATGGGATATCGTGAAATAAGTGTAAGAGTGCCGGCAGATTATACAGTGAAAGATCTTAAAAAAAAGATCTCCAATCAGATAAGAACAAAAGACTTCTCTTTTAAAATAAGAAAAAAGAGTCTTGATGCCAGAAGAAAGAGCAATATATGCTGGAATATTTCTGTAGGAGTTACATCTTCAGGAATAAAAGGAGGAGAAGCTCCGTCAGATTATCCTGTTGAGATTCCTTTTATCAATCCTGGTAAAAAGGTTGTTATCACAGGTTTTGGGCCCGCAGGTTTCTTCGCAGCCAGAGTACTGGCTCTTGCAGGCTTTGAAGTAGAAATTGCTGAGATGGGCAAAAGAGTTGATGAGCGTGCTGCCGATATATCCCGTTTTGAGTCTACCGGAGAATTCATTAAAAACAGCAACTACCTCTTTGGTGAAGGTGGAGCTGGTACATTTTCTGATGGAAAACTTACCTCCAGAACAAAAGCCATCTCTCTTGAGAAACAGTTTATTTTCAGAACATTCTCTGACGCAGGAGCTCCAGAAGAGATAAACTATCTGGCTCACCCCCACCTTGGAAGCGATAATCTCCGTAAAATGGCAGTTAATATGAGAAATAATCTGCTATCCCTTGGAGCAACCATAAATTTTAATACCAGTATTAACTCAATAGTTGATTCCGGAACTACGATTGAAGCTATAAGATCTGAAGATAACAGAGAGTTCAGAGGAGATTACTTCATCTTTGCAACAGGACACTCAAACTACAAACTATTCAGAATGCTTATTAACAGTGGCATTCCATTTCAATCCAAACCTTTTGCTATAGGTACCAGAGCTGAGCACCCCACAGAGCTTATTAACTGTGCCCAGTGGGGAGTAAAAGAGCTTACAGGGGTTAAAGCTGCAGAATACAGATTAACCTGCTCATCAGATATTGATAACCCGGTTTACACCTTCTGTATGTGTCCGGGAGGCAAAATTGTACCTTCTGCTCCTTTTGAAGGTTTAAATGTTGTAAACGGAATGAGTAACTATCTGCGTAACTCTCCATGGTCAAATGCAGCAGTTGTAGCAGCAGTTAAACCTGAAGAGCTGGCAGGCAGCTCAGATCCTCTTGTGATTCTTGACTGGCTGGAAAACCTTGAAAGAAGTTTCTACAATGCCACAGGAAGTTATAAAGCTCCCGCAACTCCTATTAAAAGCCTGATTGAAAACAGAACGATCTCTATGCCTGATTCAAGTTACCCTATGGGAATTGAAGAGATGGATTTCAATAATCTGTTCCCCGCATCTGTTACTGAATCAATAAAAACCGGACTTAAATATTTCTCTCAGAAACTCTCTGGTTATGATGAAGGGCTTCTTGTGGGACTGGAGAGTAAAACATCTTCACCTATTCAGGCAGTAAGAGATAAATGCGGAAGAACTCCTGCATTCAGTAACCTCTATATCTCAGGAGAAGCTGGTGGTTTTGCCGGAGGCATAGTGAGTTCTGCTGCAGACGGCATAAAAACCGCCCTCAACATAATCGAAAGAGAGAGTGGTTACTGACCACTCCCGAATGTAGTTATATCTTCAATAACCGATGACAGATGCTCAAATACTAAATCCGCATCTCTATTGGCATCTACATCGTAACATTTACTCTGTTCTCTGTAATATGAAGCCACATGAGCTGTTTTCTCTTCATAAGCTTCAAGTCTTCTTACAATAACATCTGTATTCTCATCATAACGCCTGCCGGCTTTTGACTGCCCTCTGGCTTCAAGTCTTCTGATGGACTGCAACACAGGCATTGAAAAATTGAGCATACATGTAACAGATGAGTTCAGTCTCCTCAGCAAGCCATCAAGAATATAGGCCTGAACAATAGTTCTGGGAAAACCTTTAAATATGAAACCTTTTGCTTCAGGGTTCTTTTTTATTTTTCTCTCAATAAGTCTGATAGCCAGTTCGTCAGGAACAAGTTCCCCACGATCCATAGTATCTCTAACCATTTTGCCTATTTCAGTATTCTTTTCCACCTCTTCCATAAGCATCTCACCGGTTGCGATGAATACAAGGTTGTACTTTTCCGCCAGTCTTTTAGCCTGAGCACCTTTACCTGCTCCCGGAGGGCCAAAAACCACAATATTCATCCAGTTGTCCTTCTGGGATTTCTGGATAATTGAAGTAAGCTGCTTAAATATTGAATCAACACTACCTACTCCATTTACAGGGCTGTACTTCTCTTTCTCTTTATAGAAATCTGCAACAGGTTTTGTTTTATTACGATACTCTTCAAGTCTCAGCTTGATTACTTCTTCATTATCATCTCTTCTGTCTTCAAGATTACTTCTTTCAATGAGTCGCCTCATAAGTTCATCTTCCGGTACTTCAAGTCCCATCATACAGGCCAGAGAAGAGTTAAATTTAAGTAAAAGACCTTCCAGAATGTAGGCCTGAACTACTGTTCTGGGAAAACCATCAAAAAGAAAGCCTCTTTTATCAGGACTGTGTTTAATCTTATTTTCAATAAGCTGAACAATCATCTCATCAGGAGCAAGTCCCCCTTTTTCTATGATACCTTTGGCAGCCATACCTATCTCTGTGCCCTCGGCAATCTCTTTTCTCAACATATCACCAGTAGCTATGTATGCGAGATTATACTTCTCCATAAGCATTCTGGACTGAGTACCTTTACCAGCTCCCGGAGGGCCAAACAGAGCAATATTGAGCATTTTCATGAGTCACCTCTTTTTTACAGGATGATTCTATGTGATATCATTCCCAAAATCAACAGCTAATTAACTACTTAATAACAGAAAGTTTAATATACTCGTTCCGGATTCCCCATTTAAGATTACCCACCAGCTGATGCATATCCACACCTCTGGCAAACTTATCCAGAGCAACCACCTGGGTAGCCCTGTTTCTGCCGGTTTTCTTTGAGAAGTAGAGTGCATTATCTGCCAGTACAACTGTCTGCTCAAATGTAAATGCTTCAGGTACTTTATCATCGCAGGGGAAACCGACTGCCCCGGCTGAACTTGTAAGGCTTATAGTTTTCCCGCCTCCGATATCAAACCTTTTGGTTCTGATATCCTGAAGTACACTTCCTATATAGTCATCCATATAACATCTGTGAGTTTTCTTGAGCACAACCATGAACTCTTCACCACCCCATCTGACAACGATATCATCTGAACGTACAGAACTTCTCAGAAGAGTTGAGAACTGCTGCAGAACCATATCCCCGGCTTTATGACCGTAAGTATCGTTAATCTTCTTAAAATGATCTATATCAAACATTATAATCCCGAAGATAGCCTCTTCAGGAAGAGTTCTCCGGCTTATCTTATTTCTCAATGCATAATTTTTCAGACCAATAAACGCAGAAATTTCTGTTTCAATTATCTCTGTCAGAAATCTTCTGTTCTGTAATCCCGTTAAAGGATCTCTTAAAGCTGCATCTTTCAGCTCTTTGGTTCTCAGGGCAACAAGACGTTCAAGTTCAACTTTGTACTGCCTCAGATTTCTTATTCTTAATCTGTATAGCAGAAATCCTGTCATCAGAATAGCCATCACCATAAACACTTTGAAAAGAACCGTCTGATAAAAGAAGGGTTTAATCAGTATTGATACTTTCTGAAGAGTTTCCAGTCTGTCTTCTCTGTTTCTGGCTCTTACATAGAATGTATAAACTCCGGGATCAGGATTCGTATAATATGCAGTTTTTCTGCCTCCGGCTTCTACCCAGTCTTTATCATACCCTTCAAGAAAGAAAGAGTATTTCACCTCTTCGGGTTCCCGGTAACATATTGATGAGTAGTGAATTTCCATTCTTACTGCCCCTGGTGGTACAACAACAGGACCATCAATTATTGTTCCGTTATCACTATCTATGGATAGTGTTTCAAGTGTAACTCTGGAACTATTGGCAATTCTTCTGTATGACTCAGGTGTTACTTTGCAGACTCCACCGACAGTTACAAACCATAAGTTTCCTGCAGAATCCTGCAAACCGGAACAGTGGTTGCCTCCATTGCATTCACTGTCTTTCATACCATCAGTTTCATCAAGTACAGTGCATGAAAGGCTCCCTTTACCTGTTTCCATATAGCTCATTAATCTCTCTTTATTAATGAAAAATATACCTCTGTTACAACTCATCCAGAGTTTTCCGCTATTATCTTCCACAACCTCATATATAAAATCAGAAAAGAGTCCCTCTTCTTTTCCGGCAGAATAGAATTTGCCGTTTTTCATAAGGGTGAGCCCACTGAATGTAGATATCCACAGCTCCCCATCTCTACCGTGAGAAATTGATAGTATTACATTATCTGCAATACCATTGCTGGTATTATATGAGGTGAATTTACCATCGGAGTAGCAGTTAAGACCACCATCAGTAGCCAGCCACAATTTCCCGTCTTTCCAGATTATCCGTCTTATGCCATTATTTGTAAGCCCGCTCTCTACTGTATAGTTTTTAAAAGTCCCCTTTTTATAAAGCGAAACTCCACCCTGCGTGCCAATCCATATATTTCCGTCATCATCTTCTGCAAAAGCTTTTACTACATTATGCACAAGGCCGTCTTTCATAGTAATACGCTTGGTTCTGCCATTACTTACCAGATAGATACCTGCTTCTGTACCAATCCAGATATCACCTTTGCTGCTTTTAAATATTGCTCTTATAAAAATGTTGGCAACATCTTTAAGTGAACCTGTTACCTTGCCATTTCTGATTACTGATACTCCATGTCTTGTACCAACCCAGAGCTCACCATCTTTTACTTCACAAAGAGCCCATGTTGAATCGTCAGCCAGTCCTTCCTCAGAAGAGATGTTGTAAACATTACCCCGATAGAACATTTTGAGCCCATCTCCTGATCCTATCCAGTAGTTTCCTTCTCTGTCTTTATGGACATCCCATACAGTACGCTCTCCCATTTTTTTAAGATGGGTACTGTAAACAAAATTATCTCCGGACAGAATACTGGCTCCTCTTTCTGTACCTACAACAATTTCATCTCCATCACTGCTTATTTCAAAGGATGTTACAATATTATCTGCAAGCCCATCACTATGGGTAAATGTTTTAACTCTACTATTCTTATCTATAATACTCAGACCATTTCTGGTACCTGCAATGATCCTTCCTCTTCTGTCAACACCAACTGCCTGAACAATATTACTCTTCAACCCCGAAGCTTTATCTATTGCTCTGACAATGTTCATTTCTCTGTTAATAATCAGAATACCTTTTTCAGTTGCTGCCAGCAGTCTCTTCTCTCTGTCAAAAGTGATATCATTAAAACGGATTCTATTATATGGTGCTGGTAGAACTATTTCAGAAACATCCTGCCTGTATACCCTGAAAAGTCCCCTCTGGGTTGCCAGAAAGATCTCTCCATCTTCACCTTCTGTCATTCCTCTTATAATATCACTCTTAAGTTCAGAGTTATTACTGTTGAATTTTTTTATACTATTCCTGAAGAGCCGTATCAGACCGTTTCCGAAAGTCCCTACCCATATTGCCCCTATACTATCCTGAAATAGTTTGAACACATACTGCTTACCTATAGTTTCATTAAAATATAAAAATTCTTCCCCATCAAAGCGGGCGACACCTTCCTGTGTACCGATCCAGAGATAACCATCTCTGTCCTGCATAATATTGTGCACTGTTCTCTGGGGCAATCCGTTCTTCGAAGTCCACTTTTTAATAACCGGACTTCTGTCAACACTTTCAGAATAATCAGCCTGCAGACAAAAAGTGAGCAGTGGCAAAAGTATCGACAGTAATACACCTGATGTTTTCTTCATTACGTTCCTCTTAAACTGTTTCTGATCACCAATTAACCATATTATAATAATTAGGTAAATCTATCAATCCCCGGATATAGCTCTTTATCCCAATATTATTGTGCTCCGGGAGATATGGAGTTTATATGATGACTTTTTTCCTATTCTGGGATACCATTTATATTGACAGTTATGAGATTATAAAACGGATAATTGTTAAAAGTTAACAAATATGTTAATATGGAGAATGCAAATGAATAATCTGAAAAAAGCTTTTAATACTCTGGTTGTTCTTCTTTTATCAACCTCACTACCCCTTCTCTCATCTTCAGGTTTTGAACAACTATCAAAGGAGTACACAAGAATAATAAGAAGCTGGCAGAAACACCCTGTAGCAAAGAGAAGTGAATATAGAGCAAACAGAGACAAAGCTCTTAACCTGCTTCTGAAAAAACTTGACAGCACCCCCCCTCATCTTCTTCTGAAAACAAGAGTTCTGCTTCATCTGAACAAAACAGGAGATATTACCGGGAATCTTAAAAAGGTTGCTGAACAGGATAAGGAAAAATTCTATAGTAATGACATTAATATTCTTGCAGCGATATATAATATAAAAAAATCCAGATATTCAGCAGCAGAAAAGAATCTGTCAATGCTTTCTGCAGCATACACCAAAGGGAGTGATTACTATTCCGTATGCCTGGCTCTTGCTCTTAAAAGTAAATCTGTTGATTCACGCATAAAGTATGGCAAAGAACTCCTTAATGCCGGAACTGCGTTCAATATCAGCATAGAGAAGAAAGCTGCTTTTAAGGAATTTCTGGGAGAGCTCTATTTTTTCAAAGGTATGAAGGATAAAGCTTCAGAACTACTAAATAAAGACACCATGAAAACATTTCAGCTTCAGGGCAGTGAAGCTCCGGTGCTGAAACCCCGGAAGTGGTATCCTTCAACTCCGGTATTTGGGAACTTCAAAAACCGTATAACAGTTCTTCATTTCTGGAATCCATCTTCAGACAACAATACAGAATCACTTAAACAGCTTAGCCGTATGACCCGGGGTAATAAAGATATAAATGTAACATGTATAAGCAGAATAAAAGGGAGAGACCTTTCAGGAACTATAACTTCAAATCCTTCAGATGAGATTAAGGAGATTAAAGAGAAGTATTCCTCCCAATTTCCTTCAATGAAATTTCATGCTTCCCTTAATGGCATCATATTTTCAGATTTCAGTGTGAAAAAATTACCGGTAACAATTATAATCGATAAAGCAGGTAAAATTGATGTAGTAACATCAGGCAGCATTCCTGCTGAAGAAATCAATAAAAGAATAGGTAAATTATCAGAGGTAAAATATGGAACAAATTAAATTTAACGAAATTGACGAAAAACTATCAGCATCAGAGTACGTTTTACTGGACTTCAGTTCTCCTGGTTGTGGTCCATGCAAAAAAATGCCACAGTTCATAACTGAACTTCTTGAAGAAGAAGAGATTAAGGACAAAGATATTAAAGCATGGGAAATTAATATAGCAGAAACACCTGAAGCAGCTCAGAAATTCATGGTAATGGGTGTTCCTACTCTTATTATCTTTAAAGATGGTAAAGAGATAGACAGACACATGGGATCTGTTCCCAAGAAAGCCAAAATCGTAAAGAAAATAGTAAAATAAGAACTATCTTATGTAGGGGTCAGGCATGCCTGACCCATTAAATCTTCGATTAACCAACGGGCACACCAGGTGCCTCTGCGTCTTTCAGGCCATCTATTATATACTCAAGTTTTGTGTCTATTATAATTTCTCTTTTATTGAAATCCGTCTCATCTATTACAATTTCAATATTAACAGCGTTTTCCAATGTTCCATAAGAGCTGTCTGCATACTGCGCCCACTCTACAACTGCAACACCTTCGTCGATAACTTCATCAAGCTCAGGAAGAATATGACCTTTCTGGTCTCCCATACGATAGAGATCAAAATGGTAAAGCACTTCCCGGCCACTGTATCTGTTCATTATAGTAAATGTGGGACTTACAACCTCTTCCGGTTCTATACCAAGCCCTGTAGCTACACTTTTGGTAAAAAGGGTTTTGCCTGCTCCGAGATCCCCGGCAATAAGTATCACCTCACTACCTTTAAGCAGCTTTCCAAAGCAGCCTGCAATTTTGCCTGTTGATTCAGGGCTATCAGATTTTAATTTTAAATTCATCTTCCTTCAGAAATGCTTCAGACAGATTATTCAGAATATCTGTAGCTGTAAGCCCTTCCACTCCTTTAGTTTCAAGACCTATATCTCCGGCATATCCGTGCATAAAAACGGCTCGTTTAACTATTTCTCCAAGATTGTCAGCAGTTCCATACCTGGCAACCATTCCGGCAATAACTCCTGCCAGTACATCCCCACTTCCAGCTGTAGCCATTCCGGGATTTCCTGTAGAGTTCAGGGAAACAGTTCCATCAGGCATTGCAACAACAGTATGGTGACCTTTCAATACAAGTATTACACAATATTTACGGGCAAAATCCCTTGCGAGTCCTATTCTGTTCTTTCTTATCTCGCTACTATCAACTCCCAGCAACCTGCTGAATTCACCAGGATGCGGAGTAAGAATAATTCTTCCCGGAGCATGTTGCAGAAAATCTTTACAGTTTGCAAGTGCATTAAGTCCATCTGCATCTATTACAAGAACATTCTCCGTTCTGGTAATCGCAGCTGACAGAAGATCAAAGGTATTTACTCCTGTACCCAGTCCAGGACCAATCAGAGTGACTGTGGAAAAATCTGCATCATCAAACAGCTCTTTTGCCGAACTGTATCTTTTTATCATTAATTCCGGATAACGACTAACAACATCACTACTCTGCTCTTTACTCAGAGCAGCTGTACAGAGTCCTGCACCACTCTTAAGAGCTGCTGCAGAACAGAGAATTCCTGCTCCGGGTTTATCCGGTGAACCAGCAATAGTCAGTACATGGCCAAAACTCCCTTTATGGGAATCCACTGCCACTCTATCTCCAACTGAACCGAAAGCAGAAGGTGTTATCATAGTTGTACATCCTGATCTCAGATACTGGTCAGGAAGTCCTATATCAACAACCTCTATTTTACCGCAGAACTGATTACCATCAGGATAAATGTGAGCCACTTTAAGGTGCTGGAAAGTAACCGTTATATCTGCATATATATGAGTACCTTCTTCAGGCAGAAACTGATCAGAAAGCCCTGATGGAATATCAACGGAAACAACTGTTGCCTCTGATCTGTTTATCAGTTCAATAGTCTCTTCAAACAGCCCCTCTTTTACAGGTTTACTCATACCTGTTCCAAAGAGAGCGTCAACTATTATAAGCTCCCGCCCTTTACACCCGATGATAAAGTTCTCCAGTTCCGTTGTTGATTTACAACTCTCTACAGACATTCCCAGTTTCCTGAGAATATTGTAATTAATTGAGGGGTCTGTTTTCAGTTTATCAGGTTCCCCAATTATGAAAGTGCGGGATTCATATCCCATCTGATGTAGTATTCTGGAACAGGCCAGTCCATCCCCGCCGTTATTACCTGTACCGGCAACAACAGCTACCAGTGGATACTTTTCCGGTGGCAGGTCTCTTTTAATTACAGATGCAGTTGCTCTGGAGGCATTCTCCATAAGTACAATAGATGGAATACCTCCTTCATTAATGGACAATCTGTCCAGTGCCTGCATCTCTTCAGAATATAGAACTTTCATGTAACTTATTTATTACTTACTGATCCTCTTCTTTGCTTATAGCATCATCAAGCTGACTTGCAAACATATTACCGAAACTTCCGGCTTTCTGATCTTCATAAGCCACCTGTTTCTCTTTCTTAACCTTTCTTTTGCGGCCTTTCTTTTCAAGAACCTCTTCTTTAAGTTCTTCAAGTTTTATTTCTGATTCTATATCTTCCATATCAAGGGTATCATCAGAAGGTTTGGCTCCCTTTTTCTTAGGTTTGGCACTAACTTTTTCTGAATCTTCCTCAGTTGTTTCTTCTGTTTCAACAGCCTCTTCTTCTGCTTCAAAAGCCTTTTTCTTACGACCTTTTTCAACTCCAAGAATACTACCTCCATCCTGCATAAAATCTTCCATCGCAGCTTCAAAATTATCTATTTCAACTCTTACATGATCAGAAGCCTCAGGAGCTTTATCTTCAGTTACCTGCTCTTTAAGCCTCATCTCTTCTTCCCTTCTGCGACGACGCTCTTCTCTTATTTTACGGGCAGCTTCTTCTTCAGCTTTCTTCTCATCAATAATACTCTGTTTCTTCTCTTCTCTCTCTCTCTTCTTCTCAGCCAGAGCCTCTTTTCTTCTTAAGAGTTCTTCTTCCTCAATTTCAACAACAGCATCAGAATCCAGATAGAATATAGCAAGCAGTTTATCTGCAGGAATAAATTCAGGATTATTCAGCAGAACTTCCTGAACCATTCTCATTTCAGATGGAGCGATCAGATCGATAATATGGTACAGCTTGAGAAGGTGCATCTCATAATTCTTCTCTTTAACTCCGAAATTAAGAAATACTTTGTGTACAAGATCTTTAAAATCTTCTGTTTTTCTGAGTGATTCAGCAATTTCAGTAAATCTGTCAAGAATCTCTTTTTCCAGAAACATAGATTTATTTATAAATGCAGGAGATGCTACTTTTTCATCTTCAGCAACAAACACGTTTCTCTCTTTATCAAAAACAATTTTGTCTGCAATTGTCCCTTTCTTGGTTGTTCTTATTCCAAGTTCAACACCATTCTCAGTTACAGAGCAGTTAACAATACTACCCTGTACAACTTTGTTGTCTTTGTAAATCTCATCAAGTCCAAGAAGGAGATTCTCATTTCTGTAGTAATATACCAGATGTTTTTTCCCGGTATTTACATCTTCAATTTCAATTTCAAGTGAGTCTATATAATCACTCAGCCCCGGACGTAGTCTTAGTGCTCCTGCCTGAATTTCTCTCAGAGTGAGATAGTATTTATCTGTTTCGCCGTTCAGGATCTCTTCATCAATAGCTTTGATCTTCTGAAGCATTGCTTTAGGTGCATCACTTACATACTCTTCAGCAGCACTGTTTGGCTGGCTTATAATAGAGTCCTTCAGGAGATAGTAGACATTGGAAATCAGGTTCCATTTCCCCCATCCCTCATTGCTTACCTGCTGAAAATCTATTTTAAAATCATTAAACATTCTGTAATTAAAAGCAAAACAGAATGCTTCATATTTTTCATCCTTCTTCTTAATTTTAATAATCTTCTGTACTACATCTTCTGTACTTACAGAGATTCCGGCTTTCTGAATCTTCTCTCTTACTTTATCAAAAACGTCTTCATCAATAGCCTGAAGTTTATCAAGCAACAGAAGGCTTTCACTTACATGTACCAGGTCCTGCTCTTTTGCTATAGCAGCAACAAACTTCTTCTTAAACTTACGAAACTCCTTTTCCACAAGTGGAGCCTGAGCAAATCTCGGGTCATCATCTTCAGCCATATATTCCGGCTTATCGCATGGTTTCTTCTGTTTATGAGGCAGCAGGAGCTCAATTTTCTGCCTTTCCAGATATTTTGTATATTTTCTGAATGGAGATGTTCCTTCATAAGTCAGTTGAATCTCAGTCAGTCCAAATCTGCTCTTAACAGCCGCTACTTTCAAAACAACTCCAATGTCCAGATCAATCTTTTTTCTGGCGCCTACAGGCAGTGGGCCCTTATACTCTTTATAGATCAAATCTCCTACCTTGTATTCACATCCGGGATTGTATATCTTAACCTTGTTTTTCTGTTTGCTTCTTGTTTTGGCAAGGGCTACTTTATTGATGATCCCGTCGATTCCTGCAGGATTGTCCACATCTGCCAGAAGTTCTCTGGTTAAGGTAATATCTTTCTGATCAATATTCAGGTCTACAGCCACTTTAATCTCCTTTTATCAAATTTCAGTTTATGCCTCATATTTCCGGCATATACAGTTACGGCGGGAAAATCACTCCCGCCGCAAAACTTTTCTATACTTATAATTTAAATCTTTTAACTTTTTTAAAGCTTAAGTTTATCTTTAAGCTTTGTACTGATTACCTCTTTCAGATCAGGTGAACCTATCTCATCAAGATCATAAGTTACCCTTACTGCAGGTTTATCAATTTTAATTATTCTTGAGAGATCAATCGGAGTAGCTATAATAACAGTATCGCAATCAACACCATTAACAGTTTTCTCAAGATCTTTGATCTGCTGCTCGCCATAACCCATTGCAGGCAGGATCATCTCTCCTATTTCAGGATACTTTTCATAAGTTTCAGCCAGTTCACCTACTGCAGCTGCTCTTGGATTAACAAGCTCCTCTGCACCAAATTTGAACGCCGCCATAACTCCGGCACCAACCTTCATATTACCGTGAGTAAGTGTAGGGCCATCTTCCACAACCATGACTCTCTTATTACGGATAAGATCCGCATTACTTACAGTAATAGGTGATGCAGCATCCACTACGATAGCTTCAGGGTTAATTTCCCTGATATTGTCTCTTACTTCAAGCACATTCTCCAGATCAGCTGTATCCATCTTGTTAATAACGATTACATCTGCTCTGCGGAAGTTCACTTCTCCAGGATAGAAGTTGACTTCATGACCAGGACGGAAAGGATCAACTACAACGATTTCCAGATCAGATTTGTAGAACGGGAAGTCGTTGTTTCCACCATCCCAGAGAATTACATCTGCTTCTTTCTCTGCTTCCTTAAGAATTGCTTCATAATCCACACCAGCATAAATTACCACTCCATTGACGATATGTGGTTCATACTCCTCCATCTCTTCAATAGTGCAGTTATTCTTTTTCAGATCTTCAATTGATCCGAAACGCTGTACTTTCTGTGCAACCAGATCACCATAAGGCATTGGGTGACGTATTGCAGCTACTTTAAGCCCCATGTCCTGCAATACTTTCGCAACCCTTCTGGTTGTCTGACTCTTACCGCATCCGGTTCTTACAGCGCATACTGAAATCACCGGTTTGGAACTCTCAATCATGGTCTCATTGGGACCGAGCAGAATAAAATTCGCACCGCACTTCTGTACTTCTGCAGCTCTGCTCATTACATACTGGTAAGGCAGGTCACTGTACGAAAAGTATACATCCTGTACTTTCAGCTCTCTGATAAGTTCGCTAAGTTGTTCTTCCGGATAAATTCTGATTCCCTCTGCGTATTCAGGTTGAGCAGCCCCCGCAAGCTCAGCCGGATACTTTTTGTCATCAATACCTGGAATCTGTGTGGCAGTAAATGCTACTACTCTGATATCCTTCCGGTTTCTGAAATAAGTGTTAAAATTGTGGAAATCTCTCCCAGCAGCCCCCATAATCAAGGCGTTACGCATATTTTTCCTCCTATTAAATTGTGTTCAACACTACATTTAAAAGGTTAGTATAATGGATATGAAAAAAAAGTCAATCTTCCCACAAACCAATTTTTTTGCGAAAAAAAAGCACTTTTTTTTACCTTTTTACCTCACTTGTATAGCGACATTGAGGAAAGTTTCCACATCCCAGAAATTCTCCGAATTTGCCGGATCTGAGCTTCAGACTGCCACCGCATCGGGGACAGCTGTCTTCTCCCTGCGGAGCTTCTTTTTTATCTTCCACTCCATTTATGGTTCCCCCTGCTTCAGCTGTGAATCTGCAGGCAGGATAATTACTACAACCAAAAAACAGACCGAATTTTCCTTTTTTAGCCTGAACAGTACCCTCTTTACAGGCAGGGCAGCTATCACCCTGAGTAAGGCTGACTGATCTGCCTGCTCCTCTGCTTCCATTACCGGAAGCAGCATCACAGATACTGTTATAACCACACCAGGAGCACAATATTGAAGGCATAGGATAAAAATCCCTGCACTCTCTTATACGGGCGATCTTTTCCAGTAACTGTTCCTTAACACCCTTTGCTTCATTCCTGGCAAATTTTTCCAGAACAGTACGCTCCTGTTTGAGATCTTCATAAACCATCTCTATCTCTTCATCAATAGATTTAGTAAACAGAAACATTGCATAAGAGGGAAGCTGCAATGTCTCACCTGGCTTACCCACCTTACCGGTTTTAAAATCTGTAGCTCTCAGTACCCCTGCATCTGAACGGGACACACGATCTATGACACCTTTATAGAAGATGCCTTCTGCAATTTCTATTCTGAACAGGGATTCAAGAGCCATCGTATGACTTGAGTCAGATTCAAAAACTCTGGTAATATACTTGCCCAGAAGCTCTTCGCCGGTTTTCTGATAGTGCTCCTCGGTAAAGCCTCTTTTTACGACTTTAACAACATCCTTCCTCTCTTCACTCCAGTACTTATGGTATTTATCAACAATAGCACTACAGGCAGGTCTCTTCTTTTCAGTGTAGGCCCATTCAAGAGCAGCATGTACTGAAGTTCCCATCCAGGCCTCAATTGAAGTAAAAGCTGAAGGTATCCCGTCAATATATCTGTATTTAAAGGATCTGGGGCAGTTTTCAAAACCGGAAATAGCAGAAAAGCTGAAACTAACTAACTGATCATTCATAATCGTGAGAGTATATCATATAACCAAGAGGACACAAAGAATACTATAGAAACCTTTATCCGCAGATTTCCCCTCGTAAGATCGTGACTGGCAGAGTCATGACAATGACGAACACAAGTGTACAAATAATTCAGGGCATATTGGTCTCATTAATACCACCCCGACCTCATTCTTCGGCCACCCCTCCTCTTGAATAAGGAAAGCAAAAGCATCCTTATTCAAATGAGGGGATTTCTGCTATTAAATCTTAGATGTTGCTTCAGAAAAGAGTATCAAGCCTGGTTTTTTATTGTTAAAGCCTGAATCTGTTGAGTCACACAAGAATCCCCTCCTGATTTTAAGTATTCTGAAAGATATCACTTAAAATCGGAGGAGGGGTGCCTGGTACTCCAGGCGGGGTGGTATTTAAAAGCCCACTAAGCCTTAAGATATTAATTGTCATTTTATATACATTCGGTAGTTGAGGAGGATATGCTGAAACTCTTTTTTGAATATGGGTTTTTCTTTAAAATATGTAAGATGCGATCTCAGGGACGAGTCTGTTGAACCAAAACCATCAATGCAGTCATCGGCAATACTCAGAAGATCAGATCCTATCTGCTCTTCCAGATGATCTTCCCGTCTTATCATATAAGATCTTACAACCTTCATATGTGAAGGCAGGATGTAGTCCATGTGCCAGTGCTTTTTCTTCCTCTTTCTCTGGTGCCTCTTTACTCTGGCCTTAAGATTTTTCATTGCAGAACCTGTATAAATATAGAACCCTTTTTTATAGTTAACTGTCCCAAGAGCTCCTGTTTCTGCAGAGAACTCTTCAACAACTTCCATTACCAGCATATATGTCCCTCTATCTGCACAGTCCCTTTCTGCAGTTTCCAGGTCTACTTTAAGGAAGTTAAAACTACTGGTATCCATTGTAACAGGATCTGCCATCTTTAATTTCCCTGCCACAACTTTAAGATCCTGCAGTCTGCTTAAGGCCAGACTGTAGTCATAATCTGTATGGTGATTAGGCATGAATACTCCTGCACCATAATGGGTGGTAAGAAAAAAACAGCTGCTTTTCAGCTCATCCAACTCATTTATATGTCTTAAACCCCTCTCTGTTGGAGCATCCGGAAACATTGCAACCCCTCTGTGACAGAGAGTGCATGATTTTACCTCAAGATATTTCCCGTATTTCTCTGAATCAATCTGAAAATCAAACCTTGATGTTCCGGCATTAACTTCCCTTTTCAATGTATTAATAGTTCCCAGAACTCCTTCTTTCAGAAGAATCTCCACAACACCATTAACCTTTATAGTATCCAGAAGTACCGGAAAACCGTCGTACTCTGTTCCAATAACCCGCCATGCGTACTTCCCGCCTGAAGGTATCAGAAAGAAAACAGCACCTGGGTAGAGAAACTCCTCCATTCTACCTGTATTGGGTACATGGGCTTTTATCATCTCCCCTTTGTAAAGAAGACTCATAACGAAACGGTTCTCCCGTTCAATCAGCTCTGCTGCAATCCACTTTTTCCCTGGATATAGATCTATATTCAACTTATTCTGCTGCCTTTTTGTGAAATATGATAACCACAGATCCCAAGGGCATGGCTCAGGTTCATTGAGTTCTTATAACCTTCCATAGGTATATAGATAACCTCATCGCAACAATCCAGAACTTTTTCGGAAATACCATAAGCTTCATTGCCCAGTACCAGCATAAACTCTGCAGGAGGAGTCCACTGATTAACCGGTATAGCCTCATCTGTAAGTTCAATACCAACTACCGGCATATTAACTGACTTCAAAAATCCAGGTATATCTTTTTCATACCTTAAAGGAACCCACCCTTCAGCACCTCTTGCAGCTCTCTTAAACTGTGGATGTGCAGGATCAAAATGTTCAGAACCGTGAACAAGTCCTCCTAATCCGAAATTATCCAGTACTCTTACAATGGAACCAATATTATACGGAGTTATAACCTGGTCAAGTACTACTGTTACATTAAAGGAAGGATTCCAGGGCAGAGTTTTCTCTTCTGTCACGTCAACGCCATAATACTCCGGCGTTCTTCCACTGAATTTTTGATGAAAATGGAAATAGTTGTCCAGCTTCTCATTATCACTGAGCCACCATGGCGGCGCCCATGCATCAATGGACGCTATTTCCAGTAACTCAGCATATCTGTTTTCAAAACCATTCAGATCACCTGAAGCCTTTGACTCCAGAGCCAGCTTTACTATAGCATCATGCTTCTGTTTGGAACTGAGCTTTCTCCACTTATCAGCACTAATAGTTTTAGCGGACTTTTCCATTCACAATATTGAGAGTTTTTACCTCATTACCTTCAACAGAAAGCTCCTTTCCATCGCAGGTAAGTTTATTCTCTTTAACTGCCAGTTCGACTTTTTTAAAATCATCTATAGTAATTGTCTTTGATTCTGTGAGCTCCTCATCACTGAATACTCTTGAACCGATATTAAAATCGGCAACTTCAAAGAGCTCCATCTTTTTTCTCTTCTCAGCTGTAAGTACCATGCCTTCGGAATCCACACCACGAAGATCTGCCTTCTGAAGATTTGATAGAACAAGGACTTTACGATCAGTCAACTCTTCTGCCTTGAATTTTGAAACCAGACCTGCACAAATATTACGGGGTGCAGCTTCACCTATATCCACTTTCATCACATAGAGATGATCTGCTGCCGGATGCGTTTCTACAGATTTTATCTGTCCAACTCTTATATCAAGAATTGAGAAATCTTCGAATTCTCCACTGAACTTCTTTTTCCAGCCTTCAGCCTCTTTTACATCCAGTTTCTTATATATAATTTCAGGAGTTCCTATCTTATGCTCACTTAAACCTGTAAACTCTGAAGCCTTTTTCCAGCTTTCAGCAGTTTCAAATGACGGTTCCAGATTAAGGATTTCAAAAAGTTTATCAGAAGTTGAAGGCATAAATGGTGATAACAGAATACCAAGATTTCTAATGAGATAAGTCAGCAGAGATATGGTTCCTGCACATTATCTCTATCCTCTTTTATTTTCACCCATACTTCTGAATCCTGGAAGAACTTATTCCCCTTCTTACTGAGCATGAGAATAAGTCTCATAGCTTCTCTAAGCTTAACAGCTTCCATGGCTTCATCTATCTGTTTAAAGAGCTCCTGGCACTCAGAAACAAAAACTTTCTGGGTTTCATCCAGTTCCACATCTTTAATTACTCCGTCAAAGTTCTTTGTCAGATAAACAAGTACTCTGTTAAAGAGGTTGCCAATATTATCAATAAATTCGTAATTAACTTTATTATAAAACTCTTCCCAGACAAAAGCAGAGTCGTTCTTTTCAGGTCTCACTGAGAGCAGGTAGAATCTCCAGAGATCAACCGGAATTCCTGTTTTTTCCACATCTGTACCAAAAACGCCAATACCTCTGGATTTTGAAAATTTTGACTCTTCATAATTGAGATATTCGGTACTGTTAATGTGATGAAGCATAGTCCAGGGTTTATCTGTTCCCATAAGAGTTGCAGGAAAGAGTACTGTATGAAAAGGAATATTATCTTTAGCCATGAACTGGTAAAGCTTTACATTTTCATCATCCATCCACCACTCTCTCCAGTCTTCACGACCTGCAGCAGTAATAGAGATATAACCGATAGGTGCATCAAACCATACATAAAAAACTTTGTTTTCATACCAGGTTTAGGAACAGGAATTCCCCACTTAAGGTCCCTTGTTATGGGTCTTGAATTAAGGCCTCTCTCAAACCAGCCTTTTGTAGTAGTAAGGGCGTTATTTGTCCAGTCGCCTTCAACAGACTGCTTTTCAAACCACTTCTCCAGTTTCCCCTGAAGCTTATCAAGTTCAAGATGAAGGTGGCGGGTCTCTTTCATAACAGGAGATTTACCACATATTTTACATTTGGGATTTACCAGAGCTTCAGGTTCAAGCAGAGAACCACAGCTGTCACACTGATCTCCTCTAGCGTCTTCATATCCACATTTGGGACAGGTTCCTTCAACATAACGGTCAGCAAGAAACATTTTATCATGTTCACAATAGGTTCTTTCTGAGATCTCTTCTGCAATAAACCCTTCTCTATCCAGATCGTGGAAGATTTCATGAGCAACTTTAGTCTGTTCTTCTGTTGATGTTCTTCCAAATACATCAAATTTTATATTAAAGGTCCTGTAAACCTCCTGATGAATC
>CBDDBX010000035.1:0-45514 GCA_965225955.1 Candidatus Aminicenantia bacterium
ATGCCCCTCGGCTATTTATTGATAACTGCATGCTCACCTCATACACAAATGTTCCTGTAGGTACAATCAACACATCTGGCCTTATATTTTGTACCCTTTGGATATACTCCTTTTTGGATGATACTTAGAATATCATCAATATTACTTTTTAACTCATCAACGTCTTTTTCCGTGAATTCAAGCTCCACCAATTTATTTTTAGATCTTGTATAGACTATGTATCCCTTATTTACCTCTTTGCCATAATTCTCTTTAATCAACAATCCGTAGCAAAGGGATTGAGTTACATATGTTTTGAAGTTTCTCTCTTTATACTCTGCAAATTTATAATCAAGAGGAGCCATTGTTCCATCAGAAAGAGTTAAGACTTCGTCAACAATCCCCTTCAGATGAATAACCGGAGCAGATAGACTTACTTCACTCTCTTTATTAACGACTCCTATTTTTTTTCCTCAAATAATCCTTATTAATCGAAGCTTTATCCTCATGAACAGCCCTTCCTTTAATTACCTTATATCTTTTCTCTTCTCTCTGCGTTATTCCCATACAGAGCATAAAATATATGAATCTCGGGCAATATAGATACTCAATAATTATTGAAGGAGTTAATAAAATATCCATTTTTTAAAAATTTAAACTTTTAATTTCTTCTCTTATCCACCCTATTTCAGGATCATAGTATTTATCCAACTCATCACTACTGACATATAAAAAACCAAAACACTTTTCAATTGGGGGTGTAAATTTTTCCGGCACAGAAATCACATGATCATAAAGGGATTTTTTTAATTTAAGAAACCGATTTTTCTCTCAAAAGGATCTTCTATTTCCATTACCATCAGAAAATCATTCCATGCTACTTTTGCATCCTCATCAAACTCAACAAAAATATCTACTTTCTCATAAGCTTCATTATCTATTAGTTTGAAGTTTTATAAATCTCACCAAATTGTAATTGCCTTATATTACTTAAAATTTTATCAGACTCATCTTCAGAGAGCTTCTCTTTTATTTTTCTATAATACATTTCCATATTCTTCAGAAAATCTGATTCAGATATAACTGCACCGTCATTCATCAGGTTCTTTGTCTCATGAAGACTTAATACTGACTTTCCATAAATATATTGAGAAAAAGGTCTGTTTTTATGCTTTTCATTGAGAATTTCAAAAATCCTGACGGAACCTTTATTCTGCGAAAAATTCCTATTACATCTACCACAAACCTGATTTATAGATTCCTGAGGGGCGAAATCCCGCCATACATTTTCAACGTCAATATCAACACCAGCCTCTATAAGCTGAGTGGAGACTATAATTTTCCTCTCTTTACTTTTCCTTATATCCTCAATTAATCGGACGTCTCTCTTTTGGAATTATATTGGTTGATAGAAAATAGTATTCTGCATTATACTCTTTCTCTTTAAGGCACTTAAAAGTTTTCACTGCTGAATTTACAGTATTTAGTACAAAAAGATAAGATTCGTCAGATTTATCTAAAGCACCATTAGCTTTATCTATAAAATCACTTAATGTTATCTTCTCAGTTTCAAAGTCAGATTAACCCTATCAAATTCATTAAAATATTCAGCCTTACCCGGTACCAGTTCAACCACTTCAGTCGCATCAAAGATTTCCGGCTGAGTTGCTGTTATAAGCACAAAATATACATTAAATAGTTCTGATAAAGCCAGAATCAGCTCTCTTGCAAGCTTCCAATATTTATATGGGAGAGACTGAATTTCATCCAGGAGAATTATAGAATTAGCAAATTTATGAAACTTCTGTATCATCCTGTTCCTATTAGTAAGCAGCGTATGAAAAATCTGAAAAAAAAGTAGTAACTACTATCTCTGATTCCCAGCTATCTATAAGAAATTTTGATTCCCCTGTCTCAAATTCACCTGATTCATTTCTATAAAAAATATCAGAAAGGTGATGATGTTTCAGAATTACATCTGTATTCTCCGAATCCAGAACTTTTTCAAATACATCAAAATTCTGGTCAATAATACTGGTAAAAGGCAGTCCATAAATTATTCCTGAATTCAGTCCCAGTTCATTTTTCAATCGGCTTCTCAATTTTAGAGCCAGAGATAAAGCAGTTAAAGTTTTTTCCACTACCTGTAGGAACATTAAAAGAAAAAATTTTCCTATCGAGATCAGCTGTATTGATGCTATTATTTACTTCATCAAATATCCGGTTTCTGATCTCATCAATATGCTTACCTGAAGGTTTAAAGTTAAGATCCTTATAACTCTCAACAAGCATATCATCAATTTTTTTATACCCTTCCACTACATTACAGTGAAAAATGGCGTCCATCTTATCAGAATGTAGCAAAATAGAATAGATATACTGAAATACCAGGTAATATCTTGTATCCTGATTACCTCTTAAACTTTTGAACTTTGTTCTCATTTCTCTTCTGAATTTTTTTTCATTGAAATTATTAAGAAAATCAAGCACCCCATCTGCCTCTATCTCAAGATTCAGTTTTATATTTACCGTCTCAATTATCCTGATTAAAAACAACTGGTCAATAGAAGAGGTCTGATCTTTAATAAACCTGAACTCGGTTTCAAGCTCAGCCGGCTCATCTGAAACCGGTATAGGATTATCTATATTCCCATGATGCTTCTTTACTATAAGAAAAACAAGATAAGGCATCATCTGTAAAAGGTCACCTTCTTTATCTTTTACATATTCCTTTGCCACAAAAAAGGCTATTAATGCCGATAACAGAGAGTGACTTGTTAAAGGAGAACCTTTCATTTTTTTCTTTTCTTCTGGACCTTCTTTAAGATATTCCTGAAAAAAGGAAGTGGCTTTACCGAAATCATGCAGAAATCCAACTAGCCACATAAGATCTTTCCAATACTCTTTTTGAAAAAAATCTGTCAATCTGTGTTGCCTTTCATCAAGTTTACCAACACAGGATTCTGCTACACTATTAAGATGGTCTATAAGCAATACGTCAGGATGAGAAAATATTTCAGAAGATAACAAACTTTTCACCACTCTCAGTTTCCCAATAGTTCTTTACTTTACTCCTGATAGATTGGCCAGTTCTCTCATAAATTATCTCTTCCCTTTTTATTACTTCTCTATCTGGCTTCATTAAAACTGGATAGTTTACTTTGAAAATCTCAAGATCCAATTCGAAATCTATTGAGCCATTATCAAGAAGTCTGGATTGGGGAATTACGGAATCAATATTAACCCATTCGTTATCTGTTTTCTCATCTGCTTCCATCTCTCCGCAAAACTCAAAGTTCCCAAGTAGTTCACTTAACCCAAGAGCTAATGAATATACAGAAATATGATTAACAAGATGTTTTTTCAGTTCATCCATTACCATGCAGTTATTGTGCCTGAAATAGATGATAAAAGATGGATCTTTAAGAAATTCCACTCTTGTAGGAGTTCTGTTTTTTATTCTCCAGAAGTGATCTTTTGTATCAAGCAGATTCTGCGACCATCCAGTTTTTTTAACAGGACTTGCAATATTCAGAGCAATCTTAAATTCATCAGTATTCTGGAAATAGTTTAGATATTCATCTTTATCCAGTCCAATTATTGCAGAAATCATTCCCCATATAGTAGGAGGAGGAGGAAAATCGAAGGTCAATGGAGAGGCATTGGTATAATAACGTCGGAATTGACCATAATCCCCCCATATTCTGAATTTCAGAAAATTTTCCATTGCTTCGCCCTGCTATAATTCAATCTCTTCAAACTTATCTATACTACTCAGCGCAACTTTTTCCCCATTGCATACAAAGCGCATTCTGGAATCTACAGCAAATTCAATATTCTCTATTCTGTCACTATATCTATTAACTTTGTCCATTAACATTGATATATCAATAACATAGTCTTCAGGCTTCCTTATACTTTCTCCCCTTAACTCCGAAGTTAATTTAACCAGATTATCCAATTCACCAATAAAAATATTTGGCTTAATGTAGTTTATAACCATGAGGAATCTTGGCATCTGTCCAAACTTTGATCTGGAAGTAAGACCTTTGGTTCCATTCCATATAGCATCTTTAAGAACAGTAACATCTTCTTCACTCAAATCAGTCTTTTCAGCCAGATTTTCATTAACTACTCCATAATACCCAATAAGAGAGTAAGGAAGAATATACTCTTCTCTGAAAGTTTTCTGTGTTGTTCCCTGTTTTGAAGCAAAAGCTCCTGTTCCCTTAATATGATCTATTGTTACAGGATGAAGAGATTTCCCCATCTTAAACTGTACTGGCCCTGTATGTTCAATTCCTCCTTTAAACCGGCTCTTTTTTTACCTTTTTTCCCAGGCACTGTTAATTCAAGAGGTATTGTTGCTCCAAACAAACGGACATCTATACATTCACTGCAAACAGAATCATCAATCGACTCTTTCTGTTTTATAAATGGCTTTTCGGCATCACCTTCTTTCAAAAAATCCTTTGCTCTACTTTTAGCATCCTGAATATGTCCATCTTCATTAGCAATCTCACGTACAAATATTTCATACCCTTTAATCTCTTTCATATAGTCCCTGATTGTTCTTTTCAACCTTACATCAGTGACAATATTGATTCCGGTTTCTACATCTACTCTTGGCCTGTTCTCATCATTAGGGTCACCATTAGGATTGGCATTTTCAATATCATACAGAAACAGTATCTCTTTACGATTCTCAATATTACTCATTAATATTCTCCTTCTCCCTCAGTTTTTTTTATCTTAAAATATTTTGCAAGATTCATACCCTGAACAAACACATAATTTATCTCATCATTTGTCAACTGCCACTTAAACCGGATTACCCGCTGAAAGAAGATACTTGGATATTAAATCCTTATGAGGTGCATAGAAATCAGCTTTATATTCTCTCAGTTTTTCTATAACCTGTGGTAGAAGAGTTGCTACTTCCACCCCATTCATCCTCAATCCTTTAAGTTTTTTTCTGAAAGGCTCTGCATCTCTTTCTCTTTTCTGAACATTCAACAAAAAACCGTGTCAATACACCCATAAGAAATACACCTCTCTGGGCATCCGTCTCAAAAAACGTTGCGAATTCATCAAAAAAACTGTTCACTTTCGAATCAAATTCATCTCTCATATTAATCTCAAAAGTCTTATAGAAATCAGCATTCATTGTTGTCCCCTCCATCTGTTTTTTTCGAAACATATTCAACTGATCAAGATAGATCAGCAACATAAAAGACTTTGTAGAAAGCTCCATCACTTTTATATCTTCTGAACTAACAAAACCACTCCTGATGCTATTTATCAAATTTTTAATAATAAACTGATATTCAATTCTGCTATCACACAATATAGATCTGATGATTTCAAGAAAGTTTTTATCCTTATTCCCTTCTATTCTGCTATTTGGGAAAAACTGCCGTATAATACCAAAATTGAATCTATATTCATATTCGTTGTTCTTTCCAAATTTAGTAAAAAAAGAATTGTCCACCAGCTCTTTAGCTTCAAAAAGCTTACGAATCCTTGAGGGCAATACATCTTCCATTGAAGAGAGAATTTCAAGACTTGAATTATTCTTTTTAAGAAACAACAAATTGAGTGTTACACTATTATTTGCATCTCTTAATAGATAAATAATATCTTCTTCAGTATCCAGAAATCTTTTTTTCTGTTCATCTTTATCATTTATCTTCTGCTTTCTATTGAATTCACTTATCGTTTCATAAATATCCCCGGCAGTATCCTGATTGAACATACTGGGTACCAGATAGTAACTCAATCCATAAAAACTGAATCTAAAACTTTCATCAAGCTCTTTGATACCTGCTTCTGTATTTAAGGCACAATCAAGACAAACCGGATAATTTTTCCAGCTTTCAGATCTGTTGAACCCTCCTGAAATTCTACCTGGCTTATCGGTGTTATAAAAAGCTAGTGAACTAAAAAAACCAAACACTCTTTTGCCACTATTATTACAGATAGAGCAAGTTCCGTTATCATTTACTGAATGAACCTTGTAAGTTTTAGAATACTTATACTTTTCTTCACTTAATTCAGAAATGAACTTTCTGAAAAAAGCATAATCCCCAGGGTACGTTCTGGCTCCATTCTTATTAAAGACTAAAACCAGCACAAAACCTTTTTCAGAATCTATCTTCTCATTTAAATCCCCAAGAATAATTTCATTCTGTTTTTTTAACTCCTCAAAGCAACCTTCAAGAAAGTATTTTTCAGTCTCACTCAGAAAATCAGCTTTAATATTCTCTTTAAACCAGCCCAATATATTCTGATTAAAAGCAGTTTCAAGCTTTCCCTTATTGACCTTGCAAACCGGAGTTATATCACATCCTCTGGATGATCCTTTTTTGTAAATAAGTTTATTTTTAAGACTACTTGAATGTTCCTGATAATCAATTCCCACATATTTCCATAAATAGCGATTTTCCAGTTCACTGGATAATTTTAGTTCAATTAGATAGAGATCCCTGTAATTAGCCTCATTGTATGAATCTTCAACCCAAATATCAAAAGGGTCATTAAGACCATCCCTCTTCTTCCTGAACTTCCCCAGTTCAGCAATTGCATTCATCATTTTAATCTCCTAATATTCCCATAACCTCTGCTAACAGACTTTCCCAACCCCAAATTGTCAGGTATTATGAAATTTGTTCTGAAATGTCCCCGGAAACCGATAACACTTTTTCCTTTAAGTTTTGCTTCTGTTCTGCTTAATTCAGTATCCACCTCAATTCTCATATCTTCTGACAACCAGTAACCCAGATATTTACTTATAGACAAGATATTTCCTGTCAGGCATCCGTTAAGAACACTCTTTTTATCCTGAAAAGTTGATAAAGCGTTATACTTCCTGAAATTTATCTGATTAAGACCGACCCAGGGTGACATGAATTCATACTCAATCAAAGAGTCAGAGAAACTGAGTTCAACTTCTTTTACTTTCAGCTCTTTTTCATTAACCGGAATTACTCTTCCATCTATGTTAATCTCATTTAGATCCATAAATATTTTTTTAAAGACATCTATTCCTTCTTTAGTTATTGCTACTATTGCCGGAGCTCCGTTAATCTGTTTGAATTGTATCAATGGATATCGATAGATACTTTTACCGCTATTATTATCGTGATTATGAATCAGATCATACTCTTTGAAAAGATTACCAACAAATCCTCTGAGCTTATGTAACAGCCCTGCATGAAGTTTTATATCTGAAAACCTTAATATCCCAATTAATACGTTCATAAAACCAAAATTTCTCCTAAAATCATTTTCATAATAAAAACATCAAAAACAAAAGTCAAGAATATTATAAACAATTTCCATTACATGAATATCTACCTCAAAATAAATACTAAGTTATATTTTCCCAGAGCTATGATCTTCACTATTCTGGAAGTACATCTAATGAATCAAAAAAAATAAGAGAGAATGCAACAGCTGAGTTCCAATACCTATTATGATGGACACACTGATTAGAAAACTTTGGAAAAAAACTACAGGTTGCTGCTCCTAAGGTTTCAATCCTTATTATATTGAAGATACTGTTTATAGAGACTGTGGAGCCAATACTGGAATCAAGTCTATGTGTTTCAATCCTTATTATATTGGAGATACTGTTTAGAGGCGGGAAAGGTCGATCAGGACACGGATTACGCAAGAGTTTCAATCCTTATTATGTCGGAGATACTATTTATAGTAACTCAATTATTCTTGATAAGCTTGGTGCTAATTGCTCGTTTCAATCCTTATTATGTTGGAGATACTGTTTAGAGTGCATTAGCAATTGAGGCATAAGCACCCGCTTTCCCGTTTCAATCCTTATTACGATGGAGATACTGTTTAGAGACCATTCACGATACATGTATCTTCTGACCTATCTAGTTTCAATCCTTATTATGATGGAGATACTGTTTAGAGTCTCACCGTCAACCTTGTAAGTGTGCTTTTCAGGATGTTTCAATCCTTATTATGGTGGAGATACTGTTTAGAGGAAAATCTTTCCTTCTGATATAAGTCCAGCTTTTAGTTTCAATCCTTGTTATGTTGGAGATACTGTTTAGAGACCGTTTGGATTTGTATTACCACCGGTACCATTTGGTTTCAATCCTTGTTATGTTGGAGATACTGTTTAGAGACGATTGGCGGGTCCACTTCGATCGCTCAGGCAACGTTTCAATCCTTGTTATGTTGGAGATACTGTTTAGAGTTTGAGGTTGGATCAAAAAAGACAGTTGTGGTGCCGTTTCAATCCTTGTTATGTTGGAGATACTGTTTAGAGTATGTGCTTGGTGGTTAGAAGAGTTACTTCGGTTAGGTTTCAATCCTTGTTATGTTGGAGATACTGTTTAGAGCATACCAAAGTTGAACCTTGTTGTAGTAAAAGGGTGTTTCAATCCTTGTTATGTTGGAGATACTGTTTAGAGCGGGGTTCAACTTGAACATGCATATGTTGAAAACAGGTTTCAATCCTTGTTATGTTGGAGATACTGTTTAGAGAACATTTTTCCTCAAAACGCAAGCATACTCTAAACCTTGAAACTTTTTACTTAATAACCAATCGTTGTTTTTATAGCTTAGCAAATTCCTTAAATAGTAATTAATTTCATTAGAATCGTATTTTTTTATTTCCATTATCACATATATAATTAACAAAATAGTCAAAGAACCAAAACACTGCTATAAATTTGCAACATTCTGAAAACTTTAACCTAACCTAAAGTTCTCATAAAGACCTTTTTTATACTAAATAATGAAATAAAAGTAGTCAAGCGTATATATGCTAAAGGTCACTGTAATGTTTACCGCTACGCTATCAACATTGGTAAAGACCCATCTCACCTGTATTTTCAGTCATTCACTTCGCTGCTTCCTTCAGTAACGAAACCATACTGGAGGTTTGTTCTGGAATGGCAGGCTTTTTTTTTATATTCAATAAAAGCAGTGATAATTGCTTAATTGATGAAATTCTGATACAAAGTATAAAGAGCTGAGAGTATGAAACTCTCAGCTTTTAGAAATCTGATTTATCTGACTGGAGGCACGCCAATATCTCCAGTCAGTTAACGCCAGGAACCATTACAGGATTCTGACTTATCTCCGCACATGCATCCTCCATAAGAAGGCATAAAAGGAGCACTTGGCAGATAATACGAAAAACAATCTGAACCCGGGCACTCACAATTGCATGTACCCGAATCACAATCTTTGGCAAAAGTACTTACCGGCCAAAGTGCTGCAAGCAGTAATCCTGCAAGCAGAATGACCATAAGTGTTAAATTGGTTTTCTTCATGAAACCTCCTTAATTTAATCTTTTAACTCTATTACTCTGTTATAGGTCAACAGCAGGTTCTTATATTTAAGAAGATGTCCTCCTAACCTGGATTTATCGCTGGTCTGATACTTTTTGATCAATTCACCAGAATCAGTAGCATAGCTATTCAAGCCTCCCCACCTGTCACTAATAAGTACCTGTTTATCTGATACTGTAAACCCGAGCAGAGGCGGACGTAATGATATCTGAGTTCCCCTTTTATCATTGTAGCCACTGAAAGCAGCCTTTCCGTTCTTATTAGGAGTGCTTATATAACTTAAATCCTTTACCCAGAGAACTTCTCCTCTACGATTCAGTTTTGTCAGAGTAGCTTGTAATCTATGTAGTACAAAAATATCTTCAGTATCATCCCCCATAACTTCAAACTCAGTACAATAGGCAAAACCTTTGAGGTTCTCAACAGGATCTGCATTGGAAATACTCAGTATATTCTTTACAACACCACCCTCTGAATTGTAGATAGTAATCCCGGTTTTATGCTTCTTATTAATGTTTTTAATAAAAATCTCCTCTTTCGCATTAACTGCCATAGAATTGAGATTATTTGGATGTAACCCCTCTGTGGCACATTTAAATTCTCTTATGCATTTACCATCAGTTACATCAAATATCTTTACTCCTCTGAAACCAAAATCATAGACAAAAAGTTTATTATTAACTACAGCCATGGATACTGGCATCTCCAGTTCCCCAGGTCCCTGACCTTCTCCTGATATAGTTCTTATCAGCTTGAAATTTTCTGAATCAATTTTAAACACATGAGTTGGAGATTTAGTAAGCAGATAAATACTCCCCTTTTTATCTTTAGTGAATCCTTTTATAAACTTATAATAGATGTTGTCTGCTTCTAAAACATCCTCAAGTTGCCTGCTTTTCCCAACATCCATAATAATCGGCTTATTAATAGTTTTTTCACTAAACAACAGACTACCAAACATTACAACAAGCAATATAATCCTCATAAGTCAACTCCTTCTTCTCTGTTTACAATCCTGATGATCCCTGCCTTTTTAGATGTTATAGTTGAGAGAAGATCAAAATGGTCATAGAAATCTATTAGCACAGGTATCTTAAGACTATAAATAATTGTAGCTATATCATGCCGGAAGATATCTGCCGGGAAAATAAGAATACCCTGCTTTTTACTATATAGATCAGCTTTATCCAGTAGCTGTTTAAGGTTTCTGAGTTTACACTCAACACATCCGGCAACACCCAGATAAAGACTACGATAGCTCTTCAGGCTCTTAATTTGTATAAATCCATCTTTCTTTACATCATAGAACCTGAGATCTGTTTCATTCAGTTTATTAACTACTCTTTTTTTCAATTCAGGTACAGAAATCGCATAATCTTTATAGGTGAGTTCAGGGTATAAGATCTTATTAATCCCCCAATTAATACTTCTTAGATTTCTGAAAAGCTTCACTTCCTTAACTTTTCTTTTATTAAGAAGTATGTAGTAGCCTTGAGGAGCATTGTCATAGTTTCCATCTCTGTAGAAAATACTTACCTGACCCTGGCTCTCACTATTATTAACAACAATGATATCCAGATCTTTCTGGAAGCTGGCTTCAACTTTCTCCAGTAATATCTGATCTCTGAAAGTCGATGGTTTATTAAAAATAACAATCAGGCTAGATATGTTATTAAACTGTACTTTCTGGCTATTTTGCAGATACTCAATAAATTTAGTTGGTACATTACCGTATTCAATTCTGAACTCTTGTCTATTATCAAACCAATACAGCCTACCTATGATTATGCAACAGATTATACCAATCAGGGCAATATTTAATAATGATGCTTTTCGTTTTACAATTCTCATAACTCTCCTGTTAAAACAGTTCATCGTAAAGTCTTTTTAAACAAAAAAAGACTTGTACCCCTTACACTTACCTTACTTTTTCATAAACAAATAGAATATAAAGCAAGTTAACTTACAAAGTCAAGCAATAACCTTGATTTTTTTAAAACACAACTCACAAATTACTATCAAATCAACTTAAAGAAGATATAAACGCAAATACGCACCTAAAAAGATGCTAATTAGCACAAAATTTCTCTCTACAAATTGAAATGTAAAGATACTATAGAAGATGGGGGTCGCCGGGCGACCCCCCGCTTTTATCTAGCATTTTAGCTCTGAAGATGGTAAGCGAAGCGTTAATCTGAAATTTCAGAAAAGATGGGAGCAACCGAGGAACACAGGTTGTCACTTCCTGAAAAGAATGTAAAGGGTAATAAAGAATGAACGCGAATGCACGCTAAACAAAACCGCTAATTAACGCGAATTTTTTTATCTACACATTGGAATGTAAATCCCAGATCGTTAGCGGAATCTTTTATTTTTTTCTGGTTCCATAGTTTTAATCAAACCCGCGCTTACCGCCCTAAGTGGAGAGAGGAATGTAAAGGAGGTAGTGATTTTATAACAAGTCAAACGTATCTTATATTCATACTGTAGCAGCAGGGATAAAGATTGAATAGCAGAAATCCCCTCCTTCTCCGCAGGAGTAGTGAGCTTGCGAACAACGACTAGTAGCGGAGATGGGAGCAAGCGACAGCTTGTCACTTTGTTCATAAAAAAGGAGGGGTGTCTGGTACTCCAGACGGGGTGGTATTAGAAAGTCCACCACCATTTAAGACAGATTATTCTAATAACATACTGGAATGTAAAGGGGATATCTATCACGACCTCATCAAGCTTAGTTCTGTTTTCTTATTCTGTTCAAAAAAGTTCTTCTCAATATTTTTTACAATATCTTTTTCTGTTTTACCTTCAAAAACCAGAAGAACAATATCACTCATCAAATACTCCGGCTCTATACATCTTCTCAATGTTGTGTGCTTTTCTGAGCTCTTTTTCCGTAAATGAGAACATAGGTTTTATCTTCTCTTCATCCATTAGAAAATAGCAATCAGGTCTTAACAAATCATTACTCATTATTGAGGTATTATGAGTTGTAAAGATAACCTGAGCATTCATATCTCTCATGCTTCTAACAATGTTTTTTGCTACTTTCTGGTGGTAGAAAGCATCAAATTCATCAATAAAAATAAGAGCTTTCTGATTGTTATCACCTGAACTGTTCTTTTTCAGATAATCTATGCGTTCTTCCATAAGTATTGTATTAAGAAAAAAGTGAAAAAGAGCCATTGTTCCTGTAGAAGCTATTTGTGAAAATTCTACTTTCTTATCACCAAAAACAAAATGGAGTAACTCTCTGCCATCTCTTTTAGAAAATTTCAGTTTGCATTTAACTTCAGAAGCATTAAGAAAGTTTTCAAACTCTTTTAGTTTGTTATACTCAACAAGAATTTCTGAAAAACTTGCCGGATCAACAATTACAGAGCCATATGACTCTATCGTACTTGACATAACCATGTTATTTATGAAGCTATAGAATGCTTCGAATAGTTTATTATTGCTATCCTCAGTATCCAGAACAGTATTATTTTTCACATATTTTATTACTGAAATATCAGAATCCTTCATATCCCGATTCAGATTTTCTGCACCCATCAAGTTTACTATAGCCTTATTTCCATTCTCTCTTTTAAGAGCTACCAGTATTTCTCCATCTGCTTTTAAAGTTTCATAACTAAATTTCTCAACGCTGGTTTTTCCATAACTGTACTCAACTTCATGTTTTCCAAACTGAAAAAGATAGGTGAACTCCACATGCTCATCTTCAAGAAATGCATTCTTATAATTACTCTTATATTTCTCTATTATTTTATAATCCGTTAAGTGAGTATGAATATCAAATAGTGCCAATCTTAAGTTGGATTTTCCGCATCCATTGGGGCCATATATCACAGCAGTTGAAACTATTCCGTTCTCAACACACTGCTGATTAAACTCATAGTTCTTCATATCTGAAAGATCCAGTTCAAACCAATCTTTAAAATTCTTAAAATTTCTTACTCTAAATTTTTTAAGCATACTCCACCTGCCCTGTTTTCTCCGATAAGGTTAATATACATAGATCAGATCTGCTTTTCAAGAGTTGCCGTAAAAAAATTACGACAACTTTAATTTTAAACAAAATTACTATCTAACAATTATCATAATAAAATAAAAACAAGCATGAGAGCTCTTTTAATTCTTCGACCATAACATCAGAACGCGAATAAACGCTAATTAAAGCGAATTTTTCTTTATAAATTGGAATGTAAATTGCAAAAACCTTCATGATTCAGGTTTTCACACAGCTTTCTAATCTCACCATACTGGTAATTTATCTTAACCTGTCAAAGGTTTTTAAAAGGTGTGAACATCAACCCCTTACCGTTTTTACTGATTCACTGCTATTTTTACTATAACTTTATGGAGTTTTTTATCTGATATCATCGGAAGATGTGCATCATGAGGAAAAAACATGGCAAAGTGATTGCTTTTTACAGGTATAAAAAGTTCCGCTTCATCCTTAAAGAACCCCAGATCTTTAGCCTCATCAAACTCTCCCAAAGGCTCCTCACAATCACAAAGAGCCTTCCAGCCCATACTATCAACTCCATCAAGAACCAGCTGAATATCTATATATTTCCTGTGAAATTCCAGTTGTGCATCTTCTGATTTTCTTCCATTCTCATTCACAATGGTAGCAAAAACCGACTTTCCATCAATATCATACACTCCGGGTTTCAGTTCTCTGAGATCAGCTCTTTTAAGAAAATCCGCTGCTTTTTTAAAGCCCCCATTCAGGAGGCTGTACCTTTCTATATTTTCAAGTTTTCCAAGAATCATTTTCTACTTTTTATATTTAAATTTCTTCAGAAGTTCCAACCTTATTTTATGTTTCTCTGCCGAACTCAGTTTTGAACTGTAGAGAGCACTCTCCCAGCTTCCGTAGGCAGGGTTTGGAAGAACAATGAACCTGTCTCCAAATTCAGAGCGTCTCTTATCTGTCATTTCACTTCTACCAGCAGAATTTTTTACATCAAAAACCTCTGAAAAATCCCCCAGATTATCCCCCATTAAGAGAACTATTCTATACCCCATTGCAGCAGCTCTTTCTCTACGGCCCTTTTTACTTGAAGTATCATTTTTCAGATGAACAAACTCATTTTCAACTTTTGGGAACCCCAGTTTTTTGAGATTGTTAATAGTGGACTCTCTGACACTGAATTTTCCTGGTTTCTCACTTCTGTTACTAATATAGAATACTACTCCCCCGCTGTTTACCACATAGTTAAGAAACTCTACAGCTCCAGGTAATGCCACAGCCTCTTTTGAATCACACCACTCTTTCCAGGTAGCAGGAGTATAAGTCCTGTCAGTTCCGATCTTTGCAGCATCATAAGGGCTGTTATCAATAATAGTCTCATCAATATCTACAACAATACACCTCTTCCCCGCTTCTTTATCCATATCCCATCTGAGTTTAGCTATGTTAAAAGCCTGATAACAGAGAGCTCTGTACTCAGCAGCCTGCTGCATCCAGGTTATTGTAAGCAGTGACTCATCATTAAGATCTTTCTGAGTGAATCCCTTTTCTGCAGGAGCACACCCACTAAACAACATAGTCAATAAAATTGACAATATCAAAGCATGTAATTTAAACCTTCTCATAATCTTCTCCTTAATCCAGATACTGTTAATTGTAGAATGTAATGAGAAAACCAGCAACAACTATCTTGATAATATGCAAAAACTACCCTTCATATATTGTAAAATTTCATCCGGGGAAACAGTATATTTGAGTATAAAGTCAGACAGTAGCCCTTTTCAAATGAGAGTCGTAAAGCTGAGTCTGTTTCACAGAGAAGAGGGAAATTGTTCCTGAACTACCAGGAGAACTAAACGCTAATACACGCTAATGGATACTAATTTTAATGATTTAGAAACAGATCTTCTTTTATAAGTTCCCTATAAATTCACTTTCGCGTTTATTAGCGTCTTATATTGGCGTCTATTCGCGGTTAAAAAAAGAACTGAACGCCAATACACGCTAATGAACCCTAATCTACTTTCCCATTACTCTGTTTCTGAAATTTTCTGTTTTTTCGCAGGTATGAACTGTTATCAATTTGCAGTTCTCAACCATTGAAAAATCCCCGCAAACAGTTACTTCAACACCTTTACCTTTATAAGATTCCAGTTTCTTCTTAATCTCTATGCTGCCACTTTTCAGTCTTATATACTCTTTTTTAGCCCCAAGAACTCTTCTACTGGAAAATACCGGAGTATCCATTTTAAACTCTGCCCCATCCATACAGATACTCATACTCCCTTCAAGAGCCAGAATCAGACCTGTCAGGCAAATAGGTGTCCTCTTCTGCTCTTTCTTTTCAGCCAGACTGAATCCTGTTAAAGCAAATAGTGATACAATAAATGCGATAAATAGTTTCATAAATCCCTCCTGATGACTCTACCCACTCAAACTCAACTTACTCAAATATTATATGTCAACAGGAGGTATTTTGCTATCTTCCTGTAAAAACAGATTGCTGATTAAAAAGTGTCTGCTGTAACCACAAATCACTTATTGTTCATTAGTGTGTATTAGAGATGGTTCAGCATTTGTTTTGTTAACCACCAATAGACACTAATGGACACCAAGAAGTTTTTCTGTTTCTTCTATTTGGGGGAAGATGTGGCGGTCCCCTTCTTTGAAGAGTGTATGGAATTTTCTGAGGGCTTTTATGGCTTCTGATTTTCTGTTTAGTTTTAGAAGGGTTTTCCCCTGATGATAGAAACTGAGAGCATAGATGTCACCATAGAGAACTCTTCCAAAAGTTAGATTCTGGATTTTATTACAGGTTTTAAGTATTCCCTCTTCATCACCCTTCTTTAAATAGATTCGCAAAACCTGATCCAGTAGAAGAGCGTGGTAATTATTTGTATCAGACCCCTCCTTTGGATAAGTTTTATAAGATGCCTCTAATTTTTCAACATTCTGCTCTAGAATTCCTTCAAGAAATTTTATGCAAAACCGAAGCTCTACATCATTATAATCCTCAACAAGACCTCTTAATTTTCGTAACTCATCGCTTGTTATTATTACAGGAGAACTTTTATTGTAGAAATATTTAAAAAATATTAGATTTGGCTCAGATTGATAGCTTTTGCTTTCTCTCGCAAGCTTTTCATATCCATGTATTATTTTCAACGCTCTACTAAATTCTATTTTACTTAAAAAATATGCTTTATGTATTCCAAGTAAAATTTTAACATCCCTGTTCTTTGTATTACTTATTCCTTCTCCAATAACATTCAGAGCCTTCATAATATTTCCCTGAGCCATATGCATTGATGAGTAGTTTGAGTACAATTTTGTATAATCCCTTAAATTCATTTTTTTTTCTTTTAAAGAACAATATTTTTCTTCAAGTTCAGTAAAATCGCCTCTTAACTGGTCAGAGAGATGCGCATTTAATTTATATAAGTTTCGCTCATAAGAACCGGAATTTATCAGTACACATTTTGCATCCACATATTTCTGTTGCACAATTTTTAATGTCCATTTGAAATAATAGATCCAGAATGTTGTTGGAAATACCTTTTCAGTTCTAATAAGTAGTTTTTCGTATTTTTTTATCTCACCTTTGTACATATATACCGCAAATAAATCCTGAACAATTTTGGCATTAAAATAAACTCTCGCAAGGTTTTCATATATTTTCTCTGATTTTTTAAAAAACCATCTTCTACTATAAATACTGGCAAGCAAAATGTGTATATCTTTATCATATGGAAATTCATTCATACACTCTTCAAGTAGTTTTGTTGCTTTCTCAAATTCGTTTTTCTTTGCATAATAAGCGGCATAGAAGAAAAACTGATGTCTTCTGGAAAGATGCTCTTTTTTACTCAATAATATCTCAAAAACATTTTCTGCTTTTTCCTCATCATATCCAAAACTATAAAATGATCGTAAAGAATCATAAGCTAATGCAAAATTTTCATCCAAGCTTATAGCTTTTTGAAACAAGCGTTCACACTCTTTGTTATATCTATTTTTCCAAGAAATATTTTGTCCTTCTAAATAATGTTTTAAAGCCTGCATATTCCCTGTAGTTATTTTTTCAATATCGGAATCATGATCATTATTAAAGTTAATTGAACTCAATAGAGTCTTTTTTATTTTCCATGTTAATTTATCTACAGCTTTATAGATTTCCGTAATTTGTCTTATAGCTTCTGAAGATTCAAACAGAAACTCGCCTGTTTCACTATCATTAATTCTAATATTCAGCAATATGTTTTTACCAGATATTTCAATATTACCAGTGATCAAATACTTAACTCCAATAAGTTTAGATAATTCTTTTATATCTTCTTTGCTAAAATTTATTCGATCTAACTTTTTTGAATCTTTCAAAGTTAAATAAACATACAGATTTTTTGCTGTGTACATATATTTAGATTGTACTAGATCTTCTGTTAAGAGGAATGGTATGCCTCTTTCAAGAAAATCAAGTGCTTTATTTTGGGTTTTATTTTTAAAAAACAACACCGCAAGGGTGAGGGGGTTTTCCTGTTTGGGAGCTGGTGGTATAGGTTTTTCCTCTGAATCTGATCTGGTAAAGATGAATCCCACAGTAATAGCAAGTATTAGTAATGATGTGATCCATATGGCTTTGGAAGTTTTTCTGAAACGGTTTCTCAGCACAGTTTTGAAAGACCCGGTAGCTTTTTTTCTTTTAAAATCTTTAATAATTGCAGATACAGCCTGATATCTGTCACCAGGCTTTTTTTCAAGGCATTTCAGAATTACAGCTTTAAGATATCCCGGTATATTGCTGTTATCTGAAGGAAAAGATACAGGTTTATGAAGATGCATATCCATATACCCATAATCTTTGGTAGATTTAAAAGGAAGATGACCAAAAACCATTTCGTAGAGTAAGACTCCAAAGGAGTATATATCGGTTCTGTTATCAGGCCTCTCCCCAATCCACTGTTCAGGAGCAATATATTGTGGTGTTCCCATCAGACCTGAGGTTGCAGTTAATCTCGTGGAATCAACCTCCCGGGCAAGACCAAAATCTGTTATCGTAACTTTCCCATCTCTATCTACAATTATATTCTGAGGTTTAAGATCCCTGTGTATTATTCCTTTTTCATGAGCAGCATTGAGACCTTCAAGAATCTGCATAGCAATTGATACAGCTGTTTCCGGGGTTAAATTGCCTGTATCCAGAATCTGCCCAAGAGTCTCCCCTTCTATATAATCCATAACAATACAGTGGATATCTTCAACAGAATAGAAAGAGTGAATATTAACAACCGAAGAATGTTTGACTCTAACAGCCAGCTCAACCTCTTTTCTGAAGCGCTTAACCATCTTATCATTGTAGATATGTTCAGGTCTTATAATCTTTAAGGCAACAGTCTTTCCGGTATCAGTATCAAGAGCTTTATAAACCCTCCCCATACCTCCGGTACCGATTTCCAGTTCAATTTCATACTTTCCAGAAAGTATCTCCCTGACCCGATTCTCAAATTTCCTGCGATATTCCATTGTCAATAGAATATTACCATAAATGCTCTATACTTAAACCCACCTCTTTCGCAAACAGATGATAAACCTTAACAAGCACCTTAATAACCATACAGTCTGCCTGTGGTGCAGGACTCTTTTCATGTTATATTATCAGCTGAGGAGGATTAATGTCGCTGAATTTTGACTCTCTTACAAAATCAATAGATGTTCTGAAAAGATCCATAAGTAGTTTCGATAATTATAGTAAAGATCTGAATAACGATCTTATAGATACACTGAAATCAGGAATAATCCAACATTTCAAAGTTGCTTATGAACAGAGCTGGAAAATGATACAGAGGTGGTTGAAAGAAAACTATTCACCGGAGAATGCTGACAATCCCAGAACCAGAAAAGAGTTGTTCAGAATAGCGGCAAAAGTTAACCTTATCAGAGATCCACTCCCCTGGTTTTCATATGGTGATGCCAGAAACATGACAAGCCACACTTATGATCAGCTTAAAGCTGACTCTGTTTATAAAACAGCACGGGAGTTTGTCGAAGATGCTGAGTATCTTCTTAGACAGCTGAAGAAAGCAAATGATTGATCTGGCACCGGAACATCTTGAATTCATCAGTAAAGAGATAAAAAAAACTTTTCCTGATTCAGAGTTACGGGTTTTTGGCTCCAGAGTCAGAGGTACAGCTTCAAGATATTCTGATTTAGATATAGCAATTGTTAATATTACTGCTATCGACTGGAAAGATCTGGAAAAACTGAAAAGCTCTATCTCAGAATCTGATATCCCCATACTCGTAGATATTCATGACTGGCAATCAATTTCAGAAGAGTTCCGCAAAATAATTGAAGAGAAATACGTAGTACTTTAAATCTCTCAAATTTACCATCTACTTCTCAATGGCATATTTATACTGATATATAACTTTATCAAAAGCATAATCCAGTACAAAGATATTCCCGTTCTGAACAAAAATCCTGTTAGCATAGCAATTGAGGTCAGCAGTACCAAGAATCTTCCCTTTTGGAGAGAAAACTATTATACGAAAAAGGTCAGGTTCAGCAGGGTAATTTTTATCAACTGGCATATACCTGCATACACCCCCACCTCCGGTAACCATACTTATAAGCTCATTTTGCCTGCGCTCTCTTTTTGTAACCAGAATAAAAATATTCCCCTTCTCATCTACAGATATTGAATCGCTATCCAGATATTTATCTGAAACCTCTTTGATATTGTAGTTATTAATTTTGTTATCAAAATACCAATCAAAACTGTTCAGTTCACTATCATAAAAAATGGTTTTAATCCTCTTCCCGGACATATTAAAAAGCTGAATCATCTGAGTACACTGGTAGTTCACATAGAAAATATTACTCTGTCTGCTATAGAACAGTCTGGTACTATCAAATTTTCCACCACTCCAGGGTCTGTTAACAAAAGGTTTGCCCTGCCCTTTTCCAATTATCTTCAGTAACTTTCCATCTATTGACCTTACGACGCCAGATTCTTTCACATTCCATCTGCCTTCCTGAACAAAATGCCCATTATTAGTCCAGAATATAGATCCCCAATTTAGCTCCTTCACTTTGGAACTTTTTTTCAGTTTACCGGCTTCACTGAAGATATGTATTCTCCGGTTTCCAAAGTCATTTATAATAAGCTCACCATTATCATTTATATCAAATCCCTGTGGTCCGATGAGTTCTCCCGGACCCTGTCCTTTTGATGCAATCTGTTTGTCAAGTTCACCCTTTCCACTGAAACTCCTGAGAGAGTGGAGAGCTGAATCAGATATGTAGAAGTATTCTCCATATATTCTTATATCTTCTGGAGCCTTCAGGAAGCAATCCCCTTCATCTTCTTCTCCCCATGTTCTAACAGGAATCAGTTTAAGTTTTCCTTTAACCAGCTTCAAATCATTCCGGTTGTTTTTAAACTCCCGGGACTCAGCAAATAGTGAAAGCAAAATGATCATAATGAAAATCAGAGTAGATTTCATACTCCCTCCGGTTATAAAAAAATTTTAACCTGCGGAATAACTCTTTTCAAACTCCACTTTCCGGTTTTTATTGCATCTCAGTTCTGAAAAAGATATCTTATCTGTATGATTTATAAAGAGTTTCCAGTTATTAATGAACTTAAACCCTATGTTCAGGTTGTATGGCTTATGGAATCGGAATCGGAATCAGATATCCAGCCTCCTATGAAAATAATGCCTGACGGTATTCTTGAATTTGTTACCCACTATTCATCCCCCTGGATTACCACTGTTTGTGATGAAGAACCTGAAGTTCAGCCTCAGTGCTTCATTAACTCCCAGATGCGAAAAT
Source organism: Candidatus Aminicenantia bacterium (assembly GCA_965225955.1). Taxonomy (GTDB): domain Bacteria; phylum Acidobacteriota; class Aminicenantia; order UBA2199; family UBA2199; genus CBDDBX01. The sequence goes on from CBDDBX010000035.1 coordinate 21,117, forward strand.
ATATAGAGCTTCAGTCAAAAGGTGAAACAGGTTTCATCTCTGTCAGATTTCTCCCATGGGGTGGTTATCACTTTTTTGACCAGTCTGTTGACACTTTTCTGGATAATACTATATCTGGTGATATTTTATGGCCCGGTAAAACAGAACCTCTTATCAGGGATCTGCAGCAATCTCCGACTCACAATGAGAAAGCAGAAATAGTTCAGCAATACCTACTTAAACGTCTGCAGGAGTATCGTAAAAACCTTGAAGGATTTGATGAAATAGTAAAACTGGTCAGAGAATCCAGAGGCCTGCTCTCTGTTGAAGAGATCTGTGAAAAAAACGGAACAGGTAAAAAACAGCTTGAGAGAAGATTTATTAAGTATCTTGGAACTACTCCAAAAGTTTTTTCCAGAATATGCCGTTTTCTTAATATATGTAACAACCTGGAAGAGTATAGAAACAGAACTCTTACTGAACTGACCTACGAATGTGGCTACTATGATCAGTCCCATCTTATAAAAGAGTTCAGGGAGTTTTCCGGTTTTACTCCAAAAGAGTTTTTTGAGAAACAGAATATCTGCTATGCAGATATGTAACAGAATGTCTCTTTTTTACAATTATCGGAATATTACTATCATCTATCATTAGCTTGTTAAGGAGGATATATGAATAAAATTCTATTTGGATTAATTACAGGAACTATACTTGGGCTACTTGATGGTCTCTCTGCTTTTTTTATACCTGAAGCAGCTCCAATGTTAACGGTAATTATAATTTCAGCCACAGTAAAAGGAGCTATTACAGGATGCCTCATCGGAGTTACAGCAAAAAAAGTAAAGTCTCTCTCCCGCAACATGGTTGCCGGCATTTTAATAAGTGGAGTACTCTCTTTTCTGGCAGCCATACAATCCGGCTCTTATGTTGAGATAGTAGTGCCGGGAATTATAGCAGGTATTATTACTGTTTATCTTATTTATAGATTCTGCTCTGAAAAAAGAGCTTAGTGGATAAGTTAAAGAGCAGGATTAATAACCTGCTCTTTTCTATTTAACTCTATTAAATCTTCTGAAGGAAAACTTCAGCCATCATACAACGTGCAGATCCCCCACCTATACTCTCAATTGTATTGATATTGGCGCTGACAACCTTTCCATAAGATCTGATTTTTTCCATCTGTTCCTGAGTAAATCCATCGTATGCACTCTGCGACATTATTGTAACAGGTTCGTCTCTTACATTTTTAACCTGAAGAATATTTCCGCAGAAAGATTTCTCCATCTGTTCAAAAGATATATCTATAATTTCATGAGTCTGCTCAAGAGTTGAAGTAACTCTTTTACGCTCATCAGCATCACATATTGAATCAAGACAGATTACAGCAAATTTATCTGCAATACTCATCATTACATTTGTATGGTAAATAGGAGTGCCTTTTGAACTTTTTGTATTGAACAGAATTCCCTGATTGTAGTTTCTCAGCTCTACAAAGTTTGCAAACTGCTCAGGATGGCACCTTTTTGAAATAGCAGCAAAGATATTTCTGTTTGTGTGATCGATAATCATGCTACCGGTTCCTTCAAGAATCTTCTCATCTTCATTTGGTCTTCCAATGTGAATTACATTTTTAATGAAATAGTTACTCTCCATCAGAAGATTCTCAACATCACCTATACGTTTTTCAGCCCGTCGGTTCTCTGCATACATAGGGTACATAAGTACAGTTCCATCCAGTTCAGTTGAGAACCAGTTGTTTGGGAAAACCGCATCAGGTGCCTGCATACGTCCAAGAGAGTGACTCTTTTCAAGGATAAGAATATTAACTTCTGCAGCTCTGACCAGAGACACCATTTTGGAAAACTCTTTCATAGCCAGGCTGTTAACATTTGAAGTATCACCAAAAGGACGATTCTGAAACTCATTATCAAGCCCCGTTTCTTCATTATAATCAAAATCAAATGGACGCACCATCATAACAGTGTTTGCTAAATGCTTTGAACTTTTCATTACAACTCCTTACAATTCCAGAAATACAGATTGATACAATCTGAGGAAATTTTTTGTGATATTTTCTTCGATTCAAGTGGAATGATTATTTTTTCACCCGCCAATAATAGGAGAAAAAACCAATCTTGTCAATAGAAAAAAAACGGGTTTATTAAAACTGCTCTATAATGCATGTGGAAGGGGTTATACAAAGTCTTAATCTATTGTGCAATCCGGTTCTTTTTTATCCCTTTTTCAGTATCCGTTATGCACAGTAAAAAAACACTGAACGCTAATACACGCTAAGAAACGCTAAATTTAATAAACCAGTCACTCCATCGTATTTGCAAACCTCTTCCATTCAAGTTTTCTGCAACCAAAGTTTATCAGTAACCCCAATTTCATACCTGTTGCTTTAAGGTAATTAATAATTTGAGCTTCTTCTATCGTAGTCAATTTATTAACTGCTTTTATTTCAACTATTATTGAATTGAAACAATGAAAATCTGCAATGTATCCTTTTTTTAGATGCCTGTTCTTATACCAGATAGGAATTCTTTTTTGAGCAATAAACTCCAACTTCCGTTCAGAAAACTCCATTTCCAGGGCTTTCTGATAAACAGCTTCCTGAAAGCCTGTTCCCAATTCATTCATCACAGCTATAGCTGCTCCAATAATACTGTAAACTTCTTCTTTATAAAGTAAACCACTATCCATTAACATATTACCCCCAGATATAATATCTATTCGCGCTTATTAGCGTCTTATTTTAGCGGTTATTCGCGGTAAAAAACTGAACGCTAATACACGCTAAAGAACACTAAATTTAACAAACCAGTCACTCTATCGTATTTGTGAAATACTTCTTCAACATACCTTTCGAACAATTACCCCAGGTATAATATCCATTTGCGCTTATTAGCGTCTTATTTTAGAAGTTATTCGCGGTAAAAAACTGAACGCCAATACACGCTAAGGAACACTAAATTTAATAAACCAGTCACTCCATCGTATTTGTGAAATACTTCTTCAACATACCTTTCGAACAATTACCCCAGGTATAATATCCATTTGCGCTTATTAGCGTCTTATTTTAGCGGTTATTCGCGGTAAAAAAACCAGAATGGGTCTACAGATTTTCTATATCTTTAAGTGACAACCCGGTTGCATCATGAATAGTCAGAAGATCTATCCCCTTATTTCTCATCTTCCTGGCAATTTCAATCCTCTCAGTAAGCCTTCCCTCTTCCAGACCTTTCTCCTTTCCGGTTCTGTATCCAATAGATCGCCCTTCCTGTACACCTTCTGCAAGACCATCTTTTCTGCCACGTTTCCAGCCAACCTTTTCAGCTTCAGACTTAAGAACCTCCTGAAACTCGTAAGGAGGAATATATTTCGGAGAAAGTCTCAGTTCATCCATAAGATTCTCATCCTCAAAAGAGAAGTACTTTTCTGTAGATATAATAAGATGGTCAAGAAACTCAATATCGATAATCCTGCCTACCTGTATCATACGATTGGTAGTGTCCATATCAGATTCAGAAGGTTCAAGAATACCACTTGGGTGATTATGTATCATAATTATCCCACTTGCGCCTTTGTGCACTGACATACGGAAAACCTGCATAGGCTCAACTACAGTTTTAGTAAGACTGCCAAGTCCAATAAGTTCCAGATTGAGAGCCACGTGCTGGGAATTGAGACTAAGCACCCATACATGCTCCTGATCCCTCTCAATTTTATTCTCTCTTAACAGCACCTGTTTCATAATCCAGAATACATTATCTGAATTCTGCACCCGTATTTTCAGATCTTTTGTTAATGGGATATTCATCTAATAAAACTCCATATCTGTACCCCATTATAAAGATTCCCCCCCTCACAAACAAGTCCTCACAACTATTTAATCCCAACTAAGACAAAAGTAAAGCAAGCTTTACCAAAAACTTTACCTGTCCCCAGAAATAATAGTATAGAATCCCTCTATTTCATTGACTTTTTCAGTTAACTTCTCTATTCTGATTCTTATTCATATGGGAAAACTTAAAAATATTTTTTTTGATAACGATGGAATTCTGGTAGATACAGAAAAATTCTTCCTGAAAGCAAATATTGACATATGCAACAGGTTTGGGATTGAATTTACAGAGGAAGATTTCAGAAAAGCCGTTCTTAAGGACGCTACCGGACCATGGCCTCTCTTTCTTGAGAAGGGATTCACAAAGGCTGAAGTTGCAGATTTTAAAAAAGAGAGAAACGAGATATATAATGGCTATCTTAAAGACAACGACATTGCCATCCCCGGGGTTCAGAAAGTATTAAAACAGCTTCACAGGAAATACAGAATGGCAATAGTCACAAGTTCCACCAGAAAGAATTTTGAAACAATACATCAGAGAACAGGTTTTCTGAAATTCTTTGAATTTAATCTCACAATTGAGGATTATAGCCATTGTAAACCTGATGGTGATCCCTACTCAACTGCTATGAGAAGAATGGGAGCAACTCCTGAAGATTCAATAGTTGTAGAAGATTCTGCAAGAGGACTTAAAGCTGCTGAAAATGCAGGCCTCAGATGTATAGTTATACCAACACATCTTACCGGTAGTCAGGATTTTTCGAAAGCTTTCATGAGAGTTCAGTCTATATCTGATCTGCCTGAACTTCTTCAGACCCTCTGAAACTTTTAATTGACTGCAACTCAAAAGATTTGCAGGAGTTAAGATGTTTCCTGATCTCTTTTTTTGGTAAAGAACCAAAATTTTACGGTGAAGCAGTTACAATTCCATAATAACAGAACTGACTTAACAATAACATTTGATTTAAAGATGGTTACAAAGCTATAGAAGTGATACTCCGACAGCCCTTCCGTTTAAGAAGACGCCTCAGAATCTAGTCCGGTATGAAACTGCAGTGCCCCTTAAAAAGAATAACCTGGTTGCAGCACCTCACTTTGCAACCATCCGCGTTAATGTTAAAAACAGTAACCCATACAAATTTTAATATTCCTGCTTTTTAAAATCAACACTGAATTGACAATTTTATCACTCCACATTAATTTTTAATATTTTTCTGCAAAATCTACATCTTCCCCCTACCCAATATCATCAGCTTCTTTTTTCAATCCACAAAAGTAAAGCATACTATACTTTTAGGTATCTATAATTCATCACTGGAAGCAAGTTTTTTTAGCTCCTCATAAGTTCCTTTAAACACATCATAATCAACCTTTCCTTCAACTCCATGTAACTCCTCTTTTGCTGTTTTCTGCCAGAAAGTAAATCCTGTCTTTTCCCAGGTTACAGGAAGATCAGGCTCTACTACACCATACTCAGCAATCCAGAGTTTATAGGTTCTGAACTTATAACTTCTGAGAAACTCATCTGCAAATCTTTTTCCAGTATATATTATTGGTCTTTTCCCTGTTCTCTCTTCAACTATCTTCAGCCAATTCAGCACACTCTTTTGAAATTCACTGACAGTAACTCTTTTCTGACGGGCATGGGAGTAACCTCCTCTTTCAACATCAAGTACAGGAGGCAGATCGTACTTTTCCAATTCTCCCACTACTTTTAAATATGTTTCAGCCTGGGCTTCTGCAGCATCTCCTGCAATAAAGAAGTGGTAGGCCCCTCTGATGAGTCCCTGATTTTTAATTCCTTTCCAGTTTTTCTGAAAATTGGGATCTATTGATGTTATTCCTTCTGAAGCCTTTGCCATTGCAAACATTACCCCATCCTTCTGCACCAGTTCCCAGTTCACATCGTGCTGAAAATGAGATACATCTATTCCCCATATATATTCGTGTTTATGCTCTTGTTTAACATCTCCCTTTAATGCAGTTCCAAAAGCAAACACCAGTAAGATTATTACCATATTTCTCATCTTTGTACTCCTGTTTGTACACTCTGATTTACGCATAAATTTTCTTATCACATTTTACAGACATATTTTCAATATATATGTGAAGTTTTTACGCAGCATTTAAAAAGCAAAAATTCTGATATCAGCTATATTCAGAAAGACTCAGGTATTAAAAACCCTATATTAAACCGCATAATTCAGAAGCAGCACAAATACCAGAATAGTGATAAAGAAAAGAGTCAGAGATAAGATAAACACTCTTCTACCACCTGTTTTCTCTTTGATAATATCAGCAGCTCTCTTATATGGCGTAAACCAGAGAAAAATCCAGGTAACAGCAAAACCTGTGAAATTCCACCATAACCAGGAGATACTGCTCTCAAAAAACAGCCATAAAATTACATTTACTCCAAGACCAGCTGCAAGTGCTCCCGCACCAGCCAGTGAACTTCTTATTTTCCCAGGTACTGTAGCTATAAAAACTGCTGCTACAGGACCATAAAAGAGAGATCCAATCTTATTAACCATCTCAAGGACAGTACTCTCAGTTCTGCTCATAACCAGAGATACTGCAACAATTACAACACCCCATAAAAGAGTTATAAATCTCCCTGCCCATGGACTGGTTAAATCCTTCCCTCTCTTTTTATTAAGAACCGGTGCAAGAATATCGGACCAGGTAATAGCTGAAAGAGCTCCTATTGCAGAATCCAGACTTGACATAGCTGCTGCAAAAATACCAGCAGTTACCAGCCCCAGAAGACCCGGGGGCAGATAACCGGTAAAAAAAGAAGGCATCAGTTCATTTGGTGAAAGTCCTGCTATTTTTGCTGCAAAATCAGGTTCCTGCTGAAGAAACAGAATCATAAGTACCCCAACAAAAGAGTAGGTAAGAACAAGAGGAAACCTTAACATTCCATTAAACCAGTAGGCTCTGTTACGCTCATAGTCAGATCTGGTAGCCAGAATTCTCTGAGCCTGGCTCTGATCAAAACCGTAGTAACTTATATAGAGGAAAAAACCTCCCAGTAGCATAGGCCAGAAAGAGAATGTTGACCCATCGAAACGAACAGTATCAAGACGTTGATGATCAAAGAGAGTGCTCAGGCTCTCAATACTGGTATTCATCAACAGAAATCCGATAGTAAAAAGTGCACTTCCCCACAGAATAACAAGTTGAAGAAGGTCAGAAATAACGTCTGCTTCAAGTCCTCCAATACTGCTGTATAAAAGAGAAACAACTCCAACTGTAATAAGAGCAGTAGTCAGAGAGATTCCAAAAGACGCAGCAGTAACATATCCTGTTGCCAGAAGTGCTACTGAAGTTGCAAGTCCCCTGCTAATAGCAAAAACAAGAGCCAGCAGTTTCTGAAGCCCCGCTCCGTACCTGACCCCAATAATTTCATATACTGAAGCACTGCTACTATTACTCCAGAGATATCTGCTAAGTAGTATAAGAATAACCATAGCAAGAGGTACCGCCAGTTCATACTGAAGCCAGAAAAGTCCTCCTCCTTCCCTTACAGCAATAAAGGCCGGAGCTCCAATAAGGCTTATTGCACTAACCTGATTAGCCAGCAGTGAAAGCCCGGATGCTGCTCCCTTCAGTTTCCCTCCTGCAAGATAGTAGTCCCGGCTTGTTTTCTGTTTTGAAAATGTATAGCCTGCAACTCCGCAAAGTACAAGAACATAGATAACAATAACCACCCAGTCCAGAGAATTCATCATGGGATATTGATATTAAAATTTAATCCTTATGACTACTTAAAATTACAGAAAAGTTAACCTGTCCCCGTTTTTATGTATAATAGATCTGTATATGATGAACCTTGTTAAGTTTATTCCCTCATACAATGACAGGTACAGAAAGCAGATCAGCAAATACCTGGCTTATATTGAAAAACAGTGCATCAGAGCTGTTAACAAATACATACCGGATAACCCTGAACTGCAGAAAGAGAATGATTCTCTGGAACTGAATAACCGGATTCTGGATAAACTTGAAAAAAACGATTATCAGGCTCTGAAAAACTTTAAAGGAAAATCCCGGTTTACAACATGGCTCACAACATTAATATCATATGAACTGGTAGATATGGTAAGAGAGAGAAGAGGCCGTAAACCAAAAACAGATGAAGAAACAGTAAATACCATGGTTCAGACTTCCACTCCGGGGAGTATCTCAGAATCAACTCCAGAAAACAGACTCCTTGAACAGGAAAAGCATAAGATTTTCAACAGAGCAGTTAATACAATCATTAAAGGTCTCACTGGAGAAGAGGTAATGATTCTGAAAATGAGATACCCTTCTGACGGATCAGCCGGAATGAGAGGTGAAGATATTGCCAAAAGACTGAACTTAACCAGAAAAGCAGTATACAGAAGACTCGACAGAATCATTATTAAATGCAGAAAGATTCTTGAGGAGAACAAAATTGATACATCCTCTCTTTTTGAGGGGAAAGATCAGAATTTTTCCGACAAAGTATTATAACAGGATAATTAATATGGATAGGGACAAGATTTTTCAGAAAATATCAGAAGCAGCTGATGCCGGTAAAGCATCAGGTAACTGCCTCACACCTGAAGAGATGGCTCAGCTTATTGATGGTTTTACAACAGATGAAGAGAGAGATATCCATCTGAAACATATAGCCTTATGCCGAAATTGCAGAGAAGCATGGGAACTGGCAGCATCAATTACCCCTCCTCAGAGAAAGAACCACTTCCGTATAGTCGGAATAGCTGCTTCCATTATCTTTATTGCATCCTCTCTGTATTTACTCAAAGATTCTCCTTCTGAACCTGCAGAAGCACTTCCGCTACATATTGAAGAGAAAATTCAAACTCCTCCGGCACCAACTGCCCCTCTTAAATCTTCTGTTCTTAAAAAAAGAAAAAAAGAGAATTCGAAAAAGAGACCGGAAGTTAAAACTGAAAAAAGAAGCTATGCAAAACAGACTGAAGAGAAGGAACTTCAGGCTCCTCAAACAAATACTCACACACCTGAAACTTCAGCAGCAGTTTCAAAAGATCTTACTGTTCCAGCTCAGGCAGATAGTAATGAAAGATATCTCACAAAATTTAAAAGCAGAAAGAGCAGAGTTGTTCAGGAAAAGCATATTCAGACGCCCCGGGTGAGTCACTCTTTAACAGGAACTACCTCTCCCGATATTGCAACATTCATTACTCAGCCAAAAAGATCTGTAATCGAAGGTGTCGCCATAGAAGGGACTTCATCTGTTCAGGGCAGATTCGGCATGAAAAGAGAGAGTCCAGAAAACACCCCTTTCTTAAAAGCATTCAGAAAGATAGAAAAAATAGATAGAAATCAGCTAAGACTCCACTCATCCAGATACCCGGAAATGCTCATTGTAACCAACAGATCAGATTATTTTGTTATACCTTCAACCCTATATTTTGTAGTAAAAACAGAAAGAAACAGTTCTGAGCACATTTTCCTGAAACAGGCAGCCCGGGGCTGGGTTATCCCGGATCAGAATTTCATCATTAGAACTGATAATAGAAATACTCTGGATATTAAAAAGCTTCTAACCCAGTGGCAAACTCTTCTTCCCAAATTAACAGGCACCTATAGAGAAATTGCAGAATCAACTATCAATTACCTGCAAAAATTCATATAGGTTCCTTTTTATTCATGCCTTTTACTCTTCACTTAATCTGATATTAAACAGGTTTATCTCTGATTTTCAGAAAAAATATTTTTTATGAGGGGAATTTTATCCCCACCTCCGACTAAGGGGTTATGAAACAAAAAGGAGGAAATATGAAAACATTAAAATCCATAGTAATCTTACTTATCGTACCCCTACTTCTGGCAGGAGCAACAATAGGTTTTAAAGGGAAAGTTAAAGACTATAAAGGTAAAGAGCTCAAAGGCTGCACAGTAGTTATGGAAAACCAGATCACAGGCAGACAGTTCAGAACTATTACAGGTAACAGAGGTGAATTTATATTCAACTCTCTTCCATCTGGTAAGTACAGAATAACAATTACAGCTGCCAACCATATACCTCTAACCCGGAACCTAAATCTCACCTCCTCTTCAGACAGGGAATTTTTTCTTAATAAAGTCTATATACCTGAGCTGAAAAAAGAGAAAGAGTTAACAGAAAGGGTAATTACAGAAAAACAATCCCCCGCAGTAAGACATATTGCTCCCGCGCGTTCAGGTGCTCTGTGTAAGATGAAGAGAAAAACCTACTTCGCCGGAGAGACTCAGTCTTTTACCCAATTCAACACAGAAGAGTACAGTAAAATTTCAGAACCCGGTTACAAAAGCCCTCTTAACAAACCACTCTCCACCTTCTCTATAGATGTAGACACAGCCTCTTACACCAACATAAGAAGATTCATTAACAGAAACGCAACGCCTCCGGCAGATGCAGTCAGAATTGAAGAGATGATAAACTATTTCGACTACTCATATCCCCTTCCCTCCTCAGAACAGCCCTTTTCAGTTACAACCACTCTCGGTACCTGTCCCTGGAATAGTAAGCACCAGCTATTGCATATTGGGTTAAAAGGCAGAACCGCAGAAAAAGAGGTTCCCGGTAATCTGGTATTTCTTATTGATGTATCCGGTTCTATGAGTGCCCCCACAAAGCTTCCATTACTTAAATCCTCCTTCAGACTACTTCTGGATCAGCTGAATGAGAACGACAGAGTTGCTCTCGTAGTCTATGCAGGAGCAGCAGGGGTTGTGCTTCCTTCTACTCCATGTAATCGCAAAGAAGAAATTCTCAGAGCAATAGATTCTCTCGAAGCAGGCGGGTCCACAGCAGGGGGTGCAGGTATTAATCTTGCCTATAAGATAGCAGAGCAAGCATTCATCAAAGGAGGGAATAACCGTATAATTCTTGCTACTGACGGAGATTTCAATGTTGGTTTATCATCTTCAGGTGCTCTGGTAAGGGTAATAGAAGAGAAGAGAAAAAAAGGAATCTTTCTTACCATTCTGGGATTTGGTATGGGTAACTATAAAGACAGCAGAATGGAGGAACTCTCAAATAAAGGGAACGGCAACTACTACTATATAGATAACATTCTTGAAGCCAGAAAAGTACTCTGTTCAGATCTTCAGGGTACTCTTTTTACAATCGCAAAAGATGTGAAAATTCAGGTGGAGTTCAATCCATCAAAAGTGTATGCTTACAGACTGATTGGCTATGAAAACCGGTCTTTGGCAGCCGAAGATTTTAATAATGACAAAAAAGATGCCGGAGAAATGGGAGCAGGACATACAGTAACGGCTCTTTATGAGATAGTACCTGCAGGATCAAAAGAGTCAATTAATGGAATCGATACTCTGAAATATCAGAAAACATATGTAAAAAAGCGCAACTCCAGTGAACTTGGAACTATTAAGCTCAGGTATAAAAAGCCTGAAGGGAAAAAGAGCAGATTGATTCAGAGAGTTATTAGCTCTTCAGTGAACAGTAAACCAGGAGATAACTTCTGTTTTTCTGCTGCTGTTGCTCAATTAGGAATGCTTCTCAGAAACTCTGAATTCAAAGGAAAATCATCTTACAGTAACGTTATTGCTCTTGCTGAAAAATCTAAAGGATCAGATAAATCAGGTTACAGAGCAGAATTTATAAAACTTGTTAAAATGGTGAGTATAAAAAAATATAGTAAAGCAAGCTTTACAAAAAGATAATTAATATCACAAAAAAGAATTTGATACGTTCTTATAACAAATCTGAAAATGTAAATAAGACATCCTGAAAGGTGGTGGCGGTTAAAATCGCCATCACCTTCTATATTACAAGCAAAAAAGGTTTCTTTAACTCCTCTCTTCAGAAAAGTTCCCTTAATTCTGGTTTGATGAATTCCTGTATCTCGAAGTCATATCCTTCAGGCCCCTTAAAAAAGAATGACTTCAATCCAGCCCATTCAACACTACCAGGTTCTGTCAGTCCTTCAGGATTATGCTTTTTTATTTTCTCATACCACTTATCAAGATCTTTTACAGTAAGACTAACAAGAACTCCACCCCGCGACTTCACCTCAATCGATCCTCTTGATGCATCCACAGCTCCCACAAAGGAGTCAATTCCTGTTCTCCAGACTATTGCGGGGCCCGGATTAAATACCTCTTCAAGCTCCAGTACTTCACCAAAAAAGTGTTTAGCTTCATCTATTTTTTCGAAGTATAAAAAAGTAATCTGTGAAGAATAATTCATACTACCTCCTGATTTTAAGTTCAGTTTATCTATTAGAAAAAAAGCAATCAGGAAGCAAACCAGAAAAACTATCCCGGATTTTATGGCAAAACCAGAATATTTACTTAACTTACTCTTCAAACCTGATACTCCCCTTGTACCCATAACTCCAGTTTCTCAAAAATATTCTTATTTGTCTCTTTTGTAATATCCGGCAACTCTCCACCCCAGAGTTTTGAAGCTTCTGCAAAACCACGGTTAATTGCATCACCAATCTCTTCTACTTTATCTTTATCATTACCAAAAGCTGATATTGCAAAATCCACTATTCTGCTACTAACTGCATCAGGACTCCAGGCGCCTCCCGGAGCAAGCATCTCTTCTGCTCTCTTTCTGGCAATATCATCTACTTTAAGATCCCCTCCGGCATCCTTCACTTCCTGAATTGTAAATCCCTGACGGGCAAGCATATCTGCAACAATATTTTTCAGATCATTACCAGAACTGCCACTTCTGGTACTCATGGATTCAGAGAAACCTGTTTCATAAACATCTGCTCCTTCTGAAGCCAGTTTTCCGTACTTTATGCCTCTTCCTGAAGCCTTCATAAAGTTTTCATATCTTGCTAAAAACGAAGAATCATTTACCTTCATGGTGGTATCCTCCTTTAATAGAGAGTATATCGGTTTCTTTTTTTCTGCTATTAGAAATAAAATAGAGAAAAACTGTTTAACAGATTCTTATGATTGAGGGCAGGAAAATCTATTCTACTTCAAAAAGAAAGACATCTTCTATTCTTTTTCTGAATATCTGTGAAATCTTATAAGCCAGATGAATAGAGGGGTCGTACCTGCCTCTTTCCAGAGAGATAATTGTCTGTCTGGAGACATCAACCGATGCAGCAAGATCTGCCTGAGTAAGACCGGCAGCCTTTCTCAATTCCTTAATCCTGTTCTTCATTTTATGACTATATTTTCTGACTGTAAAATAAGCTTTACACTATAAAGTACTATAAAAAAAGTCTCCTGTCAAAGCCACTTTACTTTTTTTTTATTTTTTTCTTAATTTTTACCTGAAAAATTCACAAAACCCTCATAATCAGAAGATTTCAGAAAATACGAAATCTTCATGTTTTTTATTATACATTAACTTATTTTAGTAGAAATTTCATAAAATTCAGGCAGAAAACATTCAACATGTCAGACCAGTTTATATTGAAGCACTCATCTTTGATATAGAAACATTTATCCTCAATAATTGATTTTTCTCTTCATATTACCTATAATTTATCCTGTCCCGATTGGGATTTTTATTAACAGGAAGGAATATGAACAATTCAGACAAATCTTATCTGGAAGTCAAAGTAACATTTATCCATGTAATAATAATGCTTGCAGCAGTTGTGATTATAGGTATTTCCCTATTTTTCATGGGCTACAATGCTGGTAAAACAGCCAGAACAGAAAATACAACAGCTTCTGTAACTCAGGTTGAAGGCGAACAGAACCGCAAAGAGATAAAATTCTCTAATTCTGAGGATAAACCAGTTGCTAAAACCGGACCAGCTGCTGCTTCAACACAGAAGAACAGTAATGACACAATCAGCAACGAGCTGAAGATGCATCAGCAGTCCATAAAACAGGCTGATAAAAAGACAGAAGTAAAAGAGAAAAAACCTGTTACCTCTCCTGTTAAAAAACCTGTTCAGAAGAAACAGAAACCAAAAATAAAAGCTAAATCTGTAAAAAGAGGCGCTTTCTACAGTGTTCAGACAGGAGCATTTGAGAGCCACTCAGATGCGGTTAAATACTCAAACAGATTCATCAGAAGCGGTTATCCTGCTGAAATAAAGAAAGTTAAAATAAGAAAGAAAACAATGTATCGTGTTCTGGTTGGTAATTACAAGAAAAAATCTGAAGCCAGTAAAGCAATCAAACCGCTCCAGAAAATAGCCGGCCGTAAAGGCTTCTACGTTCGTAAGTCAGATCAGTGAATCCCGTTTTAGCAATAGTCAGCGGCCTTATCTACGCCGCTGCCTTCCCAAAATGGGATCTTCATTTTCTTATATTTATATTTATGCTTCCTCTTCTCTTCAGTGGGAAGAGACTGTCAGACAGTAAAAATTTCTCATTTTTAAAAAGCTTCCGTCTGTTTCTTATAGCCGGAACTTCAGCAAATATAGTACTTCTATACTGGATACCGGAAGTAATGATTAAGTATGGTAATGCTCCATACGCAATAGGAGTTTTAGCTTTAATTCTTCTTTCAGCTCTTCTTGCGGTTTTCCCGGGACTCGCCGGATATTTCATTATAAAAGAGCTTAAGAGAGGATATCTGGCTGCTATAACCATACCAGCAATCTGGGTAACAAAGGATTATGTTCTGGAGTGGGCTATAACAGGTTTTCCATGGTGTTCTGCAGGTTACTCACAGTACAGTAATCTGAAAATGATACAGCTTGCGGAATTTGGAGGAGTTCACCTTATTACCTTCATTATTATCTCCATAAACGTTCTTATATACAGAGATATTGCAGACAGAAAGCTGAAAGGTACCTCTTTATCAGTCTTAACTCTGGTACTTGTTTTAACAGCAGGCTACTTTCTGCAGGAGAGATACGAAGAGAAAAACCTGGATTCAGAGAAACTCAAAGCTGCTATTATTCAGCCCAACTACTCTGATAACCGTAAAAATACTATAAAAAAACTGAACCTTCTTATGGAAAACTCAGAGAGACTCGTATCAAATGGTGCTGAGTTTATAGTATGGCCGGAATATACTGTGTCCATATATCCGGCACAACAGATATATTTTAAAAAGCTCTTTGAGAAATTTGCAGCAGAGCAGGCTCCTCTGATTGGAGGCTTTACAGATCTTCAGGGAACCAATGGCACATACAACTCTGTATTCCTGTTCAGTAAAGGAAAAATAGAAAAATATGATAAAGTTCACCTTGTTCCTTTTGGAGAGTATGTGCCTCTTCGCTGGTTATTCTTCTTTTTTCAGAAAATAACAGATGAGGTTCACGATTTTACTCCTGGTAAGGATACTCTGAACCTGACTTTAAAGGGTCATAAAATAGCTACTCCAATCTGTTATGAGATAATATTCCCAAACCTTGTAAGATCATTTACAGACAAAGGGGCTGAACTCATAGTAACCTGCTCAAACGATGCATGGTACGGAATTTCTTCTGCTCCAGGTCAGCTTCTGGCTATGTCTGTACTGAGAAGTGTGGAGAACAGAAGGTATAATATAAGATCTGTTTCCACAGGAATTTCAGCATTCATAGCTCCTACAGGGGAAATAAAATCCTCAATACCACTAAACGTCACTTCTTCAAGAACAGAAGATGTTTATTTTATTAAAGACAAAACACTATTTACAGCTTTTGGCTACCGCTTCCCATGGATATGCCTGCTTATATTCTTAACGACAATTCTATTCAGAACAAAAGATATCAAAATAAAGAAGAGTAAAAATGAGAAAAAAAGGAAAAATTAAGAGCCCCTATATCTGGACATTTACCACATACTTTGCAGAAGGATTCCCTTTTACATTCATCAGAAGCATTAGCTCCATGTTCTTTAAGGACATGAAGATCACCAATGATCAGATCGGTTATACAGCTCTTTACGGTATTCCCTGGATAATAAAGTTCCTCTGGGGACCTTTTGTAGATCAGTTCTCTACCAAAAGAAACTGGCTCCTTTCTACCCAGACTATGCTCTTTGTAATGATGCTGATTTCAGCATTTCTGGTTCCTCTGGAACACTCTGTTACTCTGCTGGCGATTCTTTTTGCTATAGGAGCTTTTATTGCAGCCACCCACGATATAGCAATAGACGGCTACTATATGGAAGCTCTTGACGATGATGGTCAGGCTGAATTTGTAGGCTACAGGGTAATGGCCTACAGAATAGCAATGATCTTTGGTACTGGCTTCATAATGTCTATAGGGACAGGTGCTTTTGACAGTCAGCTGAAATTTATTACCGGAATGACTGAGTTGTCTGTAAATTTCAGATGGGCAGTTGCTTTTGGAGTCTCTGCCCTTGCATTTGGTCTGATACTCCTCTACCACACAGTTTTTCTTCATGAGCCACAGAAGAATCCATTCAACACAAAAGAGTTACTAAAAAAAATTGTACGACCAGGTACTCTGTTTTCCATAGCAGTTTTATGCTCTCTCATTATTGGTATGAGAAAACTTCTGAAATCAGAGTTCTACACTAACCTGAAACTTAATTACCCATTTTTTAAAAAGATGGGATTTGGCTACTGGACCAGTAGTTTACTTTTTCTTTTCTTAATATTTATCCTGATATTTCACAAACAGATAGCAAGAAAATTTTCAGGCAGATTTGACAAAGGCAGTTCATATTTTCAGGCATTCTCCAGTTTCATCGATAGAGATAAAATAGCACCTATCCTGATATTTATCATAATGACCAGAGTTGGTGAGTGGATAATCACTCTTATGAAACAGACCTTTTTCCACGATTTAGGTATAAAACAGCATTATGGATGGATGGCATCATCTATCTGGCTCCCCGCTTCTATTGGAGGTGCAATGCTTGGAGGCTGGCTGATATCAAAATACTCACTGAAAAAAATGCTCTGGCCTTTTATACTTCTCCAGAATATCCCCAATCTTTTTCTGGCCTGGATTGCACTGCACATGCAGGACACCCTTACAGCCAATGCTGCAGGAAATACTCTTGAGGTTGTTTCCTCAGATATAACCCTTATTGCAATTATTACCGGGTTTGAGCAGCTTACTGCGGGTCTTGGTATTGCAGCATTATCAACTTTTCTTCTGAGAATATGCAAAAAAGAGTTTAAAGCAGCCCACTATGCGATTGGTTCAGGCTTAATGTCTGTAAGTGGAATTTTTGGTGAGATAATGGCGGGCTACATATCTGTCTGGTTTGGCTATGCCTGGGTTTTTGCATTCAGTTTCATTGCAACAGTTCCGGGAATGCTTGTAATTCCATTCCTTCCGGCTCTGGAAAAGAAAAAGGAGCCAGAACAGAAAGCAGGATAACCAGGCCTTTAAAACAAGATTCTCATAGAAAAGGCTACCAGAAAATCCTTACCTGTCCCCATTTTGATAAAAAGACTCACAAATTTTTTCCTCACGCAACGTTTCACAATTTAACACCGTCTCTAGAGCTTTAAAGGAGGAATCGTGAAAAAAGTTTTCTTATTAATCATTAAACTGATAATCTTTGTATCCCTGCTTCAGAGTAGCTCAATATATAACAGCAACACTCCCGCAAAGGGGGACTGGAATCTTAAAGCAGCGAAACTCTGGTCTGTAGATGAAGCAGGTGATCTGCCGGTACTCAACATAAGTGACATAGTTCAGGCTCCTGATGGCAGAGTGTATGTACTTAGCTATAAATACTCCAGAGTATCCATCTTTTCTGCAAAAGGAGAATTCATATCATCTTTCGGTAAAAAAGGTGAAGGCCCCGGAGAATTCAGATTCTGTTTTAACATGGAAATTGTAGATAACAATCTGATACTCATGGATAACAGCAGACTTCACTACTTTGATCTGGATGGTAAATTCATCAAAACAGTAACTCTTCAGGGAAGAAAATTCCCGAAAGCTTTTATAGATGCCAACAGTTTTCTTTATTCAGTAAAAAAGAAAGAAGATAATTCTGAGACACTTTTTCTTTACAATATAGAGAAGGAATCATCAAAAGAGTTAAATAAGTTCAGTGATCCAGGTGAAATGAAAGCTTCCACAGGAAAGATGACTATTATGATGTCTATCCCGGGACTCAGTCCTGAACTTACCTGTACTGCAAAAGATGGAAAAATCTTTTATGGAATAAGTAATAAATACAGCATATCCTCCATGAATCTCAAAGGAAAAAAACT
This sequence comes from Candidatus Aminicenantia bacterium, assembly GCA_965225955.1. Classification (GTDB taxonomy): domain Bacteria; phylum Acidobacteriota; class Aminicenantia; order UBA2199; family UBA2199; genus CBDDBX01. Next base: position 39,029 of record CBDDBX010000035.1, read on the forward strand.
TATGGATTTCTCAATCAAAGATCGTGATCAGGTTAAAGTAACACAGAACTACAAGGAGTCATTCTTTAAAGGAAAAAAATTCTCGCTTAATGGAGGTAAACCATCTGCAGCTCTAATGAAGCAGTTAACAGCATCTCTGCCTGATTATGCTGCTTTCTTCGGAGGATTTTATGTAACCAATTCAGGTCACATTCTTGTAAACACCAGAGATATATATAAGAAAAACAGAATTAAATACGATATCTTCTCACCTGCAGGTAAATATCTGTATAAAACTTCCTTTGATCTGCCGGAAGGTCTTAGTTTAAGGGAATACACTCTTACAGATAACAATCTCTGTATTTTTGTTGAAGATGAAGATGGAGAGAACTCTCTCATTAAATATAAAATTGAACTTCCATAATCTCATAATAATCGGGGCAATAATCGGGGCAGATTTTCTTACCTGTCCCCATTTTCCCAATTTTCTAAAATAGTTGATAAATACTAATCTTCTACTTCATCAGCTCCACGATTGGCCAGAGCATCTGCCTTCTCATTGTACTCATCCCCACTGTGCCCTTTAACTTTTGTGAAACTTACCTTATATTTTCTGTATAACTCCAGCATTCGTTCCCAGAGATCTTTATTCTCCACGGGATCTTTTTTAGCAGTTTTCCATCCGTTAGCTTCCCACTTTTCATACCACTTCTTTTTAAAGCAGTTCACAATGTATGCGCTATCAGAAAAGATCTCAACTTCAAACTTATCGGTTTTAAGAGCTTCAAGAGCTTTTATAACTGCCAGCATCTCCATACGGTTATTTGTGGTATCCGCTTCTCCCCCCCATAGTTCCTTCTCTTTTCCGTTAAATCGCAGAATCGCTCCCCAGCCTCCGCAGCCTTTATCAAACTGGTTACCTCTGCAGGCTCCATCTGTATATATAATTATTTTCTTTTCCATGAATTATCTCCTACAAAACACGCACCTTAAAGTAGCATACTTACTACTATCCTGCAAACCTGACAACAGAAATCCTCTCCTCATAAGGGTCATAGAGTTTAATATATTTTCAGCTTGACAGACCAGCGTTAATTTGATATTCTTTCTGCGTCTGATAGGGTCTATAGCTCAATGGCTAGAGCCATCGGCTCATAACCGATAGGTTCCAGGTTCGAGTCCTGGTAGACCCACTTTTTACACTAAGGAGTCCCGTTGAAAGAAGGAATCGAAATTCTGTATACACTGCAGCAGCATGATGACAAGGCATGCGATATCAAAGCCATAATCAACGACATCCCAAAGAAGATCAAAGCTCTTGAAGATGAGCGTGATCAGAAAGCAGACATGCTCTCCCAGATCAAATCCACTATTGAAGATAACAAAATGCAGAGAACCAGATTTGAAAAGGATATTCTGCAGATTAAGGAAAAGATCTCCAAAAAACAGGATCAGTTGAGTAAAGCTACTACCAACAAAGAGTATCAGGGACTTACAAACGAGATAAAATTTGAAGAAGAGGCTATCTCAAAAGTTGAAGAGAAGATTATCGAAAAGATGCTTGAATCTGATGAAATCCTTGTGGAATTTCAGAAGAAAGAAGCTGAATACAATACAATAAAAGAAGATTACAACAAAAAAATTGAAGATTTCAGAACTGATCTGAACTACCAGAGCCGGAAACTCGAAGAGCACAACAGCAAAAGAGATGTAATCCGTAAAGATATTCCCGCTAATCTTATAAGAGTTTATGACTCTATTGCTTTAAAGAAAGGAGGCAAAGCGATCTCCTTTGTTGAATCAGATTTCTGCGGCACCTGTAATGTTAAGATCAGACCCCAGCTGATGAGCGAAATTATAGGAGCTACCTCCGTTAATTTCTGCGAAAACTGTGGCAGGGTTCTCTACAAGAAAGTTGTTACAGACACAAAAGATACTGAATAGTATCATCCTCCAGGCAGAAACACACCCAATACTAACCATTATGCGCGCAGTCAGCGCAGAACATATTATCACAGAATAGATATCGCTAATAATTCACCAGGAGATATTAAATGGAAATAAAACAGATTGAAAACCTGGAAGAGAAAGCCAGGCAGATCAGAGTTGAAATACTCAAAATGATTGCTGCTGCAAGTTCAGGTCATCCAGGCGGTTCTCTCTCTATTGCTGACATTGTTTCAGTACTCTACTTCAATGAAATGAATGTAGACCCCGCAAACCCACTGAAGGAAGACAGAGATCGTATAGTTCTCTCAAAAGGCCACACAGCACCTGCACTATATGCAGCCCTTGCTCTGAAAGGCTTCTTCCCTGTTGAAGACTTAAGTTCTCTTCGTCAGGTTGATTCCCATCTTCAGGGGCATCCCAACAGACTTGATACCCCGGGAGTTGATGCATCAACAGGTTCCCTTGGTCAGGGACTTTCAATGGCTGCTGGTATGGCTATCGGTAACAGAGCTTCAGGAATAGATGCTAACATCTATGCAATTCTTGGAGACGGAGAAATTCAGGAAGGACAGATCTGGGAAGCAGCTATGACAGCTTCACACCAGAAACTCAGCAACCTGTGTGCCTTTCTTGATAACAACAATCTACAGATTGACGGTACTGTTGAAGAGGTTAAGAACATCTATCCTCTTAAAGAGAAGTGGGAAGCTTTTGGCTGGAATGTAATAGAAATAGATGGTCATTCAATAGCAGAAATTGCAGATGCTCTTGAAAAGTTCAAAGCTCAGGGCTCAGCCCCTACTATGATTATTGCCAGAACAGTTAAAGGTAAAGGAGTCTCCTTTATGGAAAACCAGGTTGGTTTTCACGGTGTTGCACCAAATGCTGAGGAACTTGAAAAAGCACTTAAGGAGTTGAACAATGGCTAAAGAAAGCTTAAGAGGACAGTACGGTAAAACCCTGCTCAAACTTGGCAGAGACAATAAAGATATATTTGTAATGGACGCAGACCTTGCAAAATCAACACAGACAGGTAAATTTTCTGCAGAGATCTCAGAAAGATTCATCGACATGGGTCTGTCTGAAGCAGATATGGTTTCAACTGCTTCAGGTATTGCATTAACCGGTAAAACTGTTTTTGCCAGCTCTTTCTGTGTATTCCTTACAGGCAGAACTTATGACCAGATAAGACAGTCTGTATGTTACAACAATGCCAATGTTAAACTGGTTGGTACTCATTCAGGACTTGGAGTTGGTGAAGATGGAGCTACCCATCAGGCTCTTGAAGATATCGCAATGATGAGAGCACTACCGGGTATTCACGTTATCTCTCCTGCTGATGCTACAGAAACTGAACAGGCTATTGAATATGTAACAAATACCTACGGCCCATTCTACGTTCGACTTACAAGACACGATCTTCCAAAAATTTATGATGAATCATATAAATTTGAGTTTGGTAAAGCTTCAGTTCTTAAAGAAGGATCTGACATAACTCTTGTAGGTTCAGGCTCAACTCTTCACTGTGCTGTGGAAGCTGCAGAAATACTGAAAGAATCCGGTATTTCAGCATCAGTTATTAATATATCAACTATATCCCCCCTTGATACTGAAACCATTATTGAGTATAGTAAGAAGACAGGTCATTTTGTGACTATGGAAGATCATTCAATATATGGAGGACTCGGAGGGGCAGTTGCTGAATGTCTCAGCCAGCACCAGCCTGCGAAACTGAAAATAATGGGTATGACAGATTTCGGCAGATCAGGCAAACCGGATGCTCTCTACAACCATTACAACCTGAATGGTAAGTGTATGGCTGCAGAAGCATTAAAAATGTTAGGAAAGTGATAGAATTTTACCACGTTGATAAACAATATGTTAAAGACAGTTACGCCCTTTCGGATGTAAATCTTACAATATCCAAAGGGGAATTTGTTTTCTTAACCGGCGCTTCAGGCGCCGGGAAATCTACGTTATTAAAGCTTATCTATAAAGATGAGCTTCCCACCAGAGGCCAGATTCTGATAGATTCAGTTAATATTAACTTAATTCCCCAGAGCCGCCTCTATCAGCTCAGAAGGGATATTGGGATAATCTTTCAGGACTTTAAACTCCTTAACACCAGAACAGTCTATGAAAATGTCGCCCTTCCTCTCACTGTAAGAGGGATGAAAAGATCTGAAGTTGCTGAAAAGGTTAAAAAAACACTCAACCTTGTAGGACTCAGCCATCGCCGTAACTACCTGCCGGCACATATATCTGGTGGTGAACAGCAGAGAGTGGCTATCGCCAGAGCTATAGCTGGTAATCCCAAAATAATCATTGCAGATGAACCAACAGGTAACCTTGATACAGAACTCTCTGAAGAGATTCTTGGTATCTTTGAACGCATAAATGCTGATGGTATTACCCTTCTTATTGCAACTCACGATAAGAACCTGATATCAAAATACCCAAAGAGGGTAATTAATCTGAGTAAAGGTCAGGTTGAGGAGGAGAACCAGACATGCAGTTTATAAAAGAGTCCCTCCAGAACGCAATAGTCAATATTACAAGAAATAAACTGATAACAGCTCTCTGCCTGGCTATTATAACCTTTACACTTCTTATTTTTGGTCTGTTCAGCTATATAACAATGAGTCTTGAGCAGTTTACAGGGCAGTTTACAAAAAAAATTGAAGCAATCTTCTATATTAAGGAAAATACAGAAAGCATACATATAGACAGTCTTATAAAGAGACTTCAGGAGAGTCTCCTTGTTGAGAATGTGAGCTACATATCAAAATCTGAAACAGAGCGTAAATTCTCCAAACAGTTTCCCGATCTGAAACATATACTTACAGAGTTTGATTCCCCCCCTTTTCCTGCATCTATAACTGTTGAATTTAAACAGAATGAGGAAGATTACAAAATAAACAATAAGATTGTATCCTTTATTGAAGATATAGAGAGACTCTCAATAATTGAGAGTAAAGATGTTAATCTTGACTGGGCCAGAAGAGTTCTGTCTATGAAAGAGTTTATATCACTTATAGGATTCTTCCTCACAACAATTCTCTTTATGGTTACTCTCTTTATTATCTACAATGTAATCAAAATCAATATACTCTACAGAAAAGATGAGATCGAAATTCTGTCACTTATAGGTGCTACAGACAGGTATATTAAGTTTCCTTTCATTATTGAAGGAGCAATACTGGGCTTTGCCGGTGGAATTCTTTCTTCTCTGTTCCTTATACTGACAATAAAGTTCTTCCCGGAGTACCAGGGAACACTCTTTGATATTGTTAAAGAGATGTTTGATGTTAACAATATTCCCCTTTCCCTGTTCATAAAACTACTATTTACAGGGCTTTTTGTAGGAATCATTTCAGCAATTCTTTCGCTTATCAGTTCAGCAAAGAAAGACAAATTCGCCCAGGGATGATGCAGGGGTAAAATCTCCGCAACAGTGATAAACTTTCGAACAGAGATTAGTAGCAAAAATTGATGAAACGGGAGTTCAGAACTCCCTGAAAACCACCGATAAATTTTCCTGTCAATTCAGAACAGAAAGTCCGTTGGACAATGAAGCAAAAGCTTGTAAAAGTTTGACTTTTGCGAATTTTCCAACATTAAATTTGTGTATATTCGCGTCCATTCGCGGTTAAAAAATTACGGATTGTGAGACATTCTATCTATAAAATTCACCTGTCTGCTATGATTTATCTTTATCCGGCAGAATTACTGTTAATCTGTTTTTAATAAACGGGACACCAGCAGTGCCCCGGTTAATCTATTATTTCACAACTTTTTTTACTGTATCAATAATGGTTCCATCAATCCACTGAATCGCTGCAACCACCTCATCGGAGGTTTCAGTAATATCAGCAGGTTTACCACAAATCTTTATAGCCTCTTCATATAGATCCTCAATGGTTCTTATTGGAAGAGAAGAACCTTTAAGTCTGTCTATAAGATCCTGACGCCCCGGATTAATAGCAATACCTCTTTCAGTAACGATTACGTCTACAAGGCTTCCAGGACCACATATTGTGGTTACCTGCTCTCTGATAACCGGAACACGGCCTCTGAAAAGGGGTACAGGAATAATTGTACATTTAGCATGCAGGCAATTCTGCCAACCCCCTATACCGTGAAGCAACTGACCATCAGAGTGAGTTACAACATTTCCATTAAAATCTATATCCAGCTCTGTTGCTCCAAGAATCATTACATCCATCATAGTGGTGTAGTTCCCTTTGGAGTGCGGATCGTAACAGTGAAAAACAGAAATATCGTGATGATTACTGTTATCTCTCATGGATTTAACAGCATCAAGATCAAAAGCCTGGGCATCCATTATTGCTCCCAGAGTCCCCTGTTCCAGCATCTCCACAAGATATTTTGTACTACCACCTACAGCAAATGAGGCTCTTTCACCCCGGGATTTAAGTCTCTCATGAAACTGTTTAACTATGGCAAGGGATGTTCCTCCGGCACCTGACTGAAAAGAGAATCCATCTTTCAGGAGCCCTGCTTCTTCACAGAAACGACCTGTTAACTCTGCCAGAT
>CBDDBX010000036.1:0-78532 GCA_965225955.1 Candidatus Aminicenantia bacterium
TATTTCAGTTTTACCAACACCTGTTGGTCCTATCATAAGAATATTCTTTGGAACGATATCGTCTGCGATTTCTGTAGGTAATTGCTGACGACGATAACGATTTCTCAAAGCAATTGAAACTGCCTTTTTGGCATTTCTCTGCCCAATAATATATTTATCAAGCTCTTTTATAATCTCTTTGGGAGTTAGCTGATCTCCCTTTAATTTAAGTTTTTCACTCATTAAAGTTCCTCTATTGTAAATTGATCATTTGTATAGATGCATGTTTGTGCTGCTATAAGGAGAGAGTTTTCCACTATATCTCTGGCTGAGAGATCTGAATGCCTTTTAAGAGCAGTAGCTGCGGATTGTGCATATGGACCACCGGAACCAATAGCAAGAATATCTTCGTCCGGTTCAATAACATCTCCTGAACCTGAAAGTATGAACAGTTTTTCTTTATCTGCAACAATGAGCATAGCTTCCAGTTTACGGAGAATCTTATCTGTTCTCCAGTCTCTTGAGAGTTCAATAGCTGCTCTTGCCAGATTGCCGTTATACTCTTCCAGTTTCCCTTCAAATTTCTGAAACAGAGAAAATGCGTCTGCAGTTGAACCTGCAAAACCTGCAAGAACTCTGTTCTGATATAACTTTCTTATTTTTTTTGTTTTATGCTTAAGAACAGTGTTGCCAAAAGATACCTGGCCATCTGCTCCGATAACGACTTTATCTTTGTGTTTAACACACACAACTGTAGTACTTCTGATCTTTTTTTCCATGTTCTAATTCTAGACTCTTTGGGTATATTAGTCAAATGAGAAACTGTTAGTTGCAGGTTAAGTTTCCGGATGGAATTTTCCCGGAAATGAGAGTTTTTTTTATTTACAAATGTTGTTGCTGATTTCTCTTCAGAGGGCATTAGAATAAATGCCCTCTGACAGGAGATGTTTCAGGTAGATTCCTACTATTTACTGAAACAGTCTCAGTACAAGTTCTGCCGAAGCGTTAGCCTGTGACAGAGCTGACATTCCTGACTGCATCAGAATCTGGAATTTAGTCATATTAACAACTTCTTCTGCCATATTGGCATCTCTTATAGTTGATTCTGCTGCCTGAAGGTTCTGTTTCTGAATCTGTATAATACTTACTGAATTCACAAGCCTGTTCTGTTGTGCACCCAGAGCACCTCTCCATTTTGATACTGAAGCAATAGAATCAGAAAGTGTGTTAAGAACCCACTGCGCATTTGTTGTAGTTGTTAAGCGGGATACACTCATTGTCGCACCAGAGCCTCTTGTAAGCCCCATAGCTGTTGTGCCTGCACCATTTGGCCCACCAACAGATATTGTAATAAAGGATTGATACTGTGTATCACCAACATAGATATTTTTTGTTACAGATCCACCTGCGGAGAATAGTCTTTCACCACGGAAGTTTGCAACTGATACAACACGATTGATCTCATTCATTAACTGCTGATATTCAACGTCAATAGTTGCACGCTCTGTATCTCCGATTGTTTCTGAAGCTGCCTGTTCTGCCAGTGTTACAGCTCTTGTAAGAAGTTCTGTGATTTTTGCCATTGAACCGTCAGCAATCTGAACCAGGGCTATACCATCATTTGCGTTTCTTGTAGCCTGAGCAAGAGCAGTAGTATCGGCTTTCAGGCTGTTTGCTATTGCAAGCCCGGCTGCATCATCTCCGGCTTCTACTATTCTGTAACCTGAAGATAGACGTCCAAGTGTTTTGTTCATGTGCATCTGAGAAAATGTTAGGTTTCTCTGTGCATCTACTGCTGCTAAATTATTTACAACTGAAAAACTTTGTCCTGCCATTTTTTCCTCCCTGAATCTCCTCCATTATGCCGGTATCCTTACCGGTTGAAGGATGGATTGTTCTATTTTTCTACCTGATTATTTATTACCTTTTAAGTGAGAGAGCTTCCTGGATCATCTGGTCTGATGTAGTGATAACCCTTGAGTTAGCCTGATAGCCTCTCTCAAATACCATCATATTCGTGAATTCTGTTGCAATATCAACGTTTGAAGCTTCAAGTGCTGCTCCCATTACAGCTCCTCTTCCTCCACTGTTGGCAACACCTTCGGCTGGTAAACCGGAAGCAGTAGTTTCTGCATATAGGTTTCTTCCAAGTTTAAGTAGCCCTTTGGGATTGTTGAAGTTGGACATTGCCAGCTGATATCTTGGTTCAACCTGACCATTTGTGAAAACACCATTTATAACACCATTATTATCTATAAGCAGTGATGCAAGGTTTCCTGGGGGATAACCGTTTGAATTTGTTGAGTTTGTACCCGATTTAAGTGGATATCCTGTGAATGCTCCTACACCATTGGCGTCTATTAATCTCCATTCCAGAGCAGTACCGCCTGCTACAGTCATTGGGTCTGCACCATTGGCAAAGGCAGCAACTTCAATATTAACATTTGTTGGAGCAGCACCAACCAGCTGACCGGCACCATCAAAGTCAAGATTACCTCCGGGAATTGCCGGATTGAGAGTGGCACCTGTCATTTCAACGGTATAGGCCCACCTGTCATTACCTGCAACCTGTCCTGTATGTGTGAAATTAACTGTAAGTGTATGTGGAGCACCTTTACTGTCATAAACAGTTACTGATGAAGCATAAGTTGCTGGATTTGGAGTAGTTGCATCCGGTGATGTAACGTCAAGGTTAACATTCATCTCAAAGAAAGTGGATGCTTCCGGTGCAGATATGACATTAGCCGGAAGATTGATCTTCCCCAGATTACCTACATCTGCAAGGCCTGTATTCTGATTTACAGGATAGCCAAGTACAAATTTACCATCGGGATTAATCATTACTCCGTCACTGTTAAATTTGAAATTACCGTCTCTTGTGTAGTAACGGTTATTATCTGCATCCCCAACGATGAAGAAGCCGTTTCCTTCAATTGCAACATTTGTTGCTTCAGTTGTATTCTGAATAGATCCCTGTGCAAAAGAACTACTTATTGAAGAGGGAACTGAACCAAGGCCTATCTGCATCGGGTTTCCCGCAGCATCTGTTGCAACACCACCAAAAGTTGAAGTTACCAGATCTCCAAAATTCATTGAACCGGTTTTATAACCAGTAGTATTAATGTTTGCCAGGTTGTTACCTACAATATTAATTGCATTTGAGTAGGACGAAAGTCCTGTTAAACCTGAATAGAATGATGTTAACATAGTCTGGTACCTCCTATTTCTCTGTTACTTCATTAACGTCGGCGATATTAATCTCAATTGTGCCTGATTTAAGGGTCACGCTGCTTCCACTAAATGCGACTGAATCGATTTTTGTGCTACCGTACTGTATGAAATCCTTTGCTCCGGTGTCTTTACCATCTTTATCCAGAATTGCTTCGCCTTTTATAGTTTTGCCTTCTTTATCTTTTAATGAATAGCTGTAGTATCCTGCTGCAAGAGGATTGCCTTCGGCATCCTTTCCATCAAAACTGAACTTATTTATGCCTGTTTTAAACTCTTCCCCTGATACTTCCCGTACTACATTGCCTTTACTATCTTTAATAACTATTTTTGATACACTGTGTTTGTCTGACAGAGCGAATTTAAGATCTACTGATTCACCAGGTTCTGTCAGCTGGAATTTGTCCCCTTCTGAAACAACTCTTTTACCAACCATGTTAACCATCTGTGCGTTGGTTGCAGCTGCCTGGGCCAGAGTTAGTTTTTCCATACTGGAAGCAACATTTTTCATCTGTTCAAGTGAGGAGAACTGCGCCATCTGTGCAAGCATATCTTCATTACTCATTGGTTCAAGTGGATTCTGGTTCTGATACTGAACAACCATAAGGTTCATGAAATCATCTTTACCAAGTTCTTTCTTGGGTTCACTGTTACCATTGGCATTACTTGAAACAACTGCTGAGTTGTAAAAACCTGTTGCATTAATCATTCGTTACCTCCGGCTAATCCAGAGCAATTGCGTTGCCAACTTTACAAAAATCTCTATAAACCCTTTGCTAGAAGGGGTTTGGAAGCAAAGTGGTGCAGGAGGTGGATATTTAGAAAGGAGTAATTGAATGGCTCAGGAAAAATTTTCCGCAGTTTTATGGAAAAAAATGCCGTTTTTATTAAAGTTATCTTCTGCATGAGACGAAGTAGTCTGTGAAAAAATTTTAATCGAGAGGGCAAGGATGCCCGGATTTAAATCAAGGAGGATTTAAAATGGCAGGACAAAATTTTTCGGTAATTAACAACTTAGCAGCCAGGTCAGCTCAGACCAACCTGTTTTCTTCACAGATGAATATGAACCGTACACTCGGTAAGATGTCATCAGGTTATAGAATTGTACAGGCTGGGGATGACGCGGCTGGTCTCGCAATCGCAAACAGTCTGAGAGCGGATACAACAGCTCTGGCTCAGGCTTCAAGAAACGCAAATGACGGTATTGCACTGATTCAGATTGCTGATGGTGCTCTGTCTAAAATGTCAGATCTGCTCACAAGAGCTGTTACACTGGCAGAACAGGCAGCTTCAGATACTGTTGGTACAAACGAGAAAGCTACAATCGACGTTGAATATCAGCAGATACTGAGTGAAATTGACCGTGTTGTTTCAGTTGCAAACTTTAAAGGTGAAAATCTATTCTCATCATCAAATGCTGTTACTAAGAACATCTTTGTTGGTGATACACAGTTTGCATCTACAATCAAGATCTCCATTGGTGCGTCAGCCAGAGGTGCAGGTACTTATGCTATGGGTCTCAAGAGCAGTGGTGGTTCCAGTGCTTCAAACCTTAAGACAGCAGATAATGCTAAATGGGTACTTAGCCAGCTTAAAACAGCTGTTGCATCTGTTTCAAAATGGAGAGGTGCTCTGGGTGCTCAGCAGAACAGACTTCAGAACTCTGTTGGCATCATTAACGTACAGGCTCAGAACCTTCAGGCTGCGGAGTCAACTATCAGAGACGCTAATATGGCGGAAGAGGTAGTTAACATGACAAAGTATCAGATTCTGATGCAGTCAGGTATGTCAGCTCTGTCCCAGGCTAACGCTTCGGCACAGATGGTACTGAGATTGCTACAGTAATCGCGGTATCGTGATGAAGGCTAAGGGAGGTGACAGATGATTGATGCTGTTACTAATGTACAACAGGTAGATGTAAGTACTATAAAGAAGGGTGGCGGTGATGCACCCCTTCCTCCCGGATCTTCAGCCTCAAAATCAAGTAAACTTTCAGAAAGTGTTTCAGCTGAAAGGGTTGAAGAGAAAAATTTGCCCGGTGAAGGTGCCGGGCAGGTGAAAAGGGATGGAGGCGGTCCTGTTAAACCGGAGGAAGTTGCGAGGTTTGTTGAAGAACTGAATGCTAAACTTCATTCTCTGGACAGGGAAACCAGATTCCAGCTTGATGAAAAGATTGACAGGTCCTATGTCAGCGTCGTCAACAAAGATACCAAAGAAGTAATCAGGGAATTTCCCCCTGAAGAAATCAGAGTATTTATGGCGAAAATGAAGGAGTTCAACGAAACTGCAGGAGCATCAGTTGAAAATCTTCTAATTGACATGGAGGTATAGAGTATAATGGCTGGAATTTCAATGGGAAGTGCCACAGCTGGTGGTAGTAGTATAACTGGTAAACTGGATGTAAACTATCTGGTTGAGCAGACAATTTATGCAAAGCAGCAACCAATAAGGGATTTTAAACCTTATCAGGATCTGTATAAGGCAAGAAAAACGTCTTTTAATGAGCTTAATACTCATTTATCCAATCTGGAGAGTTCTCTCTATAAGCTGGGTAATGAAGGGTTCAAAAATAAGGCAACAGAAGTAAGTGACCCGACAATAATGTCAGCATCTGCTTCAAGTATTGCTGACAATGGTGATTATTCGGTTAAAGTCAAGCAGCTTGCTACAGCTCATGCAGTAACCTCATCCAGTGTTTCTGATCCGGATCAGACCAATCTGACTTCCGGAACATTTACTATTACCCAGGGAAGTAAAACTTTCTCTGTTGATTTAAGTTCCACGCCATTGAGTCTTAATGGTCTCAAGGAGCAGATAAATGCAGACAGTGATCTGAATGCAACTGCTGCTGTGATCAATTATGGTACAAGTGCAGCACCTGATTACAGGTTGCAGATATATTCTGATAAGGTAGGAGAAGCCAACAACTTCACTGTCGGTGGTACAACTACGGACATAACTACTTCAGTTACAAATACTGGTCAGAATGCACAAATCTACGTAAACGATTTCACAAACTATATTTCAAGAGATTCAAACACAATTAATGATGTTATTAAGGGGGTTACCCTTAATCTCAAATCTGCTGATGTCGGTAAAACAGTTAATCTTAAAGTTTCTACTGACTCAGCAGGTTTAAAAGAGAAGATTCAGGCTTTTGTAGATGACTACAATAAAGCTATAGAGTTTCTTAACTCACAGTTTAAGTACAATGCAGATACTGAATCTGCAGGTGTTCTTTCTGGTGATTCTGTAGCCAGAAAGGCCCAGCAGGATCTTTTAGGGTTTGCCAGTGGCAGAGTTGCCGGTATACCTGATGAATATGCCTATAAAACTTTTTCAACAATAGGCATTAGTATGGACAATGAAGGGAAATTGTCTATTGAAGATTCTGTACTGGATGAAAAGATTGAAAACAATTTTGAAGATGTAAAGCGACTTTTTACTGACTCCGGCCTTTCAGACAGTGAAGAAGTCTCATTTGTAGCTGCAGATAAAAATACCGTTCCCGGATCTTATGAGGTTGTTCTGACCCAGGTAGCTGAGAAAGCTCAGGTTCAGGGTGATCTGGAGATGAGTGCAGTTGATACAACAACTGATACTGTTACAGTTACATATGGAGGAAATTCATATGATATAGCTGTAAGTGGTACTATGGATGAAATTATATCAGCTCTTAATACTGAGTTTGATGATAAAGGCTTAAAATTGAGTGCAGGTAAATCTGTTTCAGGTTCAGGGCATGTTCTTACTATAACTACTGATGAATATGGATCTTCTGAAACTGTAAAGGTAAATTCCAGTGGCACTCTGTTTTCCTCGGAAAAGACTGATAGTGGACAGGATGTGGAAGGAACAATTGGAGGCAATGCTGCAACCGGATCAGGTAATACTCTTACTGGAAGTGAAGGGGATTCAAAAGGTCTTATTCTGCAGACGACTTCAACAACAACAGGTTCAAAAGGTAATATAACTGCTACCAAGGGGCCTGGTGAAGGACTTAGAGAACTGGTTTATGAGCTGACTTTTCCATATTCAGGTATTATTGCTAAGAGTAATGAGGCTCTGGATAAGCAGCTTAATAATATAGATGAACAGATTGCCCAGATCAATCGTAATCTTGCAAAGGAAGAGGAGCGGTTAATACTGGAATTTACAAAAGCCAATGAAGCAATGGCCAGAATGGACTATCTGCTGAATACTTTGAAAGAGCAGTCTGCAAGTAAGTAGCATGAGTGGTGAAGTAAAGGAGTAATTTATGAGTGAAAATTATCTATATATGAAGAGTAACCTTGAAGGGATGAATAATGAAGAATTAATAGCCTTCATGTATCAGGAAGTAATAAAAATACTCAACCAGACTGAACACTATTTTAAAATTAACGATATAGAAAACCGCGTAACTTCACTTAATAAAGCTATCGAAATCATCTCAGCTCTTATGTCTGTTCTTGATGATAAAGGGGGAGAACTTACTACAAGGTTCAGATCGCTCTATTTATATTCAATTCAGGAACTGACAAGTGCGAATTTTGAAATGAATGTGTCAAGAATCCAGCCTGTGAAAAAGATATTTGATGAATTACTTGTTGCCTGGGATGAGCAGATGAAACAGAATAAACAGAATGAAGCTCCTGCACCAAATCACACATCAGTTAATGAAGAGGCAGGAGCCATGCAGTCTCTTGGCGGGCTTGAACTCTATGGATAATATATCTGTTCTTCACAGTCTGCGTAAAATTTCTTCAGTTCTGGATATCTCATGTAAAGCTCTTGCAGAAGGGCAAACTGAGTGCTTTGACGATATTATTGGATCAATTAACGAATTCTCTGATATTATTAAAGATGATAGTTCCGGTTTTAAGAGTGCTGAAAAATCCAATCCCGATATATATAATGAACTGATGACTCTCACAGATTCAATTAAGAGCCAGATTGCCTATCTCAGTAAAGAGATTGAGACCTGGAAAACCAGGCAGCTTGAACTTATAGGTAAATCAAGGAAAGGTAGTAACACTATAGGTAAATATGGTAGCGGTGTCACTGAAACCTGCTACTATTTTGATAGTGAAGCTGATTAGTTTTTTTTCTGATTAATTAAAGATCTCCCACTTTTTTACATATTTGCTGCATTTTAATTCACATAACCTTATATCTCCCGTCAATTATTTACAGATTAACCATTAAATCTGTTTAAATCAGGCAAGGAGAGAATTATGGCAACAAGAATTCAAGTGTTTCCCGGAGCATCGGGAATTACTGCAGTATCTTTTGGGGGAGTTAATGTTCCTTTAGGTGGAGGAAATTATACTGAGCTGGGGGCCAATAAGCCAGCCAACTCAACCTGGAGTAATCCGGCAATTCATAATATGCAACTTAGTGCAGGCAGGTTTGTTGATAGAGAGAGTTATACTGTTGTTGAAGCAAATGACACTATATTGAAGTTAAGCTGCCCAACACCTGCATCGCCGGATGTAATTTACAGACCATAAGGTATCTGGTTTTTAATACTCGATTTACAGCCCTACTCTTTAAGGTAGGGCAATACCCGTTTTATTTCTGAAATACTTTTTAACTGGATACAATTTAACCACCACTATAGTATCTTATTCTTTACTTGTTATAGGTCTTGAAAACTCTAATCTGAATATATTATACTCTATCTGTTAAGCTGGAGGGTCTGTATTATTATGCTCACTTATAAAAATTTCAATTTGAAAATTAAAATTCTTATACCTATAGTATCTGTCTCAATTTTCATGCTTATTCCCGGGTATTTTATTAAAAGTTATTTATCTACAAAGAAAATAGAAGGTAAATCCACTGAGCTTCTACAAGACCTTAGATCTTTTGTTTCTGATATTAAGGCTGACAATAGTACGCCATCTATATTCAGAAAAAACATGAAACTGAAGTTTTATAAATCCGGTGAAGCAGATAATATAATTAACAGATTGAAAAAAATTGAACCTGGCAGCCCGACAGTATTCGTAGAAAAAGAATTTATATATGCTGGGTATATAGTTGATGACGGTATTTTTGTGGTTTCAGAAGACCTTAGCTCATTTCTTGATGATGAAACCGTGGATATGTGGCTGCTGGAACTGTTTATTCTCTTCTTTTCCGTAGTAATGATTCTGCTGTTCATGAGGTATCTTGACCGGGTTGTAATAAGGCCTGCCTCTTTTATTGCCCAGAAACTGGGGGATGTTGCAAATGGTGATCTTACCAGAGAGATGTATCCTCAGTCCCAGGATGAGATTGGTAACCTTCTACGGCAGTATAACAATGTTTTGCTGGGTTTGAAGTCAATTGTAAAAAGTATCCGGTCAAAAACAAACAGCTTTGATGAATCCATGAGTAACGCAAATGAAGTCGTTAAGGCTCTGGATTCCACAGCAGAAGTTCAGACTGATCAGTCAGCAGCGGTTGCATCTTCAATGGATTCCCTTACAGAAACTATAAACGAGAATATGAACAGGATTAATTCCACCTCTGAGAATGTAACCTATATGGATTCAATTTCAAGAGAGAGTTTTGAAATTACTGAGCTGACTATCGATTCAGTTGTAAAGATTTCTCAAAAATCAGAGTATCTTGAAAGCCTTATTGATAAATTCGGGACTTCTGCAGGGAATATCTCAGAAATTCTCGGTGTTATTGTTGAGATTGCTGATCAGACCAACCTCCTTGCACTTAATGCTGCAATTGAGGCTGCAAGAGCCGGAGAAGCAGGAAGAGGCTTTGCTGTAGTTGCAGATGAGGTAAGAAAGCTCGCTGAAAGAACTTCTGGTTCAGTTCGTAAGATTGAGGAGATGACAGCGATAATCAGAGAGGATACTGTTAAAGCAGAAGAAGCAATGACAGATTCTCTCGAAGAGATCAGGAATGGTCGGGAACTGGCCGAAAAGAGCCGTGAGATCTTTAAAAAGGTAATTGAGACATCCACTGAAGTACAGGATAGCATGATTCAGTTTACTACTGCTTCAGAAGAGCAGGCAGATACAGTTAAAGAAGTTAATGGAAGTATTGTATCTATAGCAGAAGGGGCAGCTAATACAGGTGCTAAAGCTAAAGAGATTCGTGAACTAATGGATAATCTGTTTCTTGATATTTCTGATCTTAACGAGAGAACTGCGAAGTTTAAACTCGAGAGTGATAATAAGCCGTTTTTCAGACCCAGAAAGAAGAAGTGGTGGAAACTGGGACTGTAAAATCAACTTATGAAAGGAAGAAGTGTTTCTGTAACAGTGCATTTTAATCAATCAACAGGTTTGTAGTAGTTGACTGACACGAACTTCAATAAAGACTATCATGTACAGGTAAGTACAGTAATAAATGCAAATTGTAAGCTTTTGGTATCTTTTCTAAAGTAAATTCGGCGTTAGCTATCTGAAGGTCTTCTGTTGCGAATTTTTATCAGCCCTGCAATCTATTTGTTTGTAAAAATTCAGTTAAAACCCTTTTTTTGCTTGACATGAATTCAGAGTTATGTTAAAAAGTTGCTATGTATAGATACGAAAAAATTATAATCAGTTCATGTCTCGTAAATACATCCCTCCATTGTAACTAAAAAACCATCTAAAAAACCCAACTTAAAAAATTTGTATATTTGTCTGTAAATTAGTTTGCATAGTAGTGCGCAATTATGCATTGTGTAAGTTAATTGAACACAGGTATATCTGTCTACAGGAGAAAAATATGAGTAAATTAAAGATAGTAGTGCCAAAAGGAAGATTAAATAAGGAAATAGTTACAATTCTTAATGAAATAGGTATGGGATTAAAAGGGGATGAGAGAAATTATAGACCTGTTGTAGCTGATCAGGATGTTGAAGCAAAAATAATGAAGCCACAGAATATACCTCAGATTGTTGAAATGGGATTTCACGATGTAGGTTTTACAGGTTATGACTGGATAAAAGAGACTGGTGCTGATGTGTGTGAAGTTCTGGATCTGGGGTTGAATCCTGTGAGGATCATTGCAGCAGTACCTCAGTATATTTCCCGTCAGGATCTGTATTGCAGAAAACTTACTGCAGTGTCTGAGTATGAAGGTTTAGCACAGGAGTATCTAAGTAAACAGTGTTTTGATTACAACTTTATCAGAACTTACGGTGCTACGGAAGTATTCCCCCCTGATGATGCTGATATTATTATTGATAATACATCTACAGGGAAAACACTTGAGGAACACGGCCTTAAAATAATAGATGTAATAACAACTTCGACAACCCGTATGATAGTAAATAAAGAAGCTATGAATGATCCATTTAAGAGAGGAAAGATTGAATCTATGGTGACTCTTATTAACTCTGTACTTGATGCAGGAAACAGAGTTATGCTTGAGATGAATATTTCTGCTGATATGCTGGAGGAGTTTGTAAGAGACCTGCCCTGTATGAGAGCTCCTACTGTTGCGCCTTTGTACAATGATGAGGGATATGCAGTGAAAATTGTTGTAAAAAAAGATGAATCTCCTTCAATAATTAATCGCTTAAAGAAAATGGGGGCTACAGATATTCTTGAATCCCAATTCAGAAAGGTGGTGATGTAATGTCTCTTTTTAAAAAAAATGCTGAGAATTTATCGTCTTATGTTGTAACCCAGAAGGTTGATGGTATAAAGCTTAACCAGAATGAATCTCCTTACGATCCGGCTGAAGATATAAAAAAAAATATTTTTAACCGGATGTTATCTGAGAAGTGGAACAGATATCCTGATGGTAACTGTAGTGAACTCTACAGTGCTCTCTCTGATTATACTGGAGTTGCAGAAGAGAGAATAACTGTTTCAAACAGTTCAAATGAATTGATACAGGCGGCAATATACAGTTGTTGTAATTCAGGAGACTCGATTCTCTCCTGCTATCCAACTTTCTCAGTTTATGAAAGAGTAGCCTCCCTTATGGGAATCAATTGTGTAATGGTTGATCTGAAGGATGACTTCTCCTTTGATATTGATGGCATTATTGAAAAGCTGAGGGAAGTATCTCTTGTAATTCTTCCTTCTCCTGCCAATCCTGCGGGATCAGTACTTCAACCTGAAGATGTAAGAAGAATTCTGAACAAAACAGATATACCAGTTGTAATTGATGAAGCTTATTTTGAGTTTGCCGGAACAACAGTTCAACCTCTACTTGAGGAGTTTAATAATCTTATTATTCTTAGAACTTTTTCAAAAGCCCTGGGATGTGCCGGGCTCAGAATTGGTTATGGCCTTGGGTGTGAATCTGTAACAGAAGTTCTTCGAAAATCAAAACTACCATTTTCTGTCAGCACTTTTCAGCAAATTGCAGGATGTGAATTGCTGAAAGAGCGAACTATAATGGAAAAACAAATAGCTATATTGTGCAGAAACAGGGAAGAACTCAGGGAACAGTTGAAGAGAAAACTTGATATAGATACGCCGGAAGCATATGCAAATTTTGTGCTCCTTAAATACAGGGATCTTTCAGCAGAAGAGCTTTATAAAGAACTACTCAAACAGGGAGTACTTGTACGGCTGTTTCCCGAAGAAGTTCTGAGAGGCTATCTCAGGGTAACTGTAGGAACTTCCGAAGAGAATGAAATTCTCATAAAAGCCCTGAAGGATATTGCGGAATTACTATGAAAACTCAGATAATTTTTGATGTTGACGGGGTTCTGGTAGATGTTTCTGAATCTTACCGTGTGGCAATAAGCAGAACTGTAGAATATTTCTCAGGTGCTTCAGTAGATAACACTCTGATTAATATGTATAAGTTCACCGGAGGATTCAATAATGACTGGGAGCTCACTGCAGCTATTTTAAGAGCCAGAAGCTGTATTGTTCCTTATGATGAGGTTGTTGATAAGTTCCAGGAGACATATCTTGGAGACAATTTCAATGGGGTAATTAAAAATGAAAAGCCTTTTATAGAAAGCACTTTACTGGATTCATTTGTGAATTCCGGAGTGGAATGCAGTGTTGTTACAGGGCGTCCTTCAGATGAAGCTGAATTTGCTCTTAACAGGTTTGGGTTAAGAGAATACCTGACTCAGGTTATTACCATGAACGATGTTGGAGAAAAGAGAGGCAAACCTGAACCTGATGGTATCAATATGGTATTGACTGATTCTGAAGAGGTCAGAGCTTTTTATGTTGGAGATACTGTAGATGATATGGTGGCTGCACTGAGAGCAGGAATTGAACCTATAGGTGCAGTATGGGCTTTTAAAGATAGTGGGAAAGCAGAAAAAGAACTTGCTGATGCTGGAGCCACAGCTGTTATAAAAACTCCTGGGGAGTTGTGGAGGGTAATAGAATGAGAAGGGCTGAAGTTATAAGAGAAACTTCTGAAACCAGAATATCTGTAAGTATTGTTCTGGATTCTTCTGATAAAGGCCTGGTGGACACTCCGATTGGTTTCTTCAATCATATGCTTGAAGCTTTTGCCAGACACGGAGGATTCTGTCTTAATATAAAAGCTGAAGGAGATCTGCATGTTGATCAGCACCACCTGCTGGAGGATTGCGGGCTTGTGCTGGGTGAAGCCTTTGATAAAGCACTTGGTAACAGAGCCGGAATTTACAGGGCAGGGCACTCCATGATGCCTATGGATGATGCTCTTGCAGTTGCTGTTATTGATCTTGGAGGAAGACCCTGGCTCAATTTCAGTGCAGATTTTAAAAGAAGGTTTTGTGGAGATATGGACAGTGATCTTTTAAGGGATTTTTTTCAGGCATTTAGTGTAGCATCACGTTCAAATCTGGTAATAAAGCTTGATGACGGTGTTAACGATCACCACAAAATAGAAAGTATCTTCAAAGCTTTTGGAAGAGCCATGAGGGCTGCCTTTACAGTAGATCCCCTGAACTCCACAATGATTACAAGTACAAAAGGAGTACTATGATGCTGGGGATAGTGGATTATGGTGCAGGAAATCTCGGCTCAATCGGTAAAGCTTTTGACTATTTTAATGTGGAGTACAGGTTTATTACATCAGCTTCTGAACTAAGAAGTTGTAGTGGAATAGTACTTCCCGGAGTAGGTTCCTTCGGAGCTGCTGTTGAGATGCTTAAAGAGAGAAACTTCTTCAGTGAGATGAAATCTGCTGCTTCTGAAGGTATCCCTATACTTGGAATCTGCCTTGGAATGCAGTTGCTTATGAGAGGAAGTGATGAGAGTCCGGCTGTTGAAGGGTTGAACTTTTTTGAAGGTAGATGCAGAAAGTTTATTGATGGTAAAGTACCTCATATAGGCTGGAACAGTGTCTATGGAGTCAGACCTGATTCGCAGCTATTTTACGGACTTGAAGATAGTAGTCTCTTCTACTTTGTACACAGCTACTATGCTGAAAAAAGAGGAAGCAGGGAAGAGCAGGGATTAAGTTGTTACGGAGAGGAGTTTGTTCCGGCAATTGAGTATGAAAATATCTGTGGTGTGCAGTTCCATCCTGAGAAGAGCGGGAAATGTGGACTCAGGCTACTTGAAAACTGGATACGTTTCTACTTTAAAGGTGAAGAGAATGGATAAAAGAGTCAGGATTATACCTTGTCTGGATGTTGATAATGGAAGAGTTGTTAAAGGAACACAGTTCAAAAACCTCTATGATGCCGGAGATCCTGTTGAACTGGCTGAATTCTATTATGTGAATGGTGCTGATGAAATTGTCTTTCTTGATATTGGAGCATCATGTAACAGCAGGAAAATCCTTATAGATGTTGTAAAGCAGGTGGCAGAAAAGGTTTTTGTACCTCTCACTGTTGGGGGAGGTATATCTTCAATGGATGATATGGAGACTCTTTTTAAAGCCGGAGCAGATAAAATCTCCCTCTGCTCAGGGGCAGTAAAAGATCCGTCCATCCTCACAAAGGGAGCTCAAAGGTATGGTAATCAGGCAATTGTTCTTTCAGTAGACGCCGGAAGAGTTGATGGCAGCTGGAGAGTTTTTACTCATGGAGGAAGGAGGGATTCAGGTCTTGATGCTGTAAAGTGGGCTGTGCAGGGAGTTGAACTGGGGGCAGGAGAGATTCTGCTGAACTCGATCGATATGGATGGAACCGGTACGGGGTATGACATTGAACTTAACCGGACTATATCAGAGAAGGTTTCTGTCCCGGTAATAGCCTCTGGTGGTGCAGGTAGTGCAGAACATTTATGGCAGGTAATTAATAGTGGAAAGGCAGATGCTGTATTGCTGGCATCCCTTCTACACAGAAAAGAGACAGATATTGTCACTGTAAAGAGATATCTGGATAGTAAAGGAGTACTGGTAAGATGGTAGTAGCAAGTATAGATTTAATTGATGGTAAAGCGGTTCAGCTGGAAAATGGTAAGAAGAGAGTTCTGGAAGTAAAAAACCCTCTTGCTCTTGCAGAAGAGTTCGATAAATATTGTGAAGTTGCAGTAATTGATCTTGATAGAGTATTTGGCAGAGGGGATAACCGTGAAACAGTGAAAAAGATCTGTGGTATATGCAACTGCAGAGTTGGTGGTGGCATCCGTAGTGTTGAAGATGTTGAGGAGCTGATTTCCTGGGGAGCAGAAAAAGTTATAGTTGGATCTGCGGCATTTAGAAATGGGTACATAAACTACCAGTTTCTTGATGAACTTAAAGAGAGATTTGGTACAGACCGGATAATGATTGCAGTTGATGCGGCTGGCAGAGATGTAGTCTGTAATGGGTGGAGAGATAGAACAGGATTTGATCTTTTTGAAGCTGCTGCTGTGTTTGAGCAATACAGTTCCGGCCTGCTATTCACATCTACAGAGAAAGAGGGATTAATGAAAGGTGGGGACTTTGAAGCCATTAAAAAGTTCAGAGCAGGATACTCCGGCCCTTTAACTGTAGCAGGTGGTATAGCAAATATTGCTGAAGTCAGGGAAATAGCCGGATTAGGGGCAGATCTGCAACTTGGAATGGCTCTTTATACTAATAAAATAACTCTTAAAGAAGCTTTTATAGAATCTCTGGACTGGAGCAAGGGACTTATACCTGTTACTACAACTGACAGAAGAGGGCAGGTACTAATGAATGCCTGGTGCTCAAAAGAATCCCTTGAGAAGAGCCTGGATTCAGGGAAAATGTGCTATTTTTCCAGATCCCGTAATGAATTGTGGACAAAAGGGGAAACTTCAGGCAACTTTCAGCAGATACAGAAGTTAAGAAGTGATTGTGACAGAGACTCCCTTCTTGTTCAGGTGGATCAGGTGGGAGTGGCTTGCCATAAAGGCAGTTACTCCTGTTATGGAGACAGAGAGTTTTCTTTTGAAGAGCTATATGATGTTATCGGTGATCGTCTGAGTAATTGTAGCCCGGGTTCGTATACATCTACTCTTGATGATAAGAAAGTCAGAGAGAAGATAATGGAAGAAGCAGAAGAGGTTGTAACAGCAGAAGGAAGAGATGAAGTAGTGTGGGAAGTTGCAGATCTTCTCTATTTTACATTCGTTATGATGAACAGGGAAGGAGTTGTTATAAAAGACGTTCTCAATGAGTTGAGGAGAAGAAGGCGGGGAGGGGGAAAATGAGAATAGAATATCTCTCCTCTGCCAGAGCAGAAACTGTTTCAGGAATAGCTGAAGATATCAGTTGCAGAGTGAAAGAAATCATTGACAGAGTGAAATCTGAAGGGGATAAGGCTCTGAGATATTATACAGAACTATTTGATAAAACGAAGCCAGAGAGTTTCGCAATTCCTGAGAATAGGATTGTGGGGAGTATAGAAAAGATTGATAGTGAACTTCTTGAAGCTCTTAAACTCTCAGCTGAAAACATAAAATTTTTTGCAGAAGCCCAGAAACAGAGTATTTGTGACTTTGAGACAGGAAATATCGATGGAGTAGTTATGGGGCAGAGAGTGCTGCCTGTTGAGAGGGCGGCTATATATGTACCCGGTGGTAATTACCCTCTTGTTTCTTCCGTTCTTATGGGAGTGATTCCTGCTAAGGTAGCCGGGGTTAAAGAGGTAATTGTATTTACTCCTCCGGAAACCAATGGTGAAGTGTGTAATGAACTGCTGGCAGCTGGAGCTCTCTCCGGTGCAGATGCCATTTTTTCTGTAGGTGGTGCTCAGGCAATTGCTGCTGCTGCATGGGGTACAGAGACTATACCTCCAGTTGATTTTATAGCAGGGCCGGGGAATATATATGTAACGGAAGCCAAAAGGCAGGTTTTCGGAGGTGTAGGCATAGATTTTATAGCAGGGCCGTCGGAGATATATATTGTTGCAGATAATAGTGCAGATCCTTCGGTTGTTGCAGCGGATATGCTTGCTCAGGCAGAACACGATAGCGAAGCAGTTGCAGTTTGTGTAGTTTTTTCAGCATCTTATGCAGATCAGGTTAAAATGGAAGTTTATCGGCAGCTGGAAAAATTGTCTACTGCAGGTATTGCTTCTGAATCTCTTGAAAAGAACGGAAAGATCTTAATTGCTGAAACAATAGAAAGTGCTGCGGAGTTTATAAACTCCTGTGCCCCCGAACATCTTGAATTAAATATAGAGAGACCTGAGCAGTATAGTGATCTTTTTACAAACTACGGCTCACTTTTCGTTGGTGGATATGCTGGAGAAGTCTTTGGAGACTATATTGCCGGAATAAATCACACCCTGCCAACAGCAGGAGCGGCCAGATATACAGGTGGACTTTCTGTAATGAATTTTCTCAAAGTTACTACAACTTTGAGGATGGACAGAAGAGCTGCTGCTGAGTTTGCAGGACCTTCCGCAACAATTGCAGAGTGTGAAGGACTCAAAGGTCATGCCAATGCGGCCCGGCTTCGCTCAAAGAGTAATGCAGTTTAATTAATGAGTATAAGAGCTGCGCCGTGGCAGGTTCGTTTCGTTCTGAGAGTCAATCGCGGGTATATAATGTGCTTGTTAAAAATATGTTAAAAGTAAAAAAAACGAAATTATGTATTGAAACTTCAAGGGTCATAGTGTAAAATCCGTATTTAATAAGAGTGATATGGTGGATAGAAACAGTTTTTTTCTAAATGGTTGCATAATGGACGGCGTAGAACTACGCCGTTTCATTCACTATATTCTCTCTTATAATCATCGATATTGTAGCTGAATTCCCGGCAAACTAATTTAACACTTTATTTTAAAATCTATTTTCCAGGAGAAGATTAATGATAGTTATTTTGCAGAATAATATTTCAGAAAAAGAGAGGAGCAATGTCCTCAAAAGACTTGAAGATAACGGTTTTCGTGTACATATATCTGAAGGCGTACAGAGAACAATTGTAGGGGTAATCGGAGTTACCAGGGAGTTTGATCTCAGGAAACTGAAAACCATGAAGGGAGTTGCTGATGTATACAGAATAACAGTTCCCTACAAACTGGCAGGCAGAGGTTTTCAGGAAGAAAATACAGTTGTTGAAGTTAAAGGACTCAGAATAGGAGGACCGGAACTTGTTATTATGGCTGGGCCATGCTCAATTGAGAGTGAGCAGCAGATAAGAAGACTGGGAGAAGTTGTAAAAGAAGCTGGTACAGGGATATTGAGGGGAGGAGCCTTTAAACCCAGATCCAGTCCGTACTCATTTCAGGGACTGGGGGAGGATGGTCTGAAAATGATGAGATCTGTTGCTGATGACCTTGGACTTGTTACTGTAACTGAGGTAATGAGAATTGATCAGATTGATGTTGTCGGGAAATATGCAGATATTCTGCAGATAGGAGCCCGTAATATGCAGAATTTCGATCTTCTTAAAGAGGTGGGGTTAAGTAAAATTCCTGTGGTTCTGAAAAGAGGACTCTCTGCAACTATTGAAGAACTTCTGATGGCAGCTGAATATATTCTTGCTCAGGGAAATAAAAATGTAATTCTATGTGAAAGAGGTATCAGGACTTTTGAGAAATATACAAGGAATACCTTTGACATCTCTGCAATTCCGGTAATTAAAGAGCGGAGTCACCTGCCGATTATAGCTGATCCGTCTCATGCTACAGGATTAAGAGATCAGGTGGCCCCTATGGCTCGTGCAGCAGTTGCAGCAGGAGCTGATGGTATTATGGTTGAAGTACATAACGATCCTCTTAATGCAAAATCTGATGGGCCTCAGTCACTCTTTCCGGATCAGTATTCTGAACTTGTAGACAAGCTTGATCTTATTGCGAGAGCAATTGACAGGGAGATTCTGAGATGAGATTCAGAAGTATTGCTGTAGCAGGACTGGGTTTAATGGGAGGTTCCCTGATAAAAGCAGTTAAGAAAGTTTATCCTGAGATTACAGCAGGAGCATGGGATATGGACGTTGTGCTTGATAAGGCTGCTGATGAAGGGGTTATTGATATAAAATATGACTCACTTATGGATCTTCTTGAAGCAGATCTTATCTTTCTGGCTCTGCCGGTTGATAAATCTGTTGCTGCATTTGAGCAGCTTATACCTGAACTGAAAGAGGGACAGGTGATTTCTGATCTCTGTAGTGTTAAAACCGTTTTTAAGAATCTATGGGAGGAGAAGGGAAAGAGAGGAAGATATATTGGAGGCCATCCTATGGCTGGAAAAGAGGTGGGAGGGTATGAAGCTTCAGAGGCAGATATTTTCAGAGATACTGTTTTTATAGTTACTGAAGATCGTGAGAAAGATGCCATAGACTATACTTCTCTTATCAGAAATATTGGTTGCAGACCTCTCTTTCTTGAAGCTGAAGAACACGATCGTGTAGTGGCAGGTGTAAGTCATCTCCCGCAGCTTATGGCTACAGCTCTGCTCAATACAACTGAAGAGAAATCAACGGCTTTTGTCGGGAAGGGCTTCATTGATATGACCAGAATTGCAGGAAGCAGTTTTGATATGTGGAAGTCTGTACTTCACAGTAACAGTAAAGAGGTTATAAAAGCTATTGATTCTGTTGTGGATGAGCTGAATATGATGAAAGATGCTCTGTATCATGGAGAATACAGGAAACTTGAGATGAGTTTCTGTAAATCTGAAAATATAAGAAATAGTATGTCAACTTAAACAAAAAAGGTTTTAAGACAATCTGAATAGAGGCTGTTTAAGGAGTTCCCGTAAACAGCCTTCGAAAAATTTTATAAAATATCAGCTGTTATCGCCGTCAAGGAATCCACCAAGACTTCCAAGAATCGATCCTTCGCCTTTTCTTGATCCACCAGCTGATGGAGCATTTCTTATTATTCTGTCAGCAAGTCTTGAGAAAGGAAGACTCTGCAGATATACGGTACCTGTACCACTCAGAGTAGCCAGAAACATTCCTTCTCCACCAAAAAACATGGATTTCAGATTTCCTGCTCTCTGAATATCGTAATCAATTCCAGGAGAAAAAGCTACAATACAACCTGTATCGATTTTCAGTGTTTCATTGTTGAGTTCTTTCTTTATTACAGTACCACCTGCATGAACAAAGGCCATTCCGTCACCTTTCAGTTTCTGAAGAATAAATCCTTCTCCACCAAAGAATCCTGCTCCGAGTCTTTTGTTAAATGCTATTGTTACTTCTGTTCCAAGAGCAGCGCAGAGGAAGGCATCTTTCTGGCAGGTTAGTTCACCGCCTACTTCATCCATATTAACAGGAATGATTTTCCCCGGATAAGGTGCAGCAAAGGCTACTCTCTTTTTTCCTATTCCTCTATTGGTGAAGTGAGTCATAAATATTGATTCACCTGTTATTGTTCTTTTGGCAGCTGAAAACAGTTTCCCCATCAGCCCTTCGTCAGGTTTGGAACCGTCACCCATTTTTGATTCAAAATCGATTCCTGTATCCATCCAGTTCATTGCGCCAGCTTCAGCAATAACTGTTTCTGATGGATCAAGCTCTACTTCTACAACCTGCATATCGTTTCCGAAAATTTCGTAATCCACTTCATGGCATCTCATGTGTATCCTCCTGCAGAAATTTTAGCATGACTGGAAAAAATTTTCTCCAGGTAAAAAGCAGAAACTATTTTTTTCTTGAAATATATATGATAAAACCCATTATTCCCGGCACTATCATTCCAAGTGTGTCGAGAAACGAGAAACTTACAGCATGAGCATAGCCGTAACCATAAGTTACAAAAAGTTTTGCTATTATGAATTCTTTCAGACCCATTCCATTTGGAGGAGTAACAGGGAATGATAATGCCAGCGTAACAATAGGAATGATATAGAAGTATGGAGTCAGAGGTATATCTATGTTAAGAGCCAGGCCGATAAGATAGAAATGAATTATGACATTCAGCTGCAGAAGAACGCTGTAACCGGTTGCTTTAAGAAGGATTATTCTGTTACTGAGGGATTCCTGTATTGATACGTGAAGTTTGTGGATTTTATTAAGGATTTTATTGAGAATAGCAATTTTTGTATTAAAACCAGCAAAGAAGTTGCCCGGCAGCACTCTCCATACAATAAAGAATACTATGAGAATTGCAACAAGTCCTGCAACAGGGTAGATAACCTGTGGAATATTCTTTACCAGATCAAATTTTACCAGCACTGCTACTAAAGCAAAAAGAATGAGTACAATTGCTCCACTCAATCTTTCTACAAAAACCACAGCAGCAGATTTTGCCATTCCCTTCTCAGTTTCTTTTGTATCGGATATTCTTACAATATCTCCTCCGAATCTTGGAAGAAAAAGGTTGAAAAAGTTTGAAACAAGATAGGATTTTGACAAATCCCAGGTGGAATAACCTCCACTACCTTCGTTAAGAATCAGTTTCCACCTGACTGCGGAAAGATATATACCAAAGGCGTGCATTGAATATGATAATAAAAGAAGGGGGACTGAAGTGTCTTTGAGAACTTCAGCTATCTGGGTGAGGGATGTTTTATAGAGTATGATATAGCCTAGAATAAGCAACCCGGCTATCAGTTTTATTATATTTATCGCCTTTTTTTTCATTAGAGAATTATATCAGAAAAAGATGTTTTTTTATAAAAAACAGAACTAAAAGGGCTCTTATTTTCGTTTTCTGCTGAGTGACTGATCAACTGAAGGATTTAGCCATATCTCCTTCATGTAACCGATTTTAAAGGTAATTCAGGCAGGATCTGTGTGATCTTGATCCTGCCTTGTCTATTTTGTGTCTGGATGTCTTATTTTTTACTCAATCTGATGCTGCCATCCACTGTTCTCAGTGATATTTCAAATTCAGCATTCTCATTTGAAGCTCTCACTCTTCTGGAAGATCTCTTTTCCAGCGAATCGAAAGCTGACTCATCAATTCTTATACTACCATCAACTGAACTGGCCATAACCTTTACAGGAAAAGCACCGGGAATTATCACCCGGAGACTTCCGTCAACAGATTTCATTCTGGAATCTCCTGAAAGTGTGCTGCCTGCAGCAAATTCAGCTGAGATATTTCCATCTACAGTTATAAGGCTCACTTTTTTCAGCATACCGGAAACTCTTATATTTCCATCAACTGAAGTATGACTTACCGGACCATTGAAGTTCTCAACAGTACAGTTGCCGTCAGTTGAAACTGAGTTCAGAGTACCAGTTGAAGCAACTACAGTTATATTTCCATCAACTGTTCTTAAAGCCATTCTGTTTTTTAGGCCTTTTCCATTTATATTTCCATCAACAGTCTTGATTTTAACAACTATGCCTTCAGGTACAGAGAGGCGGGTATTGATTTTAACTTTTGCCCCAAAGAAAGAGGAGAAGATACCTGAACGCTTTTTGGGATACCTGATTTTTATCTTTACTATACCATCTTCTACTTCATAAACAGGTTTAATTTCACTGAAGTATTTATATCTGTCTCTTTTGGAAGCATCTTTTGAAGATATCTCTTTTGTGAAAACAAATTTAATGTTTTTACTGTTACTCTTCTCCACTGTTACATTACCATCTATGTCAGTGAATATGAGTTTGGAGTTTTCGGTTGTTTCAAAACTCTTTTTGATAGTTTCGCTATTCTGTTCTGCAGAAAGAAGAACAGAAATCATGAGTGTGATAATTACTATGGATAATTTTTTTATAATCATTAATCCCTCCAGAGTTTAGTTAACGTGCAGGGAAAGAGAAATGTTCCTGTTATACTATTTTTTTTCCAGCACGGTTCTTATTATACGGGAAAATTCGTTCATATCCACCGGTTTCTGAAGAAAAGCTGAAATATCTTTCATCATATTTTCCCTGTTGTATTTGGTGTCACTGTAACCGGTACACAGAATTACTGGCATTTCAGGTCTTATTTTATGCATCTCTTTTGCAAGGTTAACACCTGTTATGCCGGGCATAGTCAGATCAGTAATAAGAAGATCAAATTTTTCCGGTCTTTTTTTGAATAGTTCAAGAGCTTTTATGCTACTGGTAAAAGCATATACTCTGTAACCCATCTTTTTAAGAAGATGAGTCATTACTTCGGTTATACTCTCTTCATCATCAACAAGAAGAACCGATTCGCTACCTGTTGAGAAGCTTTTATCATTTTTTTCTATTGAACAATTAACTATTGAGGGTTGCTGCATTTCCTGCTGGGGAAGCATAATAGAGATAGTAGTACCTTTGGCAGGTGCTGAATCAACTTTTATTATTCCTCCCATGTTGGTTACTATGCCGTGGGTAACAGCCAGTCCCATTCCTGTACCTTCTCCTTCGCTTTTAGTGGTGAAATAGGGCTCAAATATTCTGCTTAGAATAGATCTGGGTATACCGTAGCCTGTATCTCCAACAGTAATGACCTGATAAGTCTGGCTGGTTTCGCCCTCTTCATCTTTAGTTGTTTTACTGTGCAGCTTTATTGTCAGGGTTCCACCATCTTCACTCATTGCATGAAAAGAGTTTGTACAGAGATTCATAATAACCTGATGGAGTTGTGAAGGTGTAGCCTTTATTGATGGGAGTCCTGTAGCTATTGCAGTTTCTATTTTAATTGTTGAGGGCAAAGATGGTCTTATTAATTGCAATACCTCTTTAATAATAGCTGCGACACAGACATCCTCAAGTTTTTCGTTAGTTCTTCTGCTGAAAGTCATGATCTGTCTTATCATATCTCTTGCTCTTTCAGAAGCAGAAGATATCTTTTTAAGATATGAGTAGGTTTTCAGATTTTTCCCGGTTTCAAGTAGTGATAACTGGGTATAACCAATTATTGCACTCAGAATGTTGTTGAAATCGTGAGCAATGCCTCCTGCAAGAGTTCCTACAGCTTCCATTTTCTGAGCATGCAGGAGCTGTGCTTTAAGTTTCTTCTGATCATCTTCAAAACTTTTTCTAAGACTTATATCTTTTGCAAAAACAAGAAACTCTTCGTCTGATAGCTTTACCGCCTGAACAGACCACCATTTTTTTTCTCCACTACTTACAATGACAGTAAGTTCACCTAAAGCTTTGCCTTTGGTAAGTAACTGTTTATAGTACTTTACAAAGTTTTTTCGATTGTCTCTTGTAACAATATCCCTTGTTTTTTTTGTCAGAAGTTCTGATTTAGTGAACCCTGTAAGTTTACATGCAGCCCGGTTAAAATCCTTATAGTTACCATATTTGTCAGTTACAAATATGGCATCCGGGGCACTATCTATATAGTTTCGAAACTTCTGTTCACTTTTTTGCAGTGTATTGAGAAAAAGAAGACTACTGAGGCTGTCAGTGAGTCTGTAGCATATCTCCCTGAATAATTTGACATCCGAATCGGTCCATACTCTTCTTATTGAGCACTGGTGTACTCCCATAACCCATGGTTTCCCGGATTTAGGATATATTGCCATAATAAGCTGGGATTTTATGGAGAACACTTTTGCAAACTCCGGACTGTGATTCTCATCAAAATAGAAAGGAACCGGGCCGTCTGCTTCAATAGCTTTTCTGCATACAGTTTTTACGTCTTCTGTCATAGGCATGGAGCGGTTCATCTGCATAGCTCCGGGATATCCGGATTTGGTAACTTCCATCGGAACAGTCCATTCAGGTGAGAAAGGATCTGCAGGATAAAGAAGCCAGGATCTTTCGCAATCAAAAATATCCAGTACTGTACGGAGAGCACTATTCATAAGATCTTCTATACTATCTGAATTTCTTGTAGCTGTTTCCAGTCTCTCAAGACTTTCAAGAAAGTACAGATAATCTACCTTTTTTGTATCAGTTACCTTTTGCCTGGAATAGTCTTTGATTATCAGAAGATGAGCGTTTTTCTGTTCATATTGAACAGGAGCAGCAGTCATTGTACACAGAATGATTTCATTAAGGTTCGAAATAACTCTTATCTGCTGCTCTTTAACTTCTCCTGAAGAGAGAGAGTTGTAAAAATCTTCATCATGATTGTAGAGAACATGCTGAAGAAAATTTTTGCCGGAAATTCTGGACTGAGAATACCCGAGGAGAGAGCATAGAGATTCATTAACCTTTACAATAATTCCTTCTCTGATAACTACTATAGGGGCAGAAATAAGTTTGTCCAGTATTTCAAAGCCTGAAGAGTCGATTGAGAGTGAATTAAGATTATTAACTGCTAATCTGGTAAAACTGCTAAACATAAGAAAATGATTCTATCACAAGTTACGCTGAAGTCAATAAGCTTGTTTCAATTATCGATACATATCGGAAAGGTCACTTTTTACATTACAAATTTTCAGAATGTGTAAAGATATAGTATTAAAAGGTGTAAACATGCAGTATAACGGTTGTATTAGTTTGTAAAATTCTATAAAATGGGCTGATGAGACAGTTTATTATCTACACCATTATTGCACTTATTGTATTTAATCCATTTGTACTTGCTGCTTCAGAGACAGATAGTAGTAAAAGCGGAGAGGAGAAAAGAGAGAAGAAGAAAGAGGACAAGAAGGAAGAGTATACTAATGATCCTTTTTTAAAAGCTCTTGTCAAAGATGCAGGACATATACTTTCTGCTCCTGCAAGAATAAACAGAAATAACTGGTTTTTATGGGTAGGAACCATTGCTGCGACCGGTATTCTTATTCATAATGATGAAGCAATATATAAAGAGTTTAAAAGTTACCAGAAGAAGAACAAATGGGTTGACAAGGTTAGTCCCCATATTACCAAGTTCGGAACAGGAGAGTACAACATTGGTATTGCGGGAGGATTTTTCCTTGGAGGTCTGTTACTGAAAGACAGAAAAGCAAAAGAAACAGCTAAACTTATTATCATGACATATCTTCAGACAGGTCTTGTAGTTCAGATAGGGAAACATATGTTTGGACGTCAGAGACCATCGTGGGATAATGGCAAAGATAAGTGGCACGGTCCTTCCGGTTTCTTTGACAGATACAAAGCCGGGAAAATTTCAAAATATGATGCTTTTCCTTCAGGACATACCATTACTGTAATGGGTACGGCAGCAGTTATTTCTGAAATGTACAAAGATACTGTATGGGTTCCGGTTCTCAGTTACACAATGGCTGGTCTGGTAGGTCTTTCAAGAGTAACAGAAGATACCCACTGGTTGTCAGAGATTGTTCTTAGTACTGTACTGGGTATAGCTATAGGTAAATATGTTGTAAAACGCAGAAACAGAATGGGAAGAAAAATCAATATAATGCCTATGGTTGGTACAAATAAAATTGGGCTTAGCCTGAGCTATACTTTATAAGGTTATTTACGGGGTCAAATATGAAGAAATTTACGATTGCAACAATTCTACTGATTTTTATTGCAGGATCTCTTTTTGCTGAGAACAAAAAAAAGGAGAAACCTGAATTCAATAAGCACTCACTGAACTCTTTTATGAAAAAAGTTCTGCCAGGTGGAGAATTTTTCACAACTTACCTTGAGGCTTATGCACCGGATGCAACTCTCATGAATGAAGAGAATAACGGTTTTGGCTTTCTGGATAACCCAAGAGTCAGTTTTGAAGGTGAATCCTTCTACAATTTTAACTGGTATGCCGGTAAAAACAGAATTAACTCTGCACTTAATCCAGGCTCATCAACAGTTATAATGCCTCTTGGCTCTGTTTCAGGTTTTCAGCTTGAAGGAGAAGCCGGCAGACACATGAGAAGAGGACTTGAATTCTCACTTGATCATTCTGATGCCGAAGGCTCACAGATAACAGGATCATGGGTTAATGCAGATATGGGGGGATACTTTAAATGGGCGAAGTTCCTTATAACCTCACCTGCAATTGACAGAGCAGATAAACTTTATAATACAAGAAGAGAAATTGAGAGCAGTTACTACGGTGACTATACACTCAATAAGAAACTTGGAGATGGCAATTTTCATCTTGGAATGAGCTGGTTTGATATAAAAAGAAAATTTAACGATTTCAATAGTTTTGATACAACTTTTGGTGGAAGAAGCAGACTCTTTACAATGCTTCTTAAATATAGCAGGGAAACCGGTAACAATGGGAACCTTGAACTTTTTGCAGTTTATAATAACCGTAAAAGAGCAGAGCAGAATGCTGAGTATGGCCTGTTACCACAGGAGAGCAGCAGTGTAAAGAGAAATGCCCTGGTACTTGGAAGTAATTACAGAAGTGGAAAACTGACACTAGGAGGAACAATCTCTTTTGAAGATGAAAAAATCTCACCTTACACATCAGATTTCAGTAAAGATATGAAAGATCTTGATGGGGATATTTTCTTCCCTTCTTATAAACTGGGTGATTTTAAATCATTTATAATTGATGCAGAAGCCGGGTACAAACTAACAGAAAACAACGAAAAACTGGACTCTTCTCTTTTTGCTGATATTCGCATTTCAAGAGTAGAAGGTAAAGAAACTGTATTTAGTGAAACTCCGGTATATTTTGATCAGAACCCATTTCAGATTGTTAAATGGAACAGAGGTGCAAAATACACAAATATTAATGCAAAGCTGTCTGCCGGTGTTAATGGTACTCTCAGACTGTCAGAAAACAGCTCTCTTTCAGGCAAACTGTTTCTTACCTATCAGAGACTTGGATTTGATAATTCAGATAATAATATAGATTTTGTTGCTCCGGGAGCAGATATTGAACTGTCACTTCTTGAGAAAAGCCCCAAAACCCTGAGATTTGCCCTTGGTATGCTACCTGTTGACGTTAGAGAGAATGTTAACCGTTTTCTTGAAACCGATAGTAGCTATGGGGAAATATATTACTGGAATGATGAAAACGGAGATAGGAAGTTCAACACAGGTGAAACCGGAGATCTCTACGGTTATACCGGAGGTAAATACCACAGTGTGAAAGATGGTATAAAAGCACCTATGAAATTCAGATTCCTTGTTGAGTATACAACCCCTATGTCCCGTAACTGGAACTTCAGAGTTAAAGGGATATTCAACAAAATGTTTAACTCACTATCTGTGAGGCATCCTGAAGAGTATGGATTCTATGAGAAACATGGTGAGTATGACCTCTACTTTTATGATAAAGTTATAAAAGAGTATATGCTTACAAATGGAAAGTATGACAGGGACCCTATGTCTGCGCATCTTCTGTTTGAGATAAAAGGTGGAGTTGAAAAGAAGTGGTTCTTCAACTTCTCGTTCCTTACACACTTTATACTGGGAAATACTGCTTTCGGTAATGGCCCGGCAACCAATGATATTGGTATTATTGATGAGTCATCTGCTAATCCCAACTCATGGATTAACAGTTATGGCCGTGTTGATGGTGACAGAGCTTTTATGGGTAAACTATATGCAGGTTTCTTTGTTTTGAAAAATCTGTCCCTGGGTATTTCTGTTAAGTACAGAGATGGTGACCCATTTGCATTTATCAACTACGCAAATGCTCATAATCAGTATGCAATGTACTATACTACCATTAAAGCTCTTGATGAGAAGGGGAGTGGCGATGGTCCGAGAGAAGATTATCTTGCGGATCTTAGTATGAAAGCTACTTACTATTTTAAACTATTTGGAAAAGAGTCTACTGTAAGTCTTGCAGTTTTCAATATTCTTGATATTGGCTATGAGATCTCAGAGTATGCTTTTGACATTAACAATAAAAGATATCCCAACGAACTTAATATGCCCCGAAGCATGAGACTCACTTTCAGTATGAAATTCTGATATATCAGAGGAGTAAATTGATGTGTAGTACTGTAAATTTCCTGTTGACAGTGGTATAATCTGCGTTATGAAGATACTATTTTATGAGTTTAAACGGTTAACTAATGTAAGGTTTATAGCCTTTACAGCAATAATCTTTGCCTTACTTCTTGGCTATTTTTATAGAGGTGTGACTCTTCATGAGAAATTTACAGAAAACAGTAGTAAATTTCAGAACAGTTCAGCTGAAGAGATCAGACTGATTCCTCCTGCAATGGCAGGAATTCTGGTACCTGAGCAGTATTCATCAGTTCTCAAAATAGGGATCACAGACAGTGGTAAAACAGAAATAGTACAGAACGTAACTGACAGTAGTCTTCAGTTAATTAATAATTTTGCTCTTTTTCTCTTCGTATTTTTTGCAGTTTTTTTCTATACCGGTACTACATTCTGCTCTATAAGGTATTTAAGAGAACATAAAGCTTTTGGGCCTTTTAAAGTGTTATTGAGGCTGGCTGTAAGATTTATTCTTCAGAACAGTCTTGTGCTGATAGTTATAACTCTGTCAGCTTCAATTGCAGTTATTTCAAATGGCCTGGGATTTCAGGATATGGAGAGAAGTTTTATTTTTGAATTTCTTCTTCTTATGTCTATAGTGAATCTTCTCTTTTTCGGTGCAGGAATTCTGAGTTCCTATATGGTAAAAGAGCACAGACACAGAAATACGATACTTACAGTAACTGCTGCGATACTACTTTTTGTTGCACCTGTAATAAGTAATTTTGTTCTGCCTACAGGGGTAATTGCCACAGATAGTGTGAACAGCGAAAGAGAGGTGTTAATAAAGAGCGGCTCAGGTACTATGGTTAACAAAATTAAAAAACTTAATCAGAAATTCCATGATAATAAACTTGGAGATATAGCATCATATGAATCAGCAATCATATGCTCCCCAGTATCTTACATGATCAATTTCATTGAAAGTGGTTCAGGGAAATGCTCCAGATCACGGCTTGATTTTATAAAATATTGCAATAATATCAATCTGAAGAAGATAGAAGCAGGTGAATACAGGGAAAATATTCCTGCTACATGGAACAGCAGAGTATACTATCCTTCCGGTATAAGTTCTGCCAGGTTCTTCTATTCAGCAGTGGCTCTGCTATTAATGGGGGCTGTACTGTTTATTGTTAATTCTGAAAAAAAGAAACTAACACTTAAACTCGATACTGAAGCTCTTGACAGCAGTATTAAATATCTTCTGGAAGAAGGAGGGGCTTTTGGTTTTCTTAAAGCAGAAGCAGTAGAGACCTCAGCGATAACAGATTATATTGCAAGTGAATATGGCTACCTGAGATGGTCACATATAAAGAAGAGTGACTGGCCGGGTAATATGTCAGTATTTGAGATTCTGGAGTTTCTGAATCTCAATTTTGACAGAGATCGTGCAGTTGAACTGGCTGTAAAAAACAATATTCATTTCAGTAGTGAAGATATGGCCAAGCAGACCTATTCAGCCAAACTTGTTATGGCTTCAAAAGAGAGATTAAATCTCAGAGCAGAAGATTTCAGAAAGAAAATTGGCTCTCTTGATGAAGATAAAATTGTTAAGCTGATAGGTTGTTGTTTTATGACAACCAGATTTGATAAGCTTATTTTCGAAGATATATTTGTAAATATTAAAGAGAGGGATATTACCTTTTTCAAAGATTTTTTCAAAAAAGTAGCTGAACAGGAAGGCAAATATATCCTCTATGTTGGCTCAGAGTATTTTCCTGTATTCGATCCTCTACAGTTTGCAGATAATAGCAATAATCCTTATCCTGTGCATAAAGAGACAAAATCTTTTACCAGACACTGATAAAAAAATAGTAAGAATATAAGGTGGAGGGAAAAGCCCTCTACACAAAGTGAGGGCTTTAAATTTTATTTTTTTAACCTGAAATTTTTACAGACGATTTAAAGCGGGTTTTGAAGAAATAGTAGATACTTTTCGCAATTTCAATTGCTGAATTGCTGTCTTTCTCGTATAACTGATTAAGCCACTCAGTGATAGATTCCATTATTCTCAGAATAAACAACCAGCCGTCATCCATATAGAGTGCGTTAATATCAGTATTGAGATCAACTATATTATTGTCGGAACTGCTTTCCTGATCATCAGCTTTTTTATACTCAATATCAAAAATTGTTATTATCTGATCAGCTGTCTGTTTAAGACATTCAGATGCTCTATCATTATCGGCATTGATAATGGTTTGTATCTTTGCAATCAGTTCCTGTTTATCCTGCATTGTAAAATTATCCTACGTCTGACTTTTTCTCTTCAGCTTCCCGTTTTGCATCAAGGGAAGAAATATAATCTTTAATTTCTTCTTTAAGGAGAATCCATTTCGCTATCATACCGTGACGCACACCACTGTCGTGCATATATTCAAGCATCTCATTGATCCATTTATTATCTTCAGGCAGGTCAGGGAAAATGTCGTTAATATTTGGTCCTTTACTGCTTATAAACATTTCGCCTTCATCGTGAAGGAACCAGTGAAGATTAAGATTAAGGTTTTTATGAGCAAAATAGAGAAATTCAAAAGAAGGTCTTTTTATTCCATGCTCCATCAGTGATATGAGGGATTTGGATACATTGGTTTTAGCTGCAAGTGCAGTTTGTGTTATACCCAACTCGTCACGAAACTTTCTGGCCTGACTTGCCCAGAATTCAATTTTTTCTTTGTAAAGTGTATTCATTTTCTAATGCTCTCCGTTTTTAATTTTCTTCTGTCTAATTAATAATACAGAAATGATGTTTTTCAAACTTTCTTTTTTTCTCATAAAACTATTATCTTCTCCCCATTAATATTTTCACAAACAAGTTGCATATAAGAAATTATCACATTGAATAATTGATTGCAATAGCATAACAACGTTAATGTCACAAAACAGACATTTTTCTACCGATATATCCCATCTTTTAAAGAGTTGACAGGATATTTTCAAGTTCTGATTCAGTTTTTCGCAATATTTCCGCCTCTTCAGGATAGAAAGATGAGAGTCTCATTCTGTCATCTTTAACATAATTGTAAATTGTCAGGAAGCAGTTGAAAAAATCTCTGTTCTTAAGATAAGTAAAAAAACCTTCACCTGATCTGTTCTCATTATTCAACAGGGAATTCAGTGATTCTGATGGAGTAACAAGTTTTTCTGCCAGAGGAAGAGGATAGCTGGTAGAGGAATTCAGAATACTTTTAAATCTGAGCTGTTTGCGATACTTATCGTTTCCTGAAATCAGGCGATATATAGGAGTGGAAACATAAGGAACAGTAAATGGAGCATGAGGAAGAAGTTTGAATCCCGACCAGTTTCTCATGAGTTCAGTTATAATACAGAATTCTTCTACAAATTCCGGCCAGGAGGATTCATGATCACTGCTTATCCAGTAGTGATAGTTTCGTATACCTGAAACTTCAAAGGTTTCGACCAGCTCTTTTATCTTTTCAACGTCAGGTATTTTTTTACCTGCCCTTCTGCCTCTTTCCTGAGTAAAGACATCAGTACCAAGCCATAGAAGGGGAGAGCCATCAACATAAAGTGAATTATCTGAAACCAGATCAATGAGTCTGGTGTCTATATTCATCTCTTTTGTAAAGAAAGAGTTTACAGAAGTCTGAATGCCCCAGGTTCTGAACCCTTTGCTTCTTATGATATCAAAAACCTCACCTGCAAAATTCTGATCCTGAAGGATGTCGTCGTCATTAATGTTAATATATCCCGGGGTTCCAAAAGCAGATACCTGATCAAGTAGCCGGGAAAAGAGGGGGAGAGGCAGTTTTCTGACTTTTCTTCCCTGAACCTTTGAACAGAAAAGGCAACTTCTTTCGCATCCTCTGCTGATGTTTATTTCCAGTCCCTCTTTAAGATGGTGTTTTTTTAAAAAAGAGAGGTCAAAAGCGAAATTACTGAAATCCTCAGTTTTTGGACTCTGATTAAAATCTGAAATTATAAGTAAGC
Organism: Candidatus Aminicenantia bacterium; assembly: GCA_965225955.1. Taxonomy (GTDB): domain Bacteria; phylum Acidobacteriota; class Aminicenantia; order UBA2199; family UBA2199; genus CBDDBX01. The sequence goes on from CBDDBX010000036.1 coordinate 33,088, forward strand.
CCTTAAGGTTAACAACTACACCGGGAATTTCCAGAATCTTATCGATAGAGTTATTCTGAACAGCTGCCATTAGTTCAGCAAAAGATGTATCAGCTTCACCTCTTATGAAGAAGTTAACCATATCCAGATAGTAGGCAGTTTCCATTGGGTTCAGTGTTACTGAAGGTCCACCTGCAGCAATAAGGATTGAAGAATTCTCTTTTAGGTTTTTAAGAAGATCTGCGGTTTCAGGCAGGAGATCTTCAAAAAGAGTAAGCCCCAGTACGGAATTCTGCTTTAGTGAGCATTCTTTCAGTTCATCAAAAGTAGCTTTCAGTGTGTCTACTTTGAATCCTTTTCTTACAAGAGAAGAACCAATAAATATAGATGCAGTGGTAACATCTATCGTTTCCCATCTCTTATCAGTTTTCAGATACGGATATATTAAGGTTACCAGATCCGGTATTGGGGGAAGCGAATAGTTTTCGTCAGGTACAGTTAGATTTAAAGAGGAAAAGTGACCAGATCTATCTTCTGGATTGATTGTCAGATACAGATTGCCTCCCTTTTCCCTGAATGAAGATGTACCTTCTTTCTGTAAATCTACATAGATTTTTTCAAAATCCTTCAGTTTCTGTTCAGAAAGCCTCTTTTCAATTAAGGGGAGAATCTCAAAAATATCTCTTAAACTACTATTTTCGCTGTAGGAAATAATCCATTTACCTTCTGGTATAAAACTCATTTGCAGATTATATCAGTTTTTTCTGTAACCTGTTACTAAAAGAGCATGTAAACAATGTAATTGTAGCAACTGTTCAGTTCACTATAGAAGAGATATAAAAGAATAGCCGCAATGACTGTTACTCTTATAACAGTACTGCTTCTATCAGGTTTTCTTGTTATAGTCCGAATCAGGAGGAAGTAAATTATAACTACAGCTATCGCAATTCTTATCCATGTATCAACTGCAAAGATGAAAACGCCGTTAATTCCGTATCGGAACAGAAAACCGTCAAGGTTGATAAAAGGCATATTAAACTCTGGCTGCCAGAGCCTCTTCAGCTTCAGCTACAAGTTCTTTGTGAGCTTTTATCTGTTTCTCAAGAATTGATGCCCGGATTTTATGAGTAGGAAGAGGAGAGTCTGCATTTTCTATTTTCTCAATTTCTTCAGAAAGTTCTTCTATTTTAATATTTACAATAGCAATAAGTGATCCGTAGAACTCGCGGGGATCATTTTTACGCATAAGTGTGCCGACTTTGCGTTTTTTCTCTTTCTGCCATCCATTTGCATTCAGCATATGCTGATATTCATCTATTGATTCTGGTATCCTCATTGAAATCTCCATAAGATTAAAAAAAATTATATTACAAAAACAGAAGCTTCACAATAGAATGGTTGAAAGCACATTAAGCATTGTGAAGATTATTCAGTTTCACGTGACGAAACCTCTTTATGATTCTGAATTCGGGGTTTACTTTACTTATTGTTCAGTTTTGACAATAACATCTGTAGTAACATATAATTCCATTGCTTTTGAAATAAGCCAGGAGGGATTTATGAATCTGGAAAAAATCAGAAACAGAATATCAGAGATAGATTTTGAAATTATTCAGTTGCTTAATGAGCGTATGGAGAATAGCCTCAGAACTTCCCGTTACAAAGATAAGATTTACGACCCTGAAAGAGAAGAGGCTATTCTGGAGAAGATTCTTCAAATTGAAAGTCCTCTACTTAATAAGGATTTTATAAATATACTATATAAAGAGATTTTTAATCTTAGTCGTTCTCTTCAGAAAGAGAGACGTAAACTTGTGGGATTTCAGGGAGTTAAAGGTGCAAACAGTGAAGTTGCTGCTATTAAATATGATGATACTCTGGTTCCGATTCCCTGCAGAGAATTGAAGGATGTTTTTGCAGCAGTAAGATCAGGGGATCTGGATTATGGGCTTGTGCCTGTGGAAAATACTGTACAGGGTGGTGTTACTGAAGCAAGTGATCTGTTTATATATACAGACCTCTCAGTAATTGGAGAGGTTAAGAACAGAATTCAGCATTTTATGCTGGCTGCTGAAAACTCTTCTCCTGAAGATATCAGAGTTGCATATTCCCATCCCCAGGCTCTGGCACAGTGCAGGGGATTTCTTGAAAAATATGGTATAGAGGGAGTTCCGTTTTTTGATACAGCAGGAGCTGCTGAGATGATAAGAAAGAAGCAGATACCCGGAGCAGCAGCCATTGCCGGTGGTAAATGTGCATCACTTTACGGTTTAAATATTGTGGCAGAAAATATCCAGGATGAAGACACAAATACAACAAGGTTCTTTGTAATATCAAGAGAGAAGGAGCAGCTGGATAAAGGTAACAAATGCTCTATAGCTTTTATTACAGACAATCGTACCGGAGCACTATCATCTATTCTGAAACTTTTTGCAACAGAAGGTATAGATCTGACAAGAGTTGAATCCCGTCCGGTGAAATCAAACCCAGGTGAATATGCTTTTCTTCTTGATTTCAAAGGCTCAATATTGGATACTAATGTACAAAAAGTTCTCAGTGAAGTTGAAAAAGGGCTTCCTTATTACAATTTCCTGGGCTGTTATAAGGAAGGAACTCTATAATGATTCTTAAAGTTAATAAAGTAAACAGCGAAGCAAAGATCCCTGAGTTTGCACATCCCGGAGATGCGGGGCTTGATATATTTTCAGTAGTTGAAAAAGAGATAGAAGCAGGGGATTCTGCCTTGATTGTTACTGGTATTGCCATTGGGCTGCCTGAAGGCTACGAAGCACAGATAAGGCCAAGAAGTGGGCTGGCTCTTAAACATCAGATAACCCTCCTCAATACTCCTGGTACTATAGATTGCGGATACAGAGGGGAAATTGGCGTAATTGTAATTAATCATGGAAAAGAGCCTTTCTGCGTAACAAAAGGTATGAAAATAGCCCAGATGGTAGTGAAACCAGTTCTGCAGGTTGAAGTTGCTGAAGTTGAATCACTTGATGAAACCAGCAGGGGAGCCGGAGGCTTCGGCTCCACAGGAATGTAAAACATAAATGTTCATCGTAGGAGTTTAATATTTTAAACCCAATATAAATATTGATTCATAATGTAGGGATGGGCCAGTGTGTCCATCCGTTGTCAATTTCAAGACAGCCTTAACAATAAAGCGATAGGAGACATGGCTCCTACCCTACAGGCATTTCAAATCATAAAAACAGCTGGATTTTTTTAAGATATTACAGTTAATCATAACATCCATGAAAATACTCTTTCAATTTCTCTACTACCTTATCTACTGTTACAGCTGGATTAATAGCCTGCATTGAAGTTACAAAATCACTATGCTCTCTTTTTTCTCTGTATTCCGGTTCCTTTGGAGGGTGTTTAAGGTATTCTGAAAAAAGAGCAGGATTTTCAGCAACATTGATTACTGCATGATAGAAGACATGGGTTCTGTTCTGATAAATTGATGAACCTGAAATTTTTACATCTCCAGATGCAATATCCGAAGTACCTTTTACTGATAATTTACTACTGATGAAAGGTTGCAGAACCTCTATAAGATTTCTGGAAAACTTCTTAAAATATCCCATACAGTTAAGAGTGTCTGAATTTTTCTTCTCAGATACAGATACCACAGGAGTATCAGGAGTCAGAACAACTGCCTGACCTCCTGAAGGTCTTTTAACTATCTTTATGCTATCTCTTTTAACTCTATCCATAAATATTGAATCTTCCGTGGTATTACTGTTACCCAGAACAATGTAAACTGAATCCGGCACCCACACACTCCATCGGGATGTGTCAGTACTGCTTATAAGATCAGAGTCTGGAAGAGTGTAATTACTATTCAGCATACCTACTTGTCCATCTCCTCAAAAGCAGCAAAGCCACCATCCATGAAAACTTCAGAAACTGTGGGGTGAGAATGAACCACAGTGCTGAGATCGTAAACAGTTCCCTCAAGTTGAATAAGAGCAGCTGCTTCAGCAATCATATCAGTAGCATTTTCAGCTACAATCTGAATCCCCAGAATCTCTCCAAACTCTTTTTCTGAGAGTATTCTTATGAATCCGTTTTTCTGGTCTTCAATGATTGCTTTTCCATTTGAAGCAAAAGGTATTTTGGTTACACTGTATTTTATGTCTCTGAATTTAAGCTCTTTCTCTGTTTTACCTATCTGGGCTATCTCCGGATATGTGTACATATTAACAGGATACTGATCCAGTACTGTTAACGGTATAATTCCATTAATGTTATTAACAACAGCAACTCCCTGAGCAGAGGCAATATGTGCAAAGCTACTCAACCCGTTTACATCACCAATAGCATATATGCCAGGGTAACTTGTACTCAGCTTTTCATCTACTTTCAGAAATCCATCTTCAGTATCCAGTTCAGGCACAGAATCAGGTATTACAGCTCTTCTTCTGCCACAATTCAAGAGCATATCTGTTTCGATATTTGAATCTCCAAACTCCAGGTTGCCTTTACTGTAGCCTGTAAGTTTCTCCCTTTCAAGAATTTCCACTCCTGCATCTTTTATAGTTTTCAGAGCAAACTCAACCAGAGGAGTATCAAAATGTTCCAGAAAATCCCTATCTTCAGGAAGAAGGAAAACCTTTTTCCCTATAAGAGCAAAAAACTGTGCCAGTTCCATTGCATGTGGGCCGGAACCAATAATTACGGGTCTTTCAGGCAATTTATCCATCTTCAGAAGATCATAAACCTCCACAACCTCTTCCGATGGCACAGGAATTTCCGGTAATTCCGGTACAGAGCCTGTTGCAATAACTATATTCTCTGTTTCGATTATTCTGTCTCCCACCTGAACAAGACCACTTCCGGTGATTGAAGCTCTGCCCTCTATGTACTCAACACCATTTTTTTTGAATAAGAAGCCAATACCTTTACCAAGGCGACTGGTAATACTCTCTGTTCTCTTTTTAAGAGTACTCCAGTTCAGGTTGAGCTGGTTCTGTGTAATACCTTCAATACCAAAGGTATCTGCTTTTTTTATAATAGATAGCTTTTTAGCACTCTCCATTAATGATTTAGTTGGAATACATCCCCAGTTAAGGCACATGCCTCCAATTTTTCTATCTTCTATAACTACTGTTTTTAATCCTGTCTGTCCTGCTCTTGCTGCTGCAATATAACCTGCAGGTCCTGAACCTATTATAACTAGATCATATTTCACTGCTGCCTCCTTAAAGTAGAAGAAGTTCTACTGGATTATTTAAAAGGTACATAATCCGTTTCATAAATTTCGTTGCTTCTGCTCCATCCACGATTCTGTGATCTACAGAGAGAGAGAGGGGGAGAACATTTGCTGCTCTTATTTCATCTCCCTCAACTACAGGTTTACGTGTTATTCTTCCGGTTCCCAGAATAGCAACCTGAGGGTAGTTGATAATTGGAACACCAAAGGCTCCGCCTACAGCTCCATAATTTGTTACTGTAAAAGTTCCTTCAGTAAGATCCTGAATATTGAGTTTTCTCTCTTCAGCCAGCTTAATATACTTTTCAACACTACCGGCAATTTTATGAATGTTCATCTTATCTACATCCCTTATTACAGGAACCACAAGACCTGAGTCCACATCAATAGCAATACCGATGTTGTAAAACTTTTTCAGAATCATCCTGTTATTTTCCATGTCCAGGGAAGCATTCAGAGCAGGAAAATCCTGAAGTGCTTTTACAACAGCTTTCAGCACAAAAGGCATATAGGTGAAACGGATACCTTCCTCACTGAAAATATTTTTATTCTCAGTTCTTATTTTAACAAGCTCATCAACTTCAACTTCATCAAATAGTGTCATGTGAGGAGCACTGTTTTTTGAAAGTACCATCTTCTCGGCAATAGCTTTTCTTACCTGAGTAAGTTTAATTATTTCTGTACCACCTGACACAGCTGGCTCCTGGGTTACAGTTTTTTTTGAATCCCTTATTTTAAGGATATCTTTTTTTGTTACTCTGCCACCTGGCCCTGTACCTTCAATAGTATTTATATCAAGTCCCAGCTGCTTTGCCATGTTTCTGGCGAGAGGTGTTGCAAGAACCTTTGCTTTGCTTCTGTTTGCAGTCTCTTCTTTTTCAGTTCTGATTTCATCACTTGCAGGCAGGTATGCAGCATCACCACTATCCTGGATTTCTCCTACTACTCCAAACTGCTCTTTTTCTTCCGGTTCACCAGACTCCTGCTGCTCAGTTGCAGCTTCACCTGTTTCTATCTCAACAAGAGGGTCATCAACATTTATAACTGTACCAGGTTCTCCATACAGCATTGTAATGGTTCCCTTTTTGGGGGATGGTATATCTGTTACTACCTTGTCTGTTTCCATTTTTACAACTGGATCTCCGCTCTCTATAGTCTGGCCTTTCTTTACATACCATTCAAGTACTTTACCTTCAGCAATGCCTTCACCAATATCTGGAAATCTGAAAATATATCTCATTGTTGTCTCCTAAAATTCAGTTACTTTTTTAATTTCATAAAATATCCGTTCCGGACTATGAAAATAGAAGTGTTCGCCTTTGGGGAGGGGAGGAATTGTATCAAAACCGGATAATCTGGTTGGAGGGGCTTCAAGATAGAGAAATGCATCTTCATTTACTATAGAGATTATTTCTGCTCCTGTACCAAAACTTGAAGGCCCTTCTGTTACAATAAGCACTCTGCCGGTTTTTTTCACAGATTCTGCTATAGTATCCCTGTCAATTGGATAGATTGTTCTCAAATCTATAAGCTCAACAGATATATTCTCATTTTTTGCCATTCCCATGGCTTTTCTTACATTCCATAACATAGCTCCATATGATATGACGGTTATATCACTACCTTCATCAGTAACTCTTGCTTTTCCTATAGGAATAGAGTAGTGATCTTCCGGTACTTCCTGTTTAATAGAGCGGTAAACTTTTTTAGGCTCCATGAAAATTACGGGATCATCGGTTTCACCAGCTGCAATGACCAGGCCTTTAGCGTCAAAAGGGCTGGATGGGATAACAACCTTTAAACCTGGTATGTGTGCAAAAAGAGCTTCCATACTTTCGGAGTGATGTTCAAGAGCTTTAACATTGCCTCCATAAGGCATTCTTATTACCATAGGAGTTTTGTATTTGCCCCTTGAACGTGCATTCATCCGGGCAACATGGGATATAATCTGGTTAAATGCAGGATATACGAAACCTGAGAACTGCATTTCTACAATGGGTCGTAACCCTGTTACCGCCATTCCCACTGCTGTACCTGCAATTGCTGATTCTGCAAGGGGAGTATCAAATACTCTCTCTTCCCCATACTTCTTCTGAAGTCCTGAGGTTACTCTGAAAACACCGCCTTCAACCCCTACATCTTCACCAAAAACAAGAACATTACTGTCTTTTTCGAGAAGAGTGTCCAGACCATCATTTATCGCCTGTACCATATTCAGAATCTTCATTTTTCACTCCTTTCCCATTTCTGAAACTGTTCATAATCAAATTGCTGCTTCTTCAGAATGTCCGGTTTTTCACAATAGTGGGTATCAAAGACCTCTTCAAGTTTATAAGGACTCGCTGATTCAAAGGCTTCAAACTCATCTTCTACAAAAGCCTTTAGCTCTTTCTGCAACTCTGTATCTTTCTCCTCTGACCACAACTCTCTGCTTATAAGATGTTTTCTGAATCTGTCTACTGGGTCTTTTTCTCCCCAAAGCTCCTCTTCTTCCTTTGTCCTGTAAAGAGAGGGGTCATCAGATGTAGTGTGAGCACCCCGTCTGTATGTAAGAGCTTCAATCAGAATTGGTCCGTTTCCGGCTTTGACATATTTATCTGCTTCGCTATATGTTTTGTGAAGAGCAAGAAAGTCGTTGCCATCTACCTGTATTCCTTTCATGCCATAAGCAGCAGCTTTTATTGCTATATTTTCAGATGCAGTCTGCTTGCTGACGGGAACAGAAATCGCATACTGATTATTCTGTACAGTAAATATAACAGGAACTTTCCATACTGAAGCAAAATTAAGAGCTTCATGAAAGTCTCCCTGAGAAGTGCCTCCATCTCCTGTGAATGTGTAGACGCTGCTACTCTGTTTACGGTACTTAATGGAGTACCCTATTCCTGTAGCATGTAGTAGTTGCGACGATATCGGTACTGAAGAGGGGAGGAAGTTGGGAGCCATTGTAAATTGCGATCCCCTCTCATTACCACCCCAGTAGAGAAAAATATCTCTTAAAGCTGCTCCTTTCAGAAGCCAGGCTCCAAGCTCCCTGAAGGCAGGAACGAGCCAGTCCTCTTGCTGCATAACCATTCCTGCAGCCACTCCTATTGCCTCCTGTCCGAAGTTTGGAGGGAATGTGTACATACGTCCCTGTCTCTGGTATGAGAATAGCATCTGATCTGCAACTCTGACCAGTAGCATCGTTCTGTAACTTTTGATTAGCTCCTCATCTGAGATATCCGGCAGATACTTCTGGTTTTCCACATTTCCATTGTTGTCCATTAACTGAAACATTTTCATTGAGAGTTCAGAATACTCTTTGAGTATTGATGTTTCTATATTGCTCATTATTTACCTCACTTTTTGCTGCATCATCCCTATTCAGCAGCTTTTGAAATCTCATAACTTTAATTAATAGTATAAGAAAGTTATCCTGTCTTCCTGAATATTGAACAGTGTATTTTTTTAATGAAACAGCTTTTTGCTGGTTCTATGGAAATGGGGATAGAATGGTGGTAAAATAGAAGGGTTTATTAAATTCAGGTGATTTTTAGTAATGAGTGAAAAAATAATTAGTTTTCAGAAGTTTGTTGAGAGTAGATACTCTGCTGTATCTCCTGTAAGTCAGAAGATTCTGGAAACTATGTCAGACGAAGAGAAGAACCGCCATCTTACAAATGTATGGTGTCCCAGCTGTTCTGCAATGGTGGAAATTGTTCAGTATAAGAGCAGAATGATAAAGGGTGATCTTCTGCTCCAGGGTAAATGTGTTGTTTGTGGTAGTAGCGTGGCAACTCACATAGAGTGCTCATAACTACTGTTCATCTTCAGGTTTCTTAAACTCTTCTGAAACTATATTCTTCAGATCAGCTCTTAATCTCTCAATCTCTTCCATTTTTGAACCGATTCTTCTGAACAGATCTTCCTGTTGCTTTATTCCTTCTTCTATAAGAAAAGAGGCGCTTTCAGATCTGCTTTTAAAGAGTCCGGCTTCAACAAGCATGCTCAGTTTTCTGTTTGCTTCATCTGTTACTCTGATAGTAAGCACTGTGTTTCTGGAAACAAGAGCTTTATCCACACCTTTTTTAAGTGTATCAATTGTATTTGTTGCGAACTTTCCAATCTGTTCACCAAACTCTTCTAAAACATTTTTCTTTGAATGATCCTGAGTTTTTTCATTACCTGTCTGATCTGTATCTTCTTTTTCTTTACTGTCAGTCTGATTTTCTGCAGCTGTCTGATCGTCCTGTTCTTCAACCTTTTCTTCCTTTATACTATCAGCAGTTTCTTCTTTTTTAATTTTTTCCTCTTTATCTGTCATTGCGTTACCTCCGGTTTGTAATTTCGTTACACAATACTTATTACGATGAAGATAGGGGGAGGTTCCTTATATCACTATTTTTATGGTATATTCTGGCAATGAATGCAGAAAAGCTTCTTGAAAAGTATTATGGACAGTCGGAAAACCGTAATGAACTGGTACTGTTACATAGTCGTGTGGTTGCTGAAAAAGCTGTGGTTGTGGCGGAAAATTACAGCCTTACAGATGAATATATAAACTTTATATATGAAGGCGCCCTTTTGCACGACATTGGAGTTTTGAAGACTTATGCACCTTCAATTGGATGTTATGGTAAAGAACACTATATTACTCACGGAATTACAGGAAGAATGATTCTTGAAGAAGAAGGTCTTGGGAGATATGGAATGATCTGTGAAAGACATATTGGTACAGGACTGACTGCAGAGAGTATTAAGAGGCAGAATTTACCTCTGCCATACAGAGATATGTACCCTTTAACTATTGCTGAAACTATCATTACTTACTGTGATCTTTTTTTCTCAAAAAGTGGATCTGACATCTACAGAGAAAAAAGTATAGAAGAAATTGAAGGGGGACTGAAAAAATTTGGCAACAGTGGTATTGTTCAGTTCAGAAAGTGGCATGAGAAATTCAGTGCTCAGAATTCCTCAGGTATTTCATAGAGGAAGTCGTTGTAGGGATATCTCTGTTTATGAATCTCTTTACCCTTTTTATATATCTTCTCTCTTAACTGATCTATATTCTTTTTAGTTGCTGCAGATATATAAACTCTCTCCTCAACCTTCATTGTACTTCCTTCAGAAGAGTAGAAAGTGAATGTCGATTCCCGGTTCTCTTCAGTTATATCTATTTTGTTGAAAACCAGGAAAACAGGAGTGTTTACAACTCCAAGTTCTTTTAAAGTGCTGTTTACAACTTCAATGTGGTGGATGTAATCGGGATGTGAAATGTCTACCAGGTGAATAAGAAGGTCAGCTTCTCTTACTTCGTCAAGAGTCGCCTTAAATGATTCAACAAGAGAGTGGGGGAGTTTATGAATAAATCCGACTGTATCGGCAAGAAGCACGGGGAGGTTCTTTATAGCAACTTTACGCACGGTTGTATCAAGAGTTGCAAAGAGTTTGTTCTCAGCAAAAACATCAGATTTACTCAGTCTGTTCATAAGGGTGGATTTTCCGGCATTTGTGTAGCCTACCAGAGCTACTCTTACCATTTTTCCACGGTTCTCTCTCTGGGTCTGTTTCTGCTGATCTATATGTACCAGTCTCTTTTTAAGTTTTGCGATCTTATCTCTTATTATTCTTCTGTCAGTTTCTATCTCTGTTTCTCCGGGGCCACGAACACCGATTCCTCCCTGCTGTCTTTCAAGGTGAGTCCACATCCCTGTGAGACGGGGAAGCAGGTATTGGTACTGTGCCAGTTCGACCTGTACTTTGGCATGAGCTGTTCTTGCTCTTCCTGCAAAAATATCCAGAATAAGATGTGTGCGATCAAGAATTTTGCACTTAAGGCTCTTTTCGATATTTCGTTGCTGGGATGGGGAGAGCTCATCATCAAAAATCACTGTATCAATATCTTCTGCTATTACATACTCTTTTAGCTCTTCCAGTTTGCCTTTTCCTATAAATGTTGATGGGTTAGGGGAATCTACTTTCTGAATAAACTTTTCAACAGTTTTTGCTCCGGCAGTTTCTGCCAGAAACTCCAGTTCATCAAGATATGTTTTGTCAGCTCCTTTCTGCTTTCTGGCAATAAGGCCCACAAGTATTGCTCTTTCCTGCTTCTTTTCTGTAGTCTGCATAATGGCTATTCTACTATATTTAGTGAAACTGCAAAAGCTTCAGATATTTTTTATTGACATATAGTCTGTTTTTTGAGATAATCAAAATTTGGAGTCAATTTTTAAAATTTTCCACATCAGCTGCGCAAAATCACTGCGCACTCTTTTTTTTATATCCCCGGAACTTAATTTTAAACAGAGGAAAATATACTATGAACAAAACAGAGAGAACCAGTCTGGTTCTTAAAAATGGAAGGGAATTTCCCGGCTTATCCTTTGGGGCAGAAAAAAGCTCCTGGGGAGAAGTTGTATTTAACACAGCTATGACAGGCTATCCGGAAAGTATCACTGACCCTTCTTACAGGGGACAAATACTGGTGCTTACCTATCCACTGGTTGGAAACTATGGGGTGCCGGATTTTCAGAAAGTCGATGGGCTTATGAGACATTATGAATCTGAAGAGATTCACATAAGAGGGCTTGTTATATCAGACTATACTGAAGCTTATTCCCACTGGAATGCTGTGAATAGCCTGGGTAACTGGCTTAAAGAGAGAGGGATTCCGGGAATCTATGGGGTGGATACCAGAGAACTGACCAGACTGATCAGGGAAAATGGAGCTGAAACCGGAGGCATTATTTTTAATGATAATAGTGAAGATCCGGAATTAAGTAACCATCCTGTAGAAGAGGTAAGTTGCAGGGAACCCCGTGTTTACGGAAACGGACGCCTGAGCATTGCTCTGGTGGACTGTGGAGTAAAACACAATATTATCCGCTCTCTTGTAAGAAAAGATACTAAAATAACAAGAGTGCCCTGGGATTATGATTTCTCTGTTGAAAATTATGATGGCATATTTCTGTCAAATGGTCCTGGAGATCCCATGGACTGTACAGTAACTATTGAGAATCTGAGAAAACAGTTCAAAAAAAATGTGCCGGTTTTTGGCATCTGCCTTGGAAGTCAGATAATGGCTCTTGCTGCCGGAGCAGAGACTTACAAATTGAAGTATGGACACAGGGGGCATAACCAGCCTGTTCTTCTGTGTGATTCAACAAAAGCTTTTATAAGCTCCCAGAATCACGGGTACGCTGTTAAAGCAGAGTCGTTGCCAGAGAACTGGAAACCCTGGTTTATTAATCTTAATGATAATACCTGTGAGGGTATCATCCATAAAACCAGGCATTTTTACTCAGTACAATTCCATCCGGAAGCTTCCGGTGGTCCTACTGATACAAGGTTTCTTTTTAACAAATTTATTGATGATGTTAAAAAAGTAAAAAAGGAGAGGGGTATATGAGAATGCCGGAAAAAGTTCTGATAATTGGTTCAGGAGCATTGAAGATAGGAGAAGCCGGTGAATTTGATTACTCTGGTTCACAGGCAATAAAGGCTCTTAAGGAAGAGGGGATTGAAACGATACTTATCAACCCCAATATTGCAACTGTGCAGACATCTGAGGGAATGGCTGACAGAACATATTTTATACCTGTTACGGCAGAGTTCGTTGAGAGAATTATAGAAAAAGAGAGGCCTGATGCAATTCTGCTTACTTTTGGGGGGCAGACTGCTCTGAATTGTGGAGTTGAGCTTCACAGAAAAGGTGTTCTGGAGAAAAACAGGGTAAAAGTACTGGGAACTCCGGTTGAAGCAATCATAAATACTGAAGACAGGGAAAAATTTGCCTTAAGTATGAGTGATATCGATGTAAAAACTGTGAAGAGCTACTCTGCATCAGATTTAGATGAAGCTCTGAAAGCTATTAAAGAAACCGGTTATCCTGTAATAGTAAGATCTGCTTATACTCTGGGAGGACTTGGTAGCGGTTTCTGTAAAAACAGAGATGAACTTGAAGAGTTATGTCTGAAAGCTTTTTCCCACTCTAATCAGATTATTATTGAGAAGTCTCTTAAAGGATGGAAAGAGATAGAATATGAGGTAATGAGAGATAGTTCAGATAACTGTATAACTGTCTGTAATATGGAGAACTTTGACCCTCTTGGTATACATACCGGAGAGTCGATTGTTGTGGCACCTTCACAGACTCTCTCAAATGATGAGTACCATTTTCTTAGGGAAACTGCAATAAAAATTGTCAGGCATATAGGAGTTGTTGGTGAGTGCAATGTTCAGTATGCCCTGGATCCGGAATCAGAAGATTACAGGGTAATTGAGGTTAATGCAAGATTATCAAGATCGAGTGCTCTGGCTTCAAAAGCTACAGGTTATCCAATTGCATCTGTTGCAGCAAAACTATCACTGGGTTATGGTTTATGGGAACTAAAGAACAGTATGACTGGTACATCCTCTGCCTGCTTTGAACCATCTCTGGACTATATTGTATGCAAAATACCACGCTGGGATCTGGAGAAGTTCCCGGGAGTTTCCAGAGAAATTGGAAGTAGTATGAAATCTGTAGGAGAGATCATGGCTGTAGGCAGATCCTTTGAAGAGGTTATTCAGAAAGGGTTAAGAATGGCAGGTCTGGGTATACACGGTTTTGTGGGAAACAGGAATATGGATTTTGATAATCCTGAAGAGGCACTTATGAATCCCACTGATCTCAGAATATTTGCTATAGCCAGTGCTTTTGCTAAAGGTATGACTGTTGAGTATATACATAAACTTACTAAGATAGATCTCTGGTTTCTGGTAAAACTGCAGAGTATATTTACTTCTTATAATGAGTTAAAACAGATAAACAGAATAGAGGATTTGCCGGTGTCTGCTCTGTTGGAATTTAAAAAGAACGGATTCTCCGATTTTCAGATTGCAAGAGCTGTTTTTAAAAGCAGCTCAGAGAGTATTGAACAGGATATGGCTCACATAAGGGAATATCGTAAAAAGAGTGGCGTCATACCTGTAGTTAAGCAGATTGATACCACTGCAGCAGAATATCCTGCCAGCTCAAACTATCTCTATCTCACATATCACGGTAGTGTAAGTGATATTGAGTATGATAATTGTATTAAAGCAATAGGGGTTCTGGGATCTGGTGCTTACAGAATCGGCTCAAGTGTTGAGTTTGACTGGTGTAGTGTAAATACTGTTAATACTATAAGGAAAAATGGGAAACCTGCCTTTATGATTAATCACAATCCGGAAACCGTAAGTACAGATTTCGATATCTGCGAAAGACTCTATTTTGAAGAGTTAAGTTTTGAGAGAGTTATGGATATTTATGACTTTGAGCAGCCGGAAGGTCTGATTCTTTCAGTAGGGGGGCAGATTCCCAACAATCTTGCTTTAAGACTTGGCAGTAATAGTGTAAAGATTCTTGGAACTCAGCCGGACTCTATAGATTGTGCAGAAAACCGGTTCAGATTCTCTGCATTGATGGATAAACTTGGAATAGACCAACCTGACTGGAAAGAGCTTACATCTGTCGAAGAACTGGAGGAGTTTATAAAAAAAGTATCTTATCCTGTTCTTATCAGGCCATCTTATGTGCTCTCCGGTGCAGCTATGAATGTAGTTTCAAATCCCGGCGAACTAAATCACTTTCTAAGTCTTGCAAAAGAGGTTTCGAAGCAGCATCCTGTTGTGGTTACAGATTTTATCGAAAATGCCAAAGAGATAGAAATCGATGCTGTTGCTGATAAAGGCAGGATTGTGGCTTATGCGATATCGGAGCATGTTGAGTTTGCAGGTGTCCATTCCGGGGATGCAACAATGGTTTTTCCACCACAGAAAATATATTTTGAAACTGTAAGAAGAATAAAGAGGATATCTGCAGAAATTGCAGAAGCATTACAGATTTCCGGTCCTTTTAACATTCAGTTTCTTGCAAAAGATAACGGCATAAAGGTTATTGAATGTAATCTGAGAGCCTCCAGAACCGTACCTTTTGTTTCAAAAGTTCTTAAATTCAACTTTATAGAGCTTGCGACATCAGTAATGACTGGCTCAGATTATGAGGTACCATCCAAATCGATTTTTGACCTTGACTATATAGGTGTTAAAGCATCTCAGTTCTCTTTTGCCAGACTTCAGCAGGCAGATCCGATACTGGGAGTCAATATGTCTTCAACCGGAGAAGTTGGTTGTATGGGAAGAGATTTTCATGATGCTCTGTTGAAGGCAATGATTTCTGCAGGGTACAGAGTGCCGGAGAAAAGTATTCTGCTATCAACAGGAACTATAAAAGATAAGGTTGAGCTTCTTGAACCCTGCAGACTTCTGGCAGAGAAGGGCTTCAATCTGTACGCTACAAAGGGAACTGCTGAGTTTCTCAGAGGTAATGGCATAGAGGCAACAGTTCTTCACTGGCCTGATGAAGATAAGCACCCCAACTCCATTGAATATATAAGACACGGACTTGGTGGATCTCGTAATCAATATCCCCAAGAATCACTGTAGTAATGAACTGGCCAATGACTATGCAATAAGAAGAGCTGCAATAGACTGTAATATAACTCTACTGACAAATGCCAGACTGGCAGGTGAGTTTGTAAAAGGTTTCTGTTCAACTTCAGGTCAGATGCTCACTATAGAAGCAGCTGAATCTTACATCTAGTGATAAATATGAATAAAATTGACTTTGTTTATAACATTGTGCTAAATCTGTAACTATAATTCCAGAAAAGGAGAGCCAAATGGATAATGAAAAGAAAAACGTGGGGACAGGTAAACCAGAAAAAAATAACTCTGTTACCGGTTTCGATGTAGAAGAGAAAGCCCCCCGCAAACCTTCAGTCCTTCTGCTTACTATTGCCCTGCTTACAGTAGCAATCATAGTCATGGGTTATCTGCTTCTAAAAGGTGGTAAATCTGAAGAGGTTCCCGTAGATTCAAAGGTGGAACAGATGAATCAGCTGGTTAACAAGATCAGGGATCTTGAAACATCAGTTCAGGGTAGACAGCAGGAAATCGCATCTCTTATGGGTGAGTACAAAAAAAGAACTGGAAGGGATTTGCCGGCAATGAGTTTTATGGAACTGTCGGAGGATGAAAAACAGCTAATGGAAGAGCTGATCAGAAATGAAAAAGATGTTTCTGTCAAGACACTTCTGAATGAACTTCTGTCTTACCGTAATGAGATTGGAGAACTAAGAGAGGAGATTGAGAATCTGGAAGCCTTGCTGCCTAAGCCGCACACCGTGGTAAAAGGGGAGAATCACTACCAGATTGCAATGAACTACCTCATTAATGAACAGAATGTTGAGAAAGATACAGCTGCAGAGCTTATCGAAAAATGTGCACTTTTTGAACCACTTGTTCCGGGATTCAAAGTGTGGAACTTCTATTCAGGTGGTCAGTACGGCACTTTTGTTACTCAGGGAGATGCAGCAGTTTCCCCCAACACTATGAGGCGGATAGCTAAAAAGAAACTTGTTGATGCAAGAGATGACGCTATATCCCAGAGAGACAAACTGGTGGAAGATATTAAAGTTCTTGAGGCTAAAAGAGCTCAGCTTATTTCGCAGCTTGAACTGCTTAATCAGGAAAAACAGAGCCTTATTGTTTCAATCAGAAAGATTAAAAACGAAAATTCTGAACTGGTTAAAACAGTTAATTCACTCCACTTTGTGATGGATAATAAGAACCGTCTCAAAAAGAAGGGGGTTCTTAAAGGTGGATTCTTAAGAGCACTGAGAATTGCAAAAGTTAAAAGTGAAACTTTTAATATGTCCCTTGATCTGAGAACGGCTTCAATTATTACTGTGCCGGCTGAAGAGATGGGGCTTACAAAGATTAAAACTGTAACAATCTATCCTAAATTCTACAAAAAGAACAGTGATTATAAGGTAACAGTTAGTGAAGATAAGAAGTCTGCAGAGATAAAACTTCTTAATCGTGAAAAATTTCTTGGAAATAAAATAGTTATTTCTGTTAATTAAATCTGAAAAATAGTAAAGTTTTCTGCCTCTGGCGGTGTTCAGAGGTGGAAAACATCCCTCATATTTGTTAAAATTTCAACATTAATTTTAAGGAGATCTATACATGCACTTGTTTATCTATAAAATTCTGTTTGTTCTTGGATTTACTCTTATTGGTTATTACCACCCACCTTTCGGGCAGAATCCTCTGATGGGAGCATGCCTTGGCGTAGCAATTGCTGTAGCAATGGTAGTTCTGATTATAAGAATAAAAAGAACTGAACTCCAGTATATATGGAGCTCAATGATGGGACTGATTTCAGGTATACTTATTGGAGCTATTCTTGATACCTTCCTGGAAGATGTTATAAAAATGATGTCCATGGGAGGCGGAAACTTCTTCAGATTTTTCTTTCTCTTTGGAATACCGATAACAGGACTTCTTATTGGACTAACCAAGCCAACTATGTTTACTCCTATGAATATAAAGGAGTTCTTCAGAGGAAGCAGTGTATTTACAGATTCATTTCTTCTGGATACCAGTGCCATCATAGATGGCAGAATTCTTCAGATTGCAAATTCAGGTTTTCTTGAAGGTGAATTCATTATTACCCAGTTTGTACTGGCTGAACTTCAGATGATTGCAGATTCACCGGATCCCACTAAGAAAGTAAGAGGCAAAAGAAGGGCTGGATGTAATTGAGCAACTGAAAAAAAGTACCAATATATCCATTACAATACTTAATAAGAGTGTTCCTGGTGCTAATGAAGTTGACCAGAAACTGGTTCTTCTTGGTAAAGAGAACAATTTTAAAATAATAACCAACGATGTGAACCTGAGTAAGATTGCTCATCTTCAGGAAGTAAAAGTACTGAATGTTAATGAGCTGGCTTTTGCGCTGAAGCCTATTGTATATCCTGGAGAGCACCTCACTGTTCTTATTTCAAAAGAGGGTAAAGAGAAGAAGCAGGGGATTGCGTATCTTGATGATGGAACAATGATTGTACTTGATGAAGCTAAGAATGAGATTGGTAAAAAGCTCCCAATAGAAGTTACATCTGTACTTCAGACAACTTCCGGTAAGATGATTTTTGGTAAAAAACTGAATCATGGATAAGCTCAGAACCGGAATAGGATACGATCTTCATCGTATTAAACAGGGAGGGAACCTGATTATAGGTGGTATCTCTGTTTCAGATGAGATGAGTTTTGTTGCTCATTCAGATGGAGATCTCCTTTTACATGCTGTTGCTGATTCTCTTCTTGGAGCAGCAGGTGAACCGGATATAGGTGAACTTTTCCCTGATAATGATCCTGCATTCAGAGGAGCAGACAGCGCAGAGCTACTTAGAGAAGTTATAAAAAAAGTAAAGAATAAAGGTTATAAAATTATAAATGTTGATGCAGTTATTGTTGCAGAGAAGCCTAAACTCAGTAAGTTTAAGGAAGAAATAAGAAGATCTGTGGCAGATATACTCTCCATTCCTTTTGAGGATTTTAATGTTAAAGCCAAAACAAAAGAGAAAACCGGTGCTGTTGGCAGGGGAGAGGCTATGGAGTGTCACTGCGTTTCACTAATCAGGAGTGTTTAATAAATGGCAAAAAAACCTGTTATAACTATTGGTAGGTATACCGAATACTGGTAAATCTACACTATTTAATAGATTACTGGGACAGAATAAAGCTCTGGTTCACAATCAGGCTGGAATGACAAGAGATATCTATAAAGTC
Organism: Candidatus Aminicenantia bacterium; assembly: GCA_965225955.1. Classification (GTDB taxonomy): domain Bacteria; phylum Acidobacteriota; class Aminicenantia; order UBA2199; family UBA2199; genus CBDDBX01. The sequence goes on from CBDDBX010000036.1 coordinate 51,932, forward strand.
CCGATTACAATTGAAGGAAAAACCTACGATATTCAGGATTCTGGTGGTTTTTTCCCCGACGACGATGTTATCACTGAAGAGATAAATAAGAGAATCTTCAGGGAAGCTGAACGATCAGATCTTATTATTTTTCTCTTTGATGGCAGAAGAGAGATGCTGGATTATGAGAAGGATCTTTTTCTTGATATACGCAAGATTAACTCATCAATTATTCCGGTTATCAATAAAGTTGATAATGAGAGTCGCTATATACTTCCCTCCAGTTATTACCAGCTTAAAGCAGACTTTCTGTTTATCTCTGCAGAACACAACATAAATGTAGAAGACCTTGAAGAAAGAATCGATAAACATTTTGAAATTTATAAGAAATCAGCAGAAGAGGAAGAGGTTGTTACGAGAATAACTATTCTTGGTAAACCAAATGTAGGTAAATCATCCATAATAAATAAGATTATGAATGATGAGTCTGCAATTGTTAGTCCTATAGCCGGTACAACCAGGGATTCTGTTGACTTTGAAATAAAAAGAAAAGGTAAGAAGTTTATTCTGGTGGATAATGCTGGTATCAGAAAGTTTCAGAAAATAAAAGAGAGCACTGAGAGTGCAGCTGTTATAAGGGCTGAAAAGGATATAAGGAATGCAGATATAATTATCTTTGTTCTGGATGTATCACGGAAGCTTGACAAGAATGATATGTTTATTGCAAGGAAAATTCTTAAATCTGCAAAGCCTGTAGTGGTTGCCTCTTAATAAATGGGATCTTGTAAAAGATGGAGAAGCTGCCCAGAAATTGCCAGGTAAAGTAAAAAGAACCCTGAACAGCTTCTATTTTGCTCCATTTGTTGTGCTTTCTGCTGTTTCTGGAAAGAACATTTTTGAAATAATAGATAAGGCAGATGATATTAACAAAATAATTGAAGGCAGCGTAAAAAAATCCCAGCTTATTGAGAAAATCAGAGAGATTGTAAGCGAAAAGAAGTACTTTACTCAGGATAATAGAGTGTTTAATCCAAAACACGCTTCTATCGAGTCTACAAAACCTTTCTTTATTAAATTTTCTCACAAAACAGATTCAAGGCTTAAAAGTTTTGATGAGACATATATAAAAAAGAGAATATCTTCAGAACTTGGACTCGAAGGAGTTCCAATATTTTTCAATATTACTGCCGGAAGGCATTAGAGCGAGACAGCCCTGAGTTATCTTATTCAGGGCTGATATTTTTTACTTATAGTTTAATTTCTTCACCTGGTTTCAGAATAACACCTTCTGAAAAGTCACTTACACTACTAATGAAATCTTCTGGTGAAGCGTCTATAACTTCCCATGTGTTGTAGTGGATAGGTGCAACTTTTAAAGGTTTAATCATGCTGGTAGCAATAGCAGCATCACGAATATCCATTGTAAAGTTGCCACCAATTGGGAGCAGAGCTAAATCAATTTTCTCAATTTCCAGTAGCTGCATATCCATTGTAAGACCTGTGTCACCGGCATGGTAGAGTTTCTTTCCATCAATTTCAATAACAAATCCTCCTGGATTACCACCATCTACAGCAGTATCGCCATCTGATATACCTGAACCGTGGAGTGCTGGTGTCATTTTTACAGTGCCAAAAGGAAAGGTTTTTCTACCTCCAATATGCATTGGGTGCCCATTTACCTCTTTTGTTGCCAGAAAATTTATTATTTCAAAATTTGCAATAACTGTTGCTCCGGTTCTCTTTGCAAGCTCTACTGTATCACCAAGATGATCCCCATGACCGTGTGTAACAAAAATATGTGTAATATCATTGAAATCTTCAGGTTTGTCTGTTGCCTGAGGATTACCATTAAGAAAAGGGTCTATTAGTCCTTTTACTTCACCTGCTTCAAAATATATTGCTGAATGTCCTAGAAATTTTACCAGCATAAGTCTCCTCCATAGTTTCTGAATTTATGTTTATATAATATACCAGAACCCACAAAAAAACATAAGGTGTTTGTCAGGTATTGAGAGCCACTACAAGCAACCTCTATATATATTTTTTAAAAAAGGGGAGTTGTATTTCTATTTGGCGTCTATTCGCGTATATTAGTGGCTCAGGCTTTAAATGCTTTCTACTCTAACGTGACAACCAGCATGCGGACGCAAAATATTACGCCTCTACAAATCGCCGATTTTGTATGTATATTGGTACTTTGTGACAGATTTTGCGTGTCATTCCCTGATCAGGCTAATACAGAATGACAACTTTCATCAAACTTAGAGCTAAGATATTGTGTCGACGTGTCGACATTTTGGTGCATAATTGTTGGTATTTTTGCACATGATGTGTCGCCGACAGGTTTGATTTAAACTAAGACTGGAAGTTCAAGTAATAGGATAAACATTGATTAACAGAGGGTTTTGAGGGATTTAGAGGTAAAGAGCCTTGTTGTCGACACGTCGACATTAAGTGATATATTGTGCAAGTTGACAGATGATGATGGTGGCAAGATAGGAGTGAGAAGTGTTAAGGCTTATTGGACTTGTTAATACCACCCCGCCTGGAGTACCAGGCACCCCTCCTTTATAAGAATTTACTAACGGATTATATGCAAAAAAAATCACCTTCCATTTTATGAGTCGCCACAACAGTTTGTTATGGGAAGGAGGGGATTTCTGTTTGTCTTAAACAGCTCCTCCTGGCTAATAAAAAGAAAAACAGCTGGTTTTCCTGTTAAGATAGTTGCACAAATTACAATAGGATAGCAGAAATCGCCTCTTTTCTGCACCTCACTATACTGGTGAATTACTTTATTTAAAGATTAACAGCATAAGTCATGGCCCGCAAAACAGCATTGTTCAAGGAGGGGTGCCAGCAAACTGTGAGCTTTAGCGAAACAGTTAAGCTGACGGGGTGGTATTAACAAGCCTAATAAACCTTTAAAATGTGTCTAATTAAAATCTTTGTGAAATGTAGAGGGGAGGCACAGGAAGCTTTTCTGGCTTCTTTTAGCGTGCATTGGCGGTTCAGATATGAGATACGTAGGAATACAGCATTGAAACTGAAACATTCAGGATAATACGCACGCTTTCAACATTGCGGGCACAAAAGTCGGACTATAATACCCCTTAGTGCCAATTTGTGTGCATTAGTGGTTAGCAAAAACAGGCAGATCTATTATGTTGACAACGCAATTGGGGCCAGCTTCGATATTTTATAAGACTGTCTTACCAATTATGAGAACTGACACACAGGTCAGTCCTTACAGGAAAGTTGTATTTAGCAGCCCTGCAGTATATTTCACTCTGAATAGAACTGTCAGAGGCGAAAAAACGATGTGTTTCACTGTTTTTTTGTTGAAGGGTTGATAAAAAAAATTAGTTACTGATTTTAACAGGTAACATAAGCTAAAACCCCTATATTACTGGAAAAAACAAGGCCAAAAAAAGCCTGGTATTCCTTGACACTGTAACTCTTTTTATATAATATAGACAGGTAAAGAGAGGAGAAAAAGGTGATAATTACAATAGCTAATCAGAAAGGAGGCGTCGGCAAAACGACCACGACGATTAATCTCGCGGCAGCTCTCGCTTTTCTTGGGTACAAAACCCTGATAATTGATATGGATCCTCAGGCAAACTCTACAGTTTCATTTCTGGATCCCAGCGATATTACTTATTCAACATTCGATTTCCTGGAAAACAACTCCATTAGTTTTGAAGAGGTTGTAAAAGAGACAAACATAAGCAATCTCTCAGTACTTCCTGCTTCGATTGCTATTGCAAAGCTTGAATCAAAACTGATAGGGGAGATTGATTCCCATTTCAGAATGAAGGATAAAATCGATCCTATAAAATACAGGTACGATTTCATTATAATCGACACTCCACCCACTCTCGGGTTAATTACAATAAACTCATTTGTTGCAGCAACACATCTGATTATTCCGATCCAGTCATCATACTTTGCGCTGGAAGGCACAGATGATCTGATTGAAACTTTTGAAAAAGTGAGAGTCAGAAGTAATCCGGATCTTAAAATCCTTGGAGTACTGATTACAATGTATGAGAAAAGAAAGCTCATTGCCAAAGATAGTGAAGCACATATTCGTAATCTTTTTGGCGATAAAGTCTTTAAAACTGTAATTACAAAGAACGTAAGACTGGAAGAGAGTCCTGCTTATAAAGAATCGATATTCACTTTTGCTCCAAACTCATCCGGTTCAACGGAATATCACAGTTTAGCGGAGGAAATACTTAAGAATGTCTAAGCGAAAAGGCCTGCCTGATTTTATGAAATCAAGGCATAGCAATCATCTTGTGGATGAAATTGCTACAAGGTCAAAAACTTCAATAATAAGAATGATACCTATCGAGCGTATTGCTGCAAATATGATGCAGCCACGTCAGGACTTTGGTAATCTGGTGGAACTGGCTGACTCAATTAAAGAGAAGGGCATCCTTGAGCCAATTATCGTAAGACCTAAAGATGGGAAATTTGAAATAATAGCAGGGGAGAGAAGATACCGTGCAGCCAAAATGCTGGAGCTTATGGAAGTTCCCTGTATTGAGCACGATGTTCCAGATAACGAAGCTCTGGAAATAACAATAATTGAGAATCTTCAGAGAAAGGATCTCAATATTTTTGAATCTGCATACTCTCTTCAATCTCTGGCAGATATATATGGATATACTCATCAGGAGATAGCTCAGAAGATCGGTAAATCCCGCGTAACGGTTACAGAACTGCTCAGGCTAACCGATCTGCCGCAAACGGTGGTAAATCGCTGTCACGAGCTTAAAATCACTTCCAAAACATTTCTCCTGGAATTGGTTAAGCTTGAGGACCAGGATTTAATGAATCAGGTTCTTGATCAGTACTCAGAAGAGCCGTTTTCAAGAGATAAAATTAAAGATCTCAGATCCATTATGGATGGTTCAGTTAATCCTGAGGAGTCAGATGAAACTGACCTGGAAGATGCTGCAGAAACACTGCCACCTGTTAGTAGCAAAAAGCCGTTTTTTAAATTTAATTTTGCCACTGATGATAAGGCAGTGAAAATTGATTTTAAGATTAACAGCAATCAGTTCGACAAAGGCAAACTTATCGATGTTCTAGAAAATCTTCTCACTGATATACGGGAAGACAGGATTGATGAGTTTAAATTATAAGTAAAGCTAATTTTACATTCTGAGAGCTTAAAATTAAAGCTCTCAGAATAGAGTATTCTGATAAATCTATCAGAAGAAAGAGAATAGGCAATTCTCAGAGATCAGAGGAAATTCCACATAATCCACCTTTTTTAAACAGGATCAATATTTTGGTTTACATAATATATCTTATCCGACATTGCTAATTCAGCAATCAACCAGCACTGAAAACCTGGGTTATTGCTCGATTTCCTGAAAGCTCTGAGATTTGCATATTTAATTCTAACTGGTGACTTGTACAGGAATATTTGATTCTCGTGAGTATATTAGATGAGCTCCTGAATCTCTAATAATTCGCTAAGGTTCAAATGATGCGATACGCTTTGTGTTTTGAAAAATCTATACTGCTACTGGGCATGGTTAGCGTATTTACAGAATTGGCATTTAACCTCACAGGCCAGACACAATGATGCGTCGCTACTAAGGTGATTTGTTTTAATTTTGTCCGTGATTGTCAGTGTATGTATCAGGCGGTTCTTTAAATATATTGTAACGTAATATCCATTTGACTGAGGGTGGCTATAATTTTATAATAGCTTCATGGACAGTAAATTTGGTAACAGTAATTATATGACACCGGAAACTCACAAAAGAGATCTGGCAGACAGAATGGTTTTTAATACTCCGATATGGTTCTACTACAACCTATGGAGATACCTTGCAAGCGCTTCAAAAAAAGCTAAAAAGAAAATGTACAACACTCAGGAATGGCATCATACTGCAAGTCAGATATTTGATAAACTTGAAGATTGTGGAGTAAAATTTCAGGTAGACGGACTTGAAAATATTAAAGCTCTGAATGGAACTCCTGCTGTTTTCATTGCCAACCACATGAGTACAATGGAAACCATGACTCTCCCATCAATAATAGGCCATTACCAGCCGGTTTCCTTTGTTATCAAGCAGAGTCTTCGTGAGGGTAATTTCTTTGGACCGATTATGAGAGAAATGGATGCTATTGTTGTTACCAGACAGGATCCAAGAAAAGATCTCATGGATGTAATCTCTCAGGGAACTGATATGCTGAACCGTGGTATATCGGTAGTTATCTTTCCACAGAGCACAAGAACAACAGAATTTGACTCTTCAAAATTCAACACCCTGGGAATAAAACTTGCCTTAAAAGCAGGTGTACCTGTAGTACCTCTGGCTCTTAAAACTGATGCCTGGGATAATGGGAAATTAATAAGAGGTTTTGGGAAACTATACAGAAAGAAGAGAGTTCACTACTCTTTTGGTGAAATTATGAATATTGAAGCCAGAGGAAAAGAAGAACATCAGAAAATAGTCGAATTTATAACATCAAATCTTAATAAATGGAGGGAGAGTTAAGACTCCCCCTTTCTCATCAGATTCAGATAAGTAAGACGCAATGATGCGCCTTTACAATCACATATTCTCAGTCTCAGGTTAAATTTTCAGTATTTAACCGGATCTCCTCTATTCATGTTTTAGAGATCTTACCGGATCTTTGGATGCTGCTCTGAAAGATTGAAAACTCACAGAGAGCTGTGCGATACCAAGAGCAATAATCCCGGCAATTATAAAGAACCACAATGACAACTCAGCCTGATATTTAAAATTCTGGAGCCATTTACTCATTGACATATAGGCTAAAGGCCAGGCAATTATATTTGAGTAGATTACCAGTTTAAGGAAATCAGTTGACAGAAGCGCCATTACTCTGCCTGTAGAAGCTCCCAGTACCTTTCTTATTCCTATCTCTCTTGTTCTCTGTTCAGCAGCAAATGATGCAAGTCCGAAGATTCCAAGAGCTGAAATAATAATAGCGAGAATAGAGAAAACATTAATAATTGAACTTATTGTACTCTCTTTTTTATAGAGATTATTGTAGATATCATCAAGGAAATTGTAATCAAAAGGTATTGCACTGTTCATACTCTGCCATAAGTTTCTGACTTCTGAAAGCACTGCATCCTCGTGGCCCGGAGCAATTTTAATAAGAATTATACCGAAAAGGTCAAAAACAGTATTATCAGTAGTAATCTCAGTAAGCCTTAGTAGAAGTGGTCTTATGCGCTGATGTAGAGATTTGAAATTTGCATCCTCCATTACTCCAACAATAGTTTTTGATGATTTCCCTATTTTAATTTCCATTCCTGAAGGATTATCAATACCCATAGCTTCAGTAAAACTCTGATTTACTACTACAGCCTGACCTATATCCCCTCTTATATTGTGATCAAAACCTCTGCCACTCAATATATTAATTTTCATCAGTTTCAGATAGTCAAAGCCAATGGATGATACTTCAGTAAGTACCTTTTTCCTGCTTCCTCTGCTGCTCCAGTCAATTGCGCTGTTGGTAACAGATCTTGTAGGATAACAGTCTTTAATACTCACAGCAGTTACAGAAGGAATTTTGAGAAGTTTCTCTTTAACTACAGCATAGGATTTTGTGAAATTTCCTTTTGAAGGAATACACAGGATATGCTCTTTATTAAACCCTAGCTTCTTCTTCTGAAGATAAGTAATCTGACTATTTGTAACCAGTGTACCAATAATAAGAAGTACAGAAAAACCAAACTGAATAATAACAAGAATATTCCGGAAGCTAAAAAAGCTTTTTGAAACAGGCCTGGTGTTCTTGAGAATGGTTACGGTCTTTTTTGAAGCAATAAAAACTGCAGGGTAAGTACCGGCAAAAATTCCTGTTGCAACAATTATGACAAAAAACTGAAACAGATTCTCTACAGTCATCATGCTGAAAACAAGTTTTTTATTTACCAGATTATTAAAGAGTGGGAGCAACAGATATATAGATATTATCGAAAAGAGACCTGAAACCATTGCAAAACATAGAGCTTCTCCTATAAACTGAGGTATCAGAGAACTCAATCCTGCTCCTGATACTTTTCTTATAGCAACCTCTCTGATTCTGTTTTCAGCCCTTGCAGTCATTAGATTCATAAAATTAAGGCAGGCTATAAATAGAATAAATATTGCAATCAGTGAGAAAATATACACATACTTTACATCTCCATAACGTACATATTCACTTGATATTTCACTTCCATACAGATAGATCTTATCGGCTCTCTGTAACTCTACAGCTTTAAGAGTCTCTCTATAGCGATTAATATTGAGTTCAAGAAGCAATTTGTAAATTCTCGCCTCAATCTCTTCAATATCACTTCCGGCTTCTACTTTCAAATATAGCTCATGTACATGGTTCTGCCAGTTAAAACCACCAGCCCAGTGACGTTTCAGACCAAGTCTGTTACTATAAATTTCACCTGTAAAATGGGAATTTTCAGGTACATCTTCAACAACTGCAGTTACTGTTGAATCATACCAGTTGTTAAAGTTGAGCTTTTTACCCAGAGGATTCTCATCTCCAAAATATTTTTTCGCTGTTTTTTGGGAAATAACAACTCCCCTGAAACCGGAATCCAGATTACCCTGAAGAAATTTCAGATTAAAAACACTGAACATTGACCTGTCTGTTAGAAAAAGATTCTTCTCAAAAAAAACTCTTTTTTCTCCACTTTCAGAAGTATAAGATACACTCCATTTAGGTCTTTTATGAAGCTGGGTAAATTCAACTATTTCAGGAATTCTCTCTTTCAGGAATGGAGCCATTGAATCCGGTGTTTTACTGGATTTACCACTTTTGAACTGAAGAATAAACCGGTACACATTTTTATCCATATGCTCATCATGTCCAACCTCATCTGCAACCCACATGAATATCAGTATTGAACAGGTTATTCCTATAGATAATCCGGCAATATTAATTATCGAATAGAGTTTATTTCGATATATATTTCTTATAGCAATTACTGAATAGTTTCTTATAAGTGCATTAAATGAAGATATACTGTTTTTAAGTATAAGAGCTATAGTGCTGATAATCTGCCCCGATAACCAGCAGAGAGCCTTCAGATTACCACTCTTTTCCTTAATAACTTCATACATCTCATGTATGTCGCCAACCAGACCATAGTGTTCACTACCGCAGATCAGCCGGAGAAATTTTATTACCAGCTGCATGTTTATTCACTTTTATTTAGTTCAGGTAGATTGTCCCAGAAAATCTCCTGTGTCTTCTTCGCTTCCACCAGTGCTTCGTGTCCATCAGTAGTGAGCTTATAGAATTTCTTACTCTGTCCTCCCCTCTTCTTTGTTGGTTCTCCTTTTATTGCTTTCAGCAAACCTCTTTTTACCAGTCTCTCAAGAGGAAAGTAGATTCCTCCAATTGCCATCCTGCGACCTGTAATTTCCACAATATTATTGTAGATGGGTAAACCGTATGCCTCATCCTGCAGTTTCCAGACTGACAACATTATCTGCTCTTCAAATTTTGTAAGTTCTTCCATTTCGCCTCCTTCATCTTTTCAGATAATATGAATAAATAAATTATTTGTCAACTTATTTGTTCAGAAATTATGAAAAAATTAGAAAATAGATAAAAAACCTGAATCAGATATTGGGAAAAGTCGACGTATCGACAAAGATGAATTTTTTTATTGAAAAAAAAGGGGCAGATATGAATCTGCCCCGATATATTATCTATTCTGTTACAAACTGTTCAACAAGTTCTCTAAGCTTTTCTGCTTCTTTAGCAAGGTCATCAGCTGTTTGTGTAACTTCCTGAACTGCAGTTGCAGACTCTTCTGTACCAGCTGCAATCTCCTGCAGACTGCCTGAGATCTCATCTATTGTGGCATTTTCCTGCTCAATAGCAGTTGCTACAGATGTTGCCGCCTGCTGCACTTCATCTCCGGATTCTACAATTTTACCAAGAATTTCCAGAGAGCTCTGACCTAGTTCACGGCCGTTGTTTACTTCTGACGTTGTTTCTGTCATAGCTTTATCAGCTTCAGAAGATTTCTGCTGAAGTGAATCTATAATAGCAACAATCTCGTTAGTAGCTTTACCGGTTCTTTCAGCAAGTTTTCTGACTTCATCAGCAACAACCGCAAATCCTCTTCCATGCTCCCCTGCTCTGGCTGCTTCAATTGCAGCGTTAAGAGCAAGAAGATTTGTCTGATCAGCAACATCATTGATAACTTCAATAATTGCACCAATCTTACTTGTTGAATCACCAAGTTCACCAACAATTCTGCTGAGATTACCTGCCTGGGAATCTATCTGCTCAAGAGAATCTATAGATTCCTGAATAGTTTTGCTACCTTCCTGTGTCATATTTGAAGAGTTTTCAGATATGTTTCGTGCCTCTTCCATTGACCCTGCAATATCAGCTGATGTTGCTGATAACTGAGTTAAAGCAGAAGAGACAGATTGTGCCTGACTACTCTGTTCTTCAACAGTTGCAGCAAGCTCTTCTGTAGAAGAAGATATCTGTAAAGCCGCAGAGCTGACAGTTGCAGCATTCTCTTTAACATCTTTAATAAGGTGCTGTATTCGTTCTATAAATATATTAAACCAGTAGGCTAACTCTCCCTGTTCATCCATTGCTCCAACAGGAAGCCTTCTTGTCATATCTGCTTCACCTTCAGCAGCTTCCTGCATCATATCCTTCATACGAATAATCGGGTCAAAAGCCTGACCAGCAAGATAGGTAGTTATAAGTGCAATAATAGCGATTCCTATAAATCCAATGAGAATTGAATAATTTCTCAGAGCTCGTGGGCCCTCCATAACTTTATCTACAGGTACACTGATACCAAAACTCCAGGGTTTATCAGTTTGTCCATATTTTACTGGAACCTGGAAATATTTAGATAACTCACCATTTGTTTTACTGGAGCCATCGTAAGTTATATCCTTCCCTTCTCCAATACCGTTTTTGATGAGATTTTCCTGCTCACGTTTCAGATCCTGCTGCTTTTTACCAATTACTTCAGCTCTTTTATGAGCAACTACTGTTCCATTATTTGTTGTAAGAAAAGCATAACCGGTTTCATAAGGTTTTATGCTGTTTACCAGTTCAGTAATCGCTTCAATAGTAAAATCGAAGCCCGACACGGCAACAACTCTGCCATTTAACTTGAGTGGTACTGAAACAGTAACCATATAGTATTTTGTACCACCAATATCATAATAGTAAGGATCTGTTATAAACATTTTCCCGGTCTTTCTGGGAATATCATAAAAACTACCTGAGTTCTCATAATCTGCAAGAGCACTCCTTTTCACACCATTAGCCCGGCTCCAGTAATAAGCTACCCGACCAGTACTGTCATGGTTCTCTTTGTTTATGAAATTACTATCGTTACCATCATATGCATCAGGTTCCCAGCAGGTCCACACACCAAGAACATCAGGGCTATCCTCAAGTTTATGTTTAAGAATGCTACTTATGAAATCTCTTGATGCTCCGGTTTTTTGGGCAGATTTGAATGCAGAATTCAAAGCAATAGCCTTATCTACTGCAGCATTAAACACTGCTTCAATAGTTTTTGCATTCTTTCCTGCCAGATTCCAGGATTCACGCATAGCTGTTTCATGCATTAGATTAAGAGCTTTTAAATATATTACCGTTGTCATAACAGCAATAATAATCAGAGCAAGACCACTCTGGGTTAAGATAACTTTTTTCTTAAGTGACATGACCTTTTTATCCATTAATACCTCCATATCAATCGTATTTTGGAGATAGTATATTTAATTAACATTAAATATGCAAGTTTATTGAAAAAAAAGCATGTTATCTTTTATAGAAACCAAATTTTTGAATGACTAACTTATAAAAACAAATAGAATATAATTTACCAAAAACCGCAGGCTCCGAAGCAGAGCCTGCTTTTATGAAATTTTAACGATATCTATTCTGTAATAAACTGGTCTACCAGTTCTTTAAGAGTTTCAGCCTCCCGGGCCAGATCGTCTGCAGTCTGGGTAACTTCCTGCACTGCAGCAGCTGACTCCATAGATCCTGCTGCCATAGATTCCAGGTTGGTTGATATCTCAGAAATTGTCGCATTCTCTTCTTCTATTGCGGCAGCAACAGATTCAGAAGCATTCTGAACCTCTTTACCTGATTCCACAATACTTCCAAGCATTTCCAGAGATTTGTTTCCAAGCTCAGTACCTTTGGAAACTTCTGCAACTGTCTCCTGCATAGCAGAATCAGCATCACCGGCTTTTTTCTGAAGAGAATTAATTATAGCAACAATTTCATCAGTAGCTTTACCGGTTCTTTCTGCAAGTTTCCTGACTTCATCAGCAACAACCGCGAAGCCTCTGCCGTGTTCCCCTGCTCTGGCAGCCTCAATTGCAGCATTAAGTGCAAGAAGGTTTGTCTGATCAGCAACATCATTAATAACCTCAACAATTGCTCCAATCTGGTTAGTTGACTGTCCAAGATCTTTAACTATTTTACTTAAACTCTCTGCCTGTACCTCAATCTGTCTTAGTGAATCTATAGAACTCTCAATGGTTTTACTTCCCTCTCTTGTCATCTGAGAAGAGTTTTCAGTAATCCCTCTGGATTCTTCCATAGATGCAGCGATATCACTTGAGGTAGTAGATAGTTCTGATAGAGCAGCAGAAACAGATTGAGCCTGACCGCTCTGATCATCAACAGTTTTTGATAATTCCTCAGTGGAGGATGAAATCTGCAGAGCTGCAGAGCTTACAGACTGGGAATTACTTTTTACCTGAATGATAAGTTTCTGGATTCTCTCAATAAATATATTAAACCAGTAGGCAGTCTCTCCTATTTCATCCATAGCCCCGACTCTCATTCTCCTGGTCATATCTGCTTCACCTTCAGCAGCTTCCTGCATCATATCTTTCATGTCTATTATAGGAGCAAAAGTTCTGTTTGCCAGAAACACCATTAACCCAACTACTATTATAAGGCCAATTACACCAATTAATATGGCATAGTTTCTTAAACTTCTCGGACCTTCCATAATTTTATCCATGGGAATTGAAACTACAAAACTCCACGGTGCTTCTGTTGCAGTGAAGTTTACAGGTACATGGAAATATCGTGAAGTAAGACCTTTCATAACACTGGTTTCTTCGTATTCAAAGGCTTCTCCTTTCTCCATTTTTGACATGCTATTCTGATCGTTTCCAGCCCTTACATCTGAAAGCTTTTTCCCCACAACATCTTTCTGGGGGTGTGCCACAATAGCACCCTTATTTGAACAGAAGAAAGCGTATCCTACTTCATAAGGTTTTATTTTGGTAACAACACTGTTAATCTGATCCATAGTAAAGTCAATACCAACGACACCATGAAACTGACCATCAATTATTATTGGGTACATAGCGGAAACCATGTAGTAATCTTTACCACCTATATTGTAAAAATATGGTTCAGTAAGATAAGGCTTCATTGTTCGTTTAGGTACTTCATAATAACCTTCAGGATCTTCGTAATCTACCAGAGGCTCCAGGTGAATCCCTCCGGCTCTTGTCCAGTAGAAAAGTACCCGTCCTGTTTTATCATGCCCGGGCTGGTTAACATACTCAGCATCTTTCCCGTCAAATATATTGGGCTCCCATCCACTGCTGACTCCTATGAAATGTGGATTTTTCTCAAGTACATCTTTCAGCATATCACTTATTAATGCTCTGTCAGCTCCTCTCTTTCTGAGGACTTTAAATGCACTTGCAAGGCCTTCATTTGCATCAAATGCCTGATTAAAAATACCTTCCATAACTCTGGCATTGTTACCTGCAAGATTTGCTGCATCCTGAAAACTCACTTTTCTAATCATATCAGCAGATCGATAATATATTATTCCAGTCATAACTGACATAATAATAAGAACGATCCCACCCAGAGTCAGACTTATCTTCTTTTTTAATGACATTGTTTCTTTGCTCATACTGTCTCCTGAAAAGTTAATTATAGGGTTTGTAACGCGAACCTATCATATATAGTATTATTTTTCTGTAGAGTCATTTTGCAGTGTTTTTTTTTATAAATCACGGTGTTTTTCTTCAGAGTCACAATATCTGATCGTTATATTGATATAATATAAAAACGCTTCCTTACTGTTATTTGTGAAAAAACCAGATGAAAGATAACTCCTGCCATAAGACTGCAGGAGTTATTTGTATATATTTGCAAATCAGCCTGTAACAAACTGATTTACAAGTTCCTGTAGATTTTCTGCCTCTTTGGCCAGATCGTCAGCTGTTGTAGAAACTTCCTGAACAGCTGTTGCTGACTCTTCTGTTCCTGTTGCCATCTCTCTGAGGCTATCTGATATCTCTGCAATTGTTGCGTTTTCTTCTTCAATAGCTGCAGCTACAGATTCTGCTGCTCTCTGAACCTCTGAACCAGATTCAACTATCTTTCCAAGAATTTCCAGTGAGCTTTCACCATGCTCCCTACCTTTTATAACATCTTCAGCAGTCTGGCTCATAGCTTCTGACGCAGCTTCGGATTTTTTCTGGAGAGAAGCTATAATTGCAACAATTTCATCAGTAGCTTTGCCGGTTCTTTCAGCAAGTTTCCTGACTTCATCAGCAACAACTGCAAAGCCTCTGCCATGCTCCCCGGCTCTTGCAGCTTCAATTGCCGCATTAAGTGCAAGAAGGTTTGTCTGATCAGCAACATCATTAATAACCTCAACAATTGCACCAATCTGGTTACTGGATGTACCAAGATCCTCTACTATGGTTCCAAGATTTCCAGTCTGCCCTTCTATTTGCTTAAGCGAATCAATTGCTTTTTCTATAATTTTACTGCCATCTTCAGTCATATTTGATGACTCTTCTGTTATCCCTCTTGATTGCTCCATTGAAACAGCAATATCAGCTGAAGTAGATGAAAGTTCAGAGATAGATGTTGATACAGACTGTGCCTGATGACTCTGTTCTTCAACAGTTGCAGCCAGCTCTTCAGCTGAAGACGATATCTGGAGAGCAGCAGAACTTACTGCCTGGCTATTAGCTTTGACTTTAATAATAATTTTCTCCATTCTCTCTATAAATTTGTTAATAGAGGCTGCAATCTTTCCATACTCATCTCCACTGGAAAAATCGATTCTTCTTGTAAGATCTGCAGCACCTTCTGACAAACTTTCTGTTCTCTCAATTATCATCCCGGAAGCTCTGATAACAGGTAAAATAACTGATATCAGTATCCATATATCAACTACAATAAAGAGAATCAGTGCAATAAGATTCATGAAAGATGTACTGCTTTTTATCTTTTCAATCGTCTGAAGAATTCTCTTCTCTTCGTGTTCAAACTCTTCGTCGATTTTTGAGAGTAGTGAAATTGTTTTTTCAGCTGCCATCTTTATTTTTTTCATCTCTTCACCTGCCTTGTCCCAGTCTCCGGCTTTAACATAAGAGTTAAGAGTTCTGGTGGCCTGATGAATAACTTCATGGGGATTCATAATGTCTGTAAAGAGAGTGTCTATTCCTTTAGAGATCTTTTTCAGCTCCACAGCTTTTTCACTATATAGAAATTTGCCAAGCTTACATAACCTGTGGTCAACCTGCAGGTTTAGGGAATCTCCATTCTTATATAGTAGAGTGTTATTTATCTTTCCCAGATAATTAAGATGGTCAATTATTTTATCTTTAAAAAAATTTTTCTCCATCTCAAAGTTTTGCAGTTTACTGTTAAGTTCACTTAATTGGCCATTTGAATAGTACGAAACTCCGGCAATTGACAAGCCGCATACTGTAAGCAGCAGAATTGCGATAGAAATCTTTTTACTGATCGAGAGATTGTTAAACATCATTTCTCCTTAGTTTTTAATTGGTGTCATTTATGAAACAGCACAGAGTTCCGGGTGGATTTCTGTGTTTTAATAACAAGAATCATTACTATTAAATTCAATGTTATAACAATTCCCAAACTATAGCAACAGGAAAAAAAAAATTAATGAAAAATTGATTTAATGTGAACAGAAACTCCTGCGAAGAAAATACGCAGGAGTAGTAATATTAATTAAGTGATTGAGCTAGTCTGTAACAAACTGATCCACAAGGGAACGCAGAGTTTCAGCCTCTTTAGCAAGATCATCAGCTGTACCTGAAACTTCCTGAACAGCTGTTGCTGACTCTTCTGTGCCAGCTGCCATCTCCTGAAGGCTTCCTGAGATTTCTTCTATTGTGGCATTCTCTTCTTCAATAGCTGCAGCTACAGATTCTGAAGAGTTCTGAACTTCAGTTCCGGCATCAACTATTTTGTCAAGAATATCAAGGGATTGCTGCCCATGTTCACGACCTTTAATAACCTCTTCAACTGTCTGCTTCATTGCATCTGAAGCTGCTTCGGACTTTTTCTGAAGAGAACCAATAATAGAAACAATTTCGTCTGTAGCTTTACCGGTTCTTTCAGCCAGCTTTCTTACTTCATCAGCAACAACAGCAAAGCCTCTGCCGTGCTCCCCGGCTCTTGCAGCTTCAATTGCCGCATTAAGAGCAAGAAGGTTTGTCTGATCAGCAACATCATTAATAACCTCAACAATTGCACCAATCTGATTTGTGGATTCACCAAGATCTTCAACTATTTTGCTCAGATTACCAGCCTGTACTTCAATCTGTTTCAGAGAATCGATTGCGCTTTCTATTACTTTACTTCCATCTTTTGTCATATTTGAAGAGTTCTCTGTAATTACTCTTGACTGCTCCATTGAAGTTGCAATATCCCCTGATGTTGTAGAAAGCTCTGATAAAGCTGTAGATACTGACTGAGCCTGACTGCTCTGCTCTTCAACTGTTGCTGAAAGTTCTTCAGTTGAAGAGGAGATTTCCAGAGATGCAGAGCTTACTGCCTTAGCGTTAAGCTTAACTTCTTTAATAAGATTCTGCATTCTCTCTACAAATACATTGAACCAGTAAGCTGTCTCACCAACTTCATCCATAAGTCCCACTTCAAGCCTGCGGGTCATATCAGCTTCACCTTCACCGACCTCTTTCATCATATCCTTCATTTTAAGAATCGGGTTAAAGGCTTTATTTATAAGGAAGATAGTACTCAGAATAACCACAACAATTCCAAGTAATCCAATAATAACTGAATAGTTTCTCAAAGTTCTTGGCCCTTCCATTAACTTATCTTCCGGTACAACAATAGCAAGGCTCCATGGCTCCCCTGTATTACCAAAATTAACAGGAACATGGATAAACCTTGACGCAGAGCCGTTACCTTCAGCAGTTTTTTCATATGAGAAGGTTTCACCACGGGCTATTTTATCTTTAGCCATATTGCCAATTTCAGCACTAATGTCACTAAGCTTTTTACCAATAAACTCTTTTTTAGGATGGGCAACAATTACTGATGTATTGGAGCAGAGAAAAGCGTATCCCACATCATAAGGTTTTATGCGGTCAATATTTGCTTTCATCTGATCCATTTTAAAATCACATCCGGCAACTCCGAGAAACTTGCCATTAGCCAGAATAGGAACAGATATTGTCACCATATAAACATCCTGTCCCGCAACTTTGTAAAAATATGGATCTGTAGCATATGGCTTTTTAGTTCTTTCAGGTACAGTATAGTATGCCTCAGTTTCATCTTCTCTGTGATTTGTTGGCTCCTGCCTTACTCCACCGGCATCTCTTACCCAGTAGGTTGCGTACCGTCCTGTAGTAAAAGCATCCTTTGCACCAATGAACTCTTTATCTTTTCCATCAAAAGCATCGGTTGCCCATGTTGACCAGCAACCAAGATAGGTTGGATTCTTTTCAAGAATATTCCTGTTTATGAGATTTATATATTTCCTGTCAGGATTGTGTTCCCGCAGAGCCCTGATTGCTGCAACCATTGATTCAGATTTATCGAAAGCATCGTTAAAAATGCTCTCAACCTGCTTTCCGCTGCTTCTGGCCAGATTTTCTGCATCCTGAAGGCTGATTTTTCTGGTTATATCAGTTGATTTATTATAGATAATAAGGGTCATTATAAAAATAATGATAAAAACCAATCCTCCCATTGATGTAACAATTTTTTTCTTTAAAGATCCTGCCTTTTTGTTCATTTATTCTCCTTGGTAAATCGTATTGACATTGTATATCTATATGAATATAAAGTTGATAAGGATTCGATGATCTCTTTCATACTGAAAATAATATGTTATTTGAGTAAATTTTTCTATCAAAACTATGTTAAAAGAGTAAGGGCTCCGCATATTGACTATGGGAGCCGCATTTTATAAATGATTAACTCTATTCGGTTACAAACTGTTCAACAAGTGAACGCAATGTTTCAGCCTCTTTGGCAAGATCATCAGCTGTACTTGAAACTTCCTGAACAGCTGTTGCTGATTCTTCAGTACCAGCAGCCATCTCCTGAAGACTTCCTGAAATTTCTTCAATTGTAGCATTTTCCTCTTCAATTGCAGCAGCTACAGATTCTGAAGCCTTCTGTACTTCAGATCCTGAATCTACTATCTTATCAAGAATATCAAGTGATTTCTGACCATGCTCTCTACCTCTTACTACCTCTTCAGCTGTCTGTTTCATAGCTTCTGAAGCAGCTTCAGATTTCTTCTGCAGAGATGCTATAATCGCAACTATCTCATCAG
Source organism: Candidatus Aminicenantia bacterium (assembly GCA_965225955.1). GTDB lineage: Bacteria > Acidobacteriota > Aminicenantia > UBA2199 > UBA2199 > CBDDBX01. Next base: position 70,545 of record CBDDBX010000036.1, read on the forward strand.
TAGCTTTACCGGTTCTTTCAGCCAGTTTTCTTACTTCATCAGCAACAACAGCAAAACCTCTGCCGTGTTCTCCAGCCCTTGCAGCTTCGATTGCTGCATTCAGAGCCAGGAGGTTGGTCTGATCTGCAACATCGTTAATAACTTCGACAATTGCTCCGATCTGGGTGGTTGAATTACCAAGGTCATCAACTATGCGACTCAGATTACCAGCCTGCTCTTCTATCTGTTTGAGAGAATCTATTGCACTTTCGATAATTTTACTGCCATCTTTCGTCATATTTGAAGAGTCTTCTGTTATTACTCTTGACTGCTCCATTGAGGCAGCAATATCACCAGAATGTAGTTGAAAGTTCTGAAAGAGCTGTAGATACAGACTGAGCCTGACTACTCTGTTCTTCTACTGTAGCAGAAAGTTCCTCTGTTGAAGAGGATATTTCCAGAGATGCAGAACTTACTGCCTGAGCATTAAGTTTAACTTCTTTAATAAGGTTCTGCATTCTCTCTACAAAAATATTGAACCAGTATGCAGTTTCCCCTATTTCATCCATAGCCCCAACAGCCATTCTTCTGGTCATATCAGCTTCACCTTCAGCTGCTTCCTGCATCATATCCTTCATTTTAATTATTGGATCAAAAGCCCGGTTAGAAAGAAATACTGTAAGACCTATTACAATAGCTATCCCTATTAACCCTATAATAATTGAATAGTTTCTGAGAGTTGCAGGGCCTTCCATAATTTTGTCCATTGGAATAACTATAGCAAGGCTCCAGGGGGTTTCTGTTTTACCAAAATTAACAGGAACATGGACATAGTAAGATTCCATATTATTACTGGTACTTGTTTTAGTATATTTAAAAACTTTTCCGGTTGGAATGTTTGATTCAGCGATATCTCCTATTTTATTATCCAGGGTTCTTATTTTCTTTCCCAGAAACTTCTTGTTTTTATGAGCAACAATTGTTGAGCTTGTTGAGCACAGGAATGCATAACCAACTTCGTAAGGTTTTATTGCTCCAATCTGTTTACCTATCTCATCCATTGTGAAATCAACACCTGCAACACCAACTACCTGTCCATTCACTATAATTGGAACTGATGCTGTTACAAGATAGTACTCTTTTCCTGAAATGGTGTAGAAATATGGATCTGTTACGTATGGTTTTCTGGCTTTCCTGGGTGCATCGTAATAACTGTCTGCATCTTCATAGCCCGCCAGAGGTTCGATATGAATTCCACCAGCTCTGGACCAGTAAGGTACCAGACGGCCGGTATCGTCAGAGCCTTCCTTATTAATAAACTCTGCATCTTTTCCGTCAAATGCATCTGGTTCCCACCCGCACCATACGCCAATATATGAACTGTTTCTCTCAAGATTTGTTTTGAGAATTTCGTTTACTATTTTACGATCCGGATTAAGTTTTTTCAGTGCTTTAAGAGAATCAGCCAGTGCCTGAGCTGTATCAAAGGCATTGTTAAAGATACCACCAACTTTCTGACCACTGCTTTTGGCCATATTTTCTGCGTCATCAAGACTGATTTCTTTAACCATATCAGTTGATTTTGTATAGATTATCAGCGTCATTACTGCAATAATCAGAAAAACAACTCCTCCCTGTGATATGCTGATTTTTTTCTTAAGGGACATCGACTTACTATTCATCCCACCTCCTTTTAGTATAAAAAATAATAACTACTTGATGTTAAAATAACAACAATTTTTATTATAAATAAATAAAAAATAAAGAAAATGGAACCCCGATGATTACAGTTATAGTTCTGGATAGGTAAATTAACACAGTGTTTTCACGCTATCGGGAATAAAATGACATAAATAAAGATTGACTAAAAAATTTAAAGAGTACAGATAAAAAAAAACCCGGCCTTGAAGCCGGGTTTTATTTATTTTATATCGAAAGATTTAAGTGAAAACTTATTTTTCTTCTTCTGGTTTATTCTTTTCCGCAATAACGTCTTTAGCAACATTATTTGGAAGCGGAGCATAATTAAGGAATTCCATTGAGTAGTTGGCACGTCCACTTGAAATTGTTCTCAGGTTTGAAGCGTAACCAAACATCTGCATCAGAGGAACCTGACCATTAAGCTTCTGTGAACCTTTACGATGACGACGCATGTTCTCAATTCTTCCTCTTCTTCTGTTAACATCACCAATTACATCACCCATATAATCATCTGGTGTATTGATTTCAAGTTTCATAATAGGTTCGAGGAGCTGACCACCACATTTTTTGATGATTTCTCTCATAGCAATTGAAGTACATGAACGGAAAGCCATTTCACTTGAGTCAACTGCGTGGAAACTACCGTCAATAAGAACAAATTTGATGTCAACCATTGGGAAACCTGCAATCAAACCCTTCTGCATTGTTTCACGGAAACCTTTTTCAACAGCAGGAATATACTCTTTAGGAATATTACCACCTTTAATAAGATCTACAAATTCCAAACCATTTCCTTCGTTTGGCTCAAGTCTGAAAATAATGTGTGCATACTGACCATGACCACCAGTCTGCTTTTTATACTTATGTTCATGTCTTGCTTCTTTGGTAATAGTTTCTCTGAAGGCTACTGCAGGTTCGCCAACATTAACTTTAACCTTATGCTCTGTTCTGAGACGATCAACAATAACTTCAAGATGAAGTTCACCCATTCCAGAGATTACTGTTTCTTCTGTTTCGTTATCGTAATTAACTTTAAATGAAGGATCTTCAAGAGCAAGTTTGCTAAGAGCTATCCCCAGTTTGTCTCTCTCTTTAATTGATTCAGGTTTCAACTTTAAGATCTATAACTGTTTCCGGATAATGAATTGATTCCAGAATAATCTGATCATCCTCAACACAAAGTGTATCACCGGTAGTAGTTGATTTCATACCGATAAGAGCACCGATTTCACCAGCTTTCAGAACCTTAACCTCTTCTCTCTGATCTGCACGGATTTTCAGGATTCTACCAACTCTCTCTCTCTTACCCTTTGTTGAGTTGTATACGTATGTACCAGATTCAACCTGACCAGAATATACTCTGATGAAGGTCTGCTGACCAACAAAGTTATCATTAATAATTTTGAATGCCAGAGCTGAGAAAGGTCTGTTTACTGATGGTTTTCTTGAAAGAGTTGTTTCAGGATCATCAACATCGCAACCCAGAACCACACCTCTGTCAGTTGGTGATGGCAGATAATCTACAACTGCATCAAGCAGAAGCCTTACACCTTTATTTTTAAACGCTGAACCACAGAATACCGGAGTAATGCAGATATTCTGAACAGCATTTCTTGCTGCAACTTTTATATCATCAACTGAAATTTCCTCTTCACCAAGGAATTTTTCCATCAGATTATCATCAAAGTCTGAAAGGGTTTCAATCATAAGCTCACGCTTTTCGTTAACAAGATCAACCATATCTGCAGGAATATCAACTTCTTCAACTTTCAGATCATCTGAATATACATAAGCTTTATTCTGTACTAGATCAACAATACCTTTAAAATCAGCTTCAGCTCCTATTGGAACCTGAAAAGCTACAGCATTAGCACCAAGCATATCATTCATCATGTCAACTGTCTCAAAAAGGTCAGCTCCCTGACGGTCCATTTTGTTGATAAAAGCAATACGGGGAACTTTGTATCTATCCGCCTGGTGCCATACTGTTTCACTCTGTGGCTCAACACCACCAACAGCACAGAATACCATTGCAATACCATCCAGAACTCTTAAAGATCTTTCAACTTCAAGAGTAAAGTCGATATGGCCAGGGGTATCAATAAGATTTATTGTATGTCCATCCCATTCGCTTGTAATTGCCGCTGAACAGATAGTGATGCCTCTCTCCTGCTCCTGCTCCATGAAGTCCATTACAGATTCTCCATCGTGAGTTTCACCAATTTTATGAGTCATTCCTGTGAAGAACAGAATTCTTTCAGTGGTAGTTGTTTTACCAGCATCGATATGAGCAACAATACCAATATTTCTTGTTTTTTGTATAGTCTTGTCTTCCATCACTAAATCTCTCCTTTTTTTCGATATTAAGACCGCAAAATTATAGCACAACCAAATTTTATTTTCAATTAAAAAATTATTTATGATTTTATTCAAGGTAAATTAATACTTAATAATCAGGATATACAAGACTATTTTATATTTTTTTCTGCCAATTATTATATATACTGTTAATTTTTAGAGGGTTTTCACTTTTTTTTGAAATTAAATTATATGTTCCGGGGATTTGGGAAACTCTGAATATGTTAGAAAATAATAAAAAAGGCAGGTGTGCACACCTGCCTTTTTTAACAAACACTTTACTGAAATCTCTGTCAGACTATGCCATGAAGACAATCGTTATAGCATATCTCGTAATAATATGATCCCGGCGTATAATCAGCTGAGCACAATTTATGACATAACTCAGGTGGATATTTCGCCTGCAGAAGAGTAACTCCAATTGTGAAAATAACTACGGCAATTGCCATAACAGCTAAAATTTTCCTCATATTTCTCTCCTTGTGTATTAAGATGCATTACTAACCATACTATAACCATTTAAATACCAGTCATAGATAGTTCACAACTTAAAAAAATTTCTGATTCCTGTTAGAATGCAGGCTAGTTAAGGCCTGCTTAAATATCAATTCAGAGTACTGGCCCTTCAACTTCAAGTGAAGCATGGCAGTCATTCATGCATGACAGGAAATTGTTATAATCTGCAGGTGTAGGATACAGACGTGCACAACGTGCTGAACACGAAGAAAATTTCACCTTATCTGCTACTTTAACCAGGTGTAACTGTCTTTCCCTCTCCTGATCCAGAACCTTTCCAAAATGTGCAGACTGCAAAAGAGTTGCCCCTATCGCAAAGATAACCACAGTAATTGATAAAATAATAAAAAGTTTCTTCATAATACTCTCCTATTGTTTTTAAATGATTTATCCCTAATTCAACTGAAAGAAAATTCTACACGTGCTTACAGGTTTCAGAGAATTCTTCTCTCATGTTAAATTTAAAAGATCCCAACTCTAATAAAACACAAACTTACAGTAACATTGTAAAGGATAACGATTTATATAATCAAGGCTGAAATTGAATTTTCTGACTTTTTATAGAAGCTACTGGTAACAGCTTCATTTTGATTATTTGCTATACAGTCTATTTACTCATAATCATGCACAAATCCAGACAATCAACATAGTCTGTGAAAAGTTGATGTTATGAGCACTAAATGAATGAAGCAATATATCTACAGCATTGATTTAGCAATAATATTAACAGAGAAAACATTTCCAGGCTCTTCAACTGCAATCGACAACCCTCTGTCTGAATTGACAAAATCAAAATCTACTTCCATAGTTCCCTCATATTTCCCTCTTTTATTAAATACCAGAAGGTTCTTTACCGGATCACTCTTCTTACCCATTAACAATTGGATCGAGACGATGTAGTATTTTTTATTATCAATAATATTGCTGCAGAAGCAAAGGTTTCTAAGTAACTCAACATCACTTTCTGAAGGCAAATGAGGATTGTCCCAGCATAATTTTGTAAGCAATTCCCCGGTTACAGGTTGAATAAGGTCAATTTCGCATTTCTCATCATAATACCCCCATGATGAGCAGGAGACTTTATTATTTAAGAAAAACCCCATGTACAGAAAAGTTCTGTAAACATTTCTAAGGGGAGATTTTTCCGGAATCTTCCCAAATGTATCTTCTACTTCAAAAGAGTCACTAAGCCAGCCATAATATCGATTGCCAAAAGAACCAAAAGCAAGAAGTCTTCCTTTATAATCGGTTATTCGCCTTACTGAAGCAGCAACTCTGCTTTCTGAAACAAAATCAAGATTATCAGTAAACCATAATATAGTGGACTTTCTTATATCAAATACTCCCAGCCCCCTCTGCTCTGACCAGAATATTGAAGCTGGATTAAGAAACTCTCCAGGCCCCTGACCTGCAAAAGAGTACTTTGACTCGGCCCTGCCTTCTGAATTGAATTTTGCCACTAATTTCTCTTTATGCCCTAAAATGAAGTAGTTACCATCTCTTTTCAGCACACTAAGATATGCAGATTCCGAAGCAATAAATCCGGCTTTCTCCATTTCTGATGCATCAATCAATCTCTCTTTTTCAATTTTAAAATTCCCGTAATTGCTATTCATACCCCCATCAGAACTACATTTGCAGAATAGCAGCACAATTGATATAAAAACCAGTAACCTTAATATTGAAGTTGTTAATTTATCCATAGCATTATTATCCCGGAGGAAGGGCAGATATTTATCTGCCCTGTTAAAACTACCACCCCATACACATATCCATGCAAACCTGATAATCAGCTAAATTTTTAGGTGTAGGTATTGTTTTCAGGCACATTTCGTGGCATTCCTGAAATTTTTCAGGTCCTGGAACATTCGCATTAACAACAGCTGCACCAATAGTAAATACAACAACGATAAGAGCCATTACGGCTAAAAGTTTTTTCATAAACTCCTCCTGTTTTTAATAGTTCTGAAACTGACCTTCAAAGCAACGCTCAACACAAGCATTAAACATAACCGGATCAATTGGCAGTGAAATTTCAGTCATGCAGAAGTCTCTGCACCATTTTACACTTTTCCCTGCTTCAACAACTGTTGCTCCTATAGCAATTGCAATAACTGCTGTGATTTTTCTCATAATTTCTCTATATTGTACTAATTTTCAATTTACATGATTTTTGTACTTCTTCCGGATTTTAACTTATTGTATATTTCAAGAATTCTTCCAAGATAGTTTTCCTGAAACACTGAGCATTTATACAGAATTTCACCTTTTCCATTTACCAGAAAAAGTACCGGTACACTATCTCCAAACTGGTAGATATCTTCCTGGGACAGCTTGTAAAAAGAGATGTGCTCAAATTTCTTATACTTATCTATATCGCCGGAAGTAAGAGCTGATATCTCAAAGTTCTCATTCAGCCTGTTTTCCATTACGTCCTGATTCAACTGTTTCAAAAAAGGTTCACACTTATTGCATGAAGGAGATACTGCTGCCATAAGATGCCAGGTACCTGAATATTTTGTAAAATGAAACATCTTATCCCCTACAGTATTAAAAGAGCAGAATACTGGCCTGCTCCGGATAACTTTATCTGCACCAGGTATATTTATCTGCGCAGCCAGTTCTCTGTTCAGGTTCAAAATATAAAGTACAGCAGCAAACTGTAGTATAAGTAGTGCAAAATAGAATACTCTTTCACGGTTTTTCATTACTTCTCCTTCTCTTTTTTATGATTAACTTTACTATGTTTGACTGATTATCAAAGCTATACAGACGGCCTTTGGTTGAATTGACCAGATCAGATTCAACAGGAATCAATGCCACCTGTCTGCCTGCTTTACTAAATACCCTTAAATTCCTGTATGTTCCTTTTTTTAAAACTGGTGTATAGCGGGTCTGCACTATATAGTAATCTTCTGTTTCTCCTATCCTGTTACAGAAATACATATTTCTGAAATTAGCAATATCTTCACGAGTTGGTATATGAGGATTATCCCACATAAGTTCTGCTTTCGTGGATTCAGATGATCCGTCAAAAATTTCTACCGAACAGACTTTTTCGTAGTAACCCCATGAAGTATAAGCAATCTCTTTTTCAAGAAAGGAGCCGTAGTATAGAAAGATCTGATAAACATTGTCAAATGGTGCTTTTACCGGTTTTTTTCTGAAAGTTCCTGCTATATGATAATCACTGCTCATTTCTGCAAAACAGTTTTCAGCAAATGATCCAAAGGCATATATTCTGTTATTAACATATTCAATATTTCTTATAGAAGGCGTTACTTTTATTTCTTTTATAAAATTCAGGTTTCTGTCAAACAGAAATATGGATCTCTTCGCAATATCAAAAACAGAAGGGTCTCCTTTTTCTGTGAGAAAAACTTTCATGGGCCTCATGAATTCTCCAGGCCCCTGGCCTTTTTGAGAATATTTAT
>CBDDBX010000037.1:0-65575 GCA_965225955.1 Candidatus Aminicenantia bacterium
TGGTTCCTGAACAGGTGTAGATGCCTGTTATAAAAAGGTTTTGAGAAAAAATATTTTTGCGTTCGCTTTTTGTTTGCTTTTTTAATTTCACTATACTATAATCAAAACATAAAATTTAACTGTGAGGTATGAAGATGAAAAATATCATTAATTCAGAGTTGAGACGTGACATAGTAAACAGAATCAGAAATCTTGAGCAGAAAGGCGATGGGGTGCCGGGTAAATTAAGTGCTGAAGAGCTGATTCATAAAACACTCAGTCTTGTAACAATTCCTCACAGAGGTATCTCAGATACCAGGGGCACAAACGGGGTATATAGTAAAGTGTTAAAGAGACTGGTACTTTCTGGCGTTGCAGTACCGGAATCTGTTATGGGTGATGATTCAATCGGGGTAAAAAGGGATATCTCCGGCTTTGAAAAGAAAAGAAGGGAGCTGATAACTCTGTTAGAGAACTTTTCAGCAACCGATAGTCCGGTAGAATATCCTTCTCACCCTAAACTGGGGAGAATGACTTATCGTGAATGGGGTAGATTAACCTACCTCTTTCTTGATCACAATCTGAAATCTGTTGGAGTGTAGATTTAATTTCAACTATCACTGACACGCACGGACGAAACCAGACGAGCACGGACAAACACCCTTCGGTAAACTCATGATTAAAGCTGAAAGAGAATTGATCGCTGTTAAAAACCAAAGAACTTAACGCGAATGCACGCGAAGGAAAGAGGTTTTAGGCATTTTATACAAACATTGGTGTGATTTCTTAAAAGCTACGCCGGACAGACACAGACGGTCAACGACAGATATTGTATAGCAATCCGAAGGCGGAGGCTGGTTAATTAGCGTCTATTAGTGTCCATTGGTGGTTACTGAATAATCTTTTCTTGACATGGAGAGGGCTTTGAAATAGAATGACGTCTTAAAAATACGTTTCTGCAGAGGAAATTCCTGTTTGATTCAGGATGCTGCCCCGCAACGGTAATGCTGAAAAGCGAGCCCGGTCGACTGCTTTAACGGTAAGTATCTTCGGAGGAGGAGAAAGTGTCTGAAAAACAGTCTTTATATTTCAACTATTCAGCTAAACTACAATTCACCTACTCAGATAAAGTCAGAATTTTTCTGTCTGGAAAAACTACGCTTTGTCTCTCCTTTCATTGATACCGGAAAATAATTTAGTTCTTTGTACATTCTGATATAAGGGAAGAGGGTTCAAAACCCCACAGCCCCCGTTGCCGTGACCGTTACTCTTAAAAAGAGTTTGAAAAATCGCCACTGCTCTGAAAATGAGTGGGAAGGCTTTCAGTAAAACGGGAGTCGGAAGACCTGTCAGATGTATCAATAGATGAAGAGCTGCGGAGGGCGGTCTCTTCGTTAAGAGTTGTTAACCAGCTCATTTACCCTCCGTTTAAAAAAAGGAGAAAGTTGTATGTTTAAATTGTCAACGGTGTTAATGGTTCTTCTGCTTCTGCAGGGGATAGTTTATGGGGAGAATATCAGGGGGAAAGTGTATGATAAAGAGACAACACAGCCTGTAAAAAATGCTGTAATAGCTATTAAGAACACTTTTTATAAAGGGTTCAGCAAGAAAGATGGCAGTTTCTTTATTGATAAGGTAAAACCAGGGAATTATACAATCAAAGTTACACGTAGTGGCCTTGTACCTGAAACAATGGAAATTACTGTTGAAGAAGGAAAAGATCTTATTGTGGATTTTCCAATGCTTGAAGATCGCCTCTTCCAGCATGAAGTAATCGTTTCGGCCACAAAAACCAACCACACTGTAGGTGACGTTCCTGTATCATCTGAAGTTGTAACAAGTGGTGAAATTGAGCAGAGAAATATTACAGATATTCAGGATCTATTCACCGATGTTCCCGGTGTTAACATCAGAAGATCTCCAAACTCATGGGGAAACAGAGGAACAATCAGTATTCAGGGACTTGATCCCCAGCATACTCTGGTTCTGGTAAATGGTCAGAAATATGTTGGTGGGCTCGGTGGTACCGATGTATCAGCTATTCCAGTTAATCTTATTGAAAAGGTTGAAGTTGTTAAAGGCCCTGCATCAGTACTTTATGGAAGTGATGCAATGGGTGGTGTTGTAAATATTATCACAAAATCCCCTTTCAATTACGGTTCATCATTAACTGGAGGTTACAGCTATGGTAGCGATGATAACAGAGTTTTAACTCTTTCAGGTAACTACAATAAACAGGCCCTTGCTGCATCTTTCAGCTTTACCAGCAAACATGCAGATGGTTTCAGAGAAGGAATGGATGATGTCGACGAGTATGCTATTGGTGGTGACATTAACTACAAGTTTAATCCATTCCTTACAGCAGCAGTTCACACAAACTTCCAGAAACAGGAATTCATAAAAGACGAAAGAGATCAGAAAAGATTTAAAATTTCATCAGATCTTAAATGGTCAGATAATGAAGGCTCATCTCTGTTACTGAAAACTGCATACTTCAGATATAGAAACAAAAGAAGCGGCAAAAAAACCAGTGACTGGAAGGACCATACTATAGAAGCGGAAGTGACCGGCTCACACCTCATGGGTAAACATCTGCTTACCGGAGGTTACAGAATAAACTTCGATAAAAGAGATGATGCTGGCAAGAAATTTGAAGCAGATCAGACTATGCACAGCTTCTACCTTCAGGATGAGATTACTTTAGGTTCATTCACCTTTGTTCCTGGTGTCAGACTTGATAAGCATGACAGATGGGGTAGCGAGTTCAATCCAAAACTTAATGTAATGTATCGCTTAAATGATATTGTAAGATTCAGAGGTTCTGTGGGCCGTGCGTTCAGATCTCCTACTCTTGTAAGTCTCTATGCTCCTGAATGGAAGATGGGAAGATCAACAATTGTTAACTCAAACCCCAATCTGAAACCCGAAACTTCTGTTGGTTACCAGCTGGGTATGGAGATGAATCTGACAACCAACGTTAAAGCCGGAGTATCAGTTTTCAAAAACGATATTGAGAACCTCATCACCACAGTTAATGAAGTAATTCCCGGTGGTATGAAGAAGATGACTTATGAAAATGTAGCAGAAGCTATGACAAAAGGACTGGAAGTATCACTTAAAGCAGGAATTACAAGAAACCTTTCATTCAACGGTTCATGGACCTGGCTTGATGGAGAGGATAAAACAAAAGATAAACCTCTCTACAACAGGCCAACTCACTACATCGTTTCAGGGATAAGTTTCGATATTCCTTCAGCAGATATTAATATTACTCTCAACTCAAGATATGTAGGTAAGAGATGGGCAGTTAAATCAATAAGCATGAGAAAGAAAATCGATGTTGAACTTGATCCATATGTAACTGCTGATCTGGCAATATCAAAAAAACTCTTTGATGTATGCAGAGCATGGATCAGAGTTGAGAACATTCTCGATAAAAAAGATATTATGGATGAATACTCCTTTGATGGAGTAAAAATCTATGGAGGAGTGGAGTTTACTATTAAATAACTTAATTTCCGATGTTTGAAATATTATTACTTATTTTTGTAATAACAGCTGTTTTTGAACTGGTAAACCTCTCTTTCCGGCAGGAGAGGGGTTACCTCTTCTTTTTTGTTGTTGTCCTTGCTGCAGGGTTAATGCTTGCATACCCTGCAGCAACAACAGTAAATCTGAAAGATCTTCTCAGGGTAACAGAAAGAGATAATCTGTTTGCTTCAATAACTCTTGTTCTTATAGCTGAATCCTTTATACACCTGCTTTTGTCGGGGCAGTACGCTGTAAAAGAAGCGGGATTGCGTAAAGAGCAGAATAAGAGTCGGTTTTTAATGTATATTCCTTCACCTCTGTTCCTTACGGGGCTCTTCTTTTGTCAGATAGTTCTGTTCAATCAGGTGGAAGGCATCTCTTTTGGCTGGCTCGCAACGATTATGGTCTCAGGAATTGCAATAACTCTTTTTCTGGTGCCTCTTATTTTAAGGAAACTTATCAGTAGCACAGAAAGGCTGTTGTTGAGGTTCAGACTGGGCCTTATAAGAGTAATTACTGCGCTGGCTCTTCCCCTTGTTGCTGTAGGAGCAAAACCTGCAGGAACAAATCTGGAGTTCAATTCCATAGATCTTGGGCTGCTTCTTGGAGTTCTGCTGATCTGTGGTGGAACTGGTTATTTTATGGAACCGGTATTTCTGTATTTTAAAAAGTATTTAAGGAAAAAAAATGGGTAATCTAACAAATATTCTATTTCATATATCTTCCGGGCTACTTATTCCTGTAGTTGTTCTGTTAATAGTATTTTTTGCTCTATCAATCTTTCATCTTGGTAACTACTATGACCTCTATATAAAAAGAAGAAAGTTCCGTCGTTCTCTGGAAACCATGAGAGAGAATAGTCCATGGGATTGTGAAGATCCCGATTTCACTGTTCTGGAAGGGAATCTTATGTTTTTGGAATCCCTTGAAAACATGAAAAGCAGAGGCTTCTCCTCTGTTGAGAGTGGCCGGATAATTGCGGATTACAGTTTTAAAACAGACAGAAAACTCAATATCGGTCGCATTCTCATGAGAACAGGTCCGATGCTGGGACTTATGGGTACTCTTATACCAATGGGGCCGGCTCTTACGGGCCTTGCCGCTGGTGATATCAACTCAATGGCTGTAAATATGCAGGTAGCTTTTGCAACAACTGTAACCGGCATATTTGTTGGTGGAGCAGGTTATGTGCTGACCCTTGTAAAGCAGAGGTGGCGTACAGAAGACATCACAGCGCTGGAGTATATTTACGATAAGATGACAGAGGGGCAGGGAGATAATTAATGGCTCTTAAGAAGTATTACCGGAATGATTCTGTCGAAGATGATGATCCGATGAGTGGAATGGCCAACCTCTTTGACCTGGCAATGGTTTTTGCTGTTGCGCTGATGGTTGCTATGGTCTCCTTTTTCAGAATGAACGATTTTTTAACTAAAGAGAATGTTACGGTTGTTAAGGACCCTGGTAAGAAGAGTATGGAAATAATCGTAAAAAAAGGGAAAAAAATAGAAAAGTACAAAGGGTCTGATAAGAAGGGAAGTGGAAAAGGTCAGAAGGTAGGAACTGCTTACAGACTGGAGAGCGGAGAGATAATCTACATTCCCGAAGGTGAAGAAAATGAGTAGAAAAATGGTTGCCCTCATTGCATTGGTTTGTATTATTGCAGGAGGATATTTTATATATGAAAAGTGGTTTGGTAAGACAGTTATAACTCTTATCAATTTCAGGGACTTCCAGTATGCAGAGTTAAAAGAGGTAGTAAAAGACCTCAATGTAGAGTTAAAAAGAGTTAAGTTCGATAAAGATAATCTCATATCCCTTACAGATGAGAGTATTGTTTTTTTGCGCTGTATGGGATTGCGGGTTGTGCCGGAGATGAAAAAACTCCTTAAAGAGGCATCAGATTCAGGGGTAAAAATCACAACCTTTTCACCAGGTTCTAATGTTGCTGATATTCCAAATATTGGAGATGAAGCAGCTAATAAACTCAGATTGTATAAAACAAACGGAGGAAAGAGGAATCTGAAGAACCTCTTTCTCTATACACGAAAAAATATAGATAAGAAAATTGTTAATGATAATATAGATGAGCCGGAAGATATTCCGGGGGATCAGTTCTTTTACCTGGGAGACCAGGAGTATTTCAACTCATATAAAGAGTATCTTGAGTTCTACAAAAAGAGAGGACTCTATAAAAAGGGTGCTCCAAAAGTAGCACTCTTCTCAACAATTATTGGTCCCAGAACAATAAAAAGAGGCCATGTGGACGAAATGATAAAGGGGCTTGAGAAGAAAGGGTTCAATGTTTTTCCTGTATGTGCATGGAAAAAGAGGTTTGAATTTCTTAAAGAGATTGAACCTGATGTGGCTGTAGTAATGGCCTTTTTCAGATTCACCTCTGAGCAGAAAAAACTGATTAAATATCTTAAAGATAAAAAAATCCCCATGTTATGCCCTGTTATGGTGCATGAACCTGTTGAGAAGTGGATGAAATCCCAGAACGGCATTATGGGTGGAATGCTTACTCACTCAATTGTAACACCGGAAACTGATGGGGGCATAGAGCCAATGGCTTTTGCTGCTCAGTTTAAAAACGAAGAAGGACTATATCTTTACGGGGCTCTGAAAAAGCGGATAAAAAGAATCTGTACAAGAGTAGAGAACTGGATAAAACTTAAGAGAAAAGCCAACAGTAAGAAGAAAATAGCAATTGTATACTATAAAGGCCCCGGAAAGAATGCTATGGTGGCAGGGGGAATGGAGGTTGTTCCTTCTCTCTACAAACTTCTTAAAGAGTTAAAAAAGAGAGGATACAATACCGGAATACTACCGGAAGATGAGCAGGCCTTTTACGAGATAATTCAGCAGAAAGGCCCTGTAATTGGCTCATATGCAGAAGGCAGTATGGCTGAATATATGAAAAACGGTGATCCCCACCTTCTGCCTGTTCAGGAGTATAACAACTGGCTCGATAAAGACCTTGAGCTGGATTTAAAAGCAGAACTTATAAAACAGCAGGGGGCTCCTCCGGGAAACTACATGGGAGTAGTAAGAGGAGAGAAGAGGTATCTTGCAATTACAAGGGTGAAGTTTGGTAATATTACCCTTCTGCCCCAGCCTATGCCAGGTGGAGGTAAAGATACTTCAAAACTGGTTCACGGAGTAAAAAAAGCGCCCTCACACAACTATATAGCAGCCTATTTATGGATAAAAAATGGCCTTAAAGCAGATGCTCTTATGCATTTTGGTACCCACGGTTCTCTGGAGTTTACTCCCTGGAAGCAGGTAGCCCTATCAGATTACGACTGGCCGGATCTGCTTATTGGGGATATTCCACACCCTTATCTCTACATTATAAACAATATCGGTGAAGCGGTACTTGCTAAAAGAAGAACTGCAGCTGTACTGGTATCCCATCTTACTCCTCCATTTACAGAAAGTGACCTCTATGGAGACCTTGCAAAACTTGATGATAAGGTACATGCATGGATGGAAGCAGGAGATCCTCTTCTTAAGAGAAGTATTGAAAATAAGATCCGTACAATGGTTAAGGCCATGGATATGAATAAAGATCTTCAGATAAAAGATGAAGATATGAGAGGAAACGAATTCATAGAAAGAGTTCATGACTATCTGCATAAACTTGAAAGTGCAAAGATAACCCAGGGTCTTTATACAGTTGGTAAAGGTTACTCTTCAAAAGATCTTGAAGATACCGCCAGATTAATGGTTATTGACCCTCTGTCAGTCTCAATAGCCCGTCTCAGAATAGCTAAAGGTCTGGAAAGAGCAACTGTCTTTGATAATCCCCACAACTTTAGTGAGAAGTACAGAAAGCCTGCAGAAAAGATGATTGAAAAAATGATCTCAGGTGAAAAAAGTGCTGAAGAGTACATATCAAAAGAGGATATGGAAAGGGTAAAGAGATACGATATGTATCTTGAGAATAAGAGAAAAAAGAAGAAACGTATGATGTCCATGATGATGTCCGGTGCAAAACCCGGGGGAATGATGGGTATGATGTCTTCAATGATGAAAGGCCCTCCGCCGGGAATTATTACCGAAGCAGTTGTTGCAGATCTGAAGCTATGTCTCAATCCTGAAACTCTTAAAGCAGAACTTAAGGGTTCAGGATACGAGAGAGTTGCTGAACTCAGCCGCAGAGCATCTCTGTTCAAAAGGTTTGGAAAGATGAAAGGTGGAAAAGGCACTGACAAGTGGAGCACTATCTTTTTTGAACTGCTGGGTAAAAAAGGAAACAGTGGATTACTTAAAAAATCTGAAGATTTAATAAAAGTTGCAGAGAAGAGAGCCCTTGGGAAAGAGAAAGAGTATGTGTCTCTTGTGAAAGGTGTGTATGACAACCTTAAAGCTGTTAACATCTATAGAGGATATCTGAAAGAGTCACCAGTCAGGGAAATTGAAGCTATGGCAACAGTGCTGGAAGGAGGTTATATTGAGCCCTCTCCCGGAGCTGATCCTATAAAGAATCCCCGTTCAATACCTACAGGTCGTAATCTCTATGCAATAGATGCTGAAGCAACTCCAACTGAAGAGGCCTGGGAAACCGGGAAGATGCTGGCTGATAAGATTATTGCTGCATCAATAAAGGACAAGGGAGAGGCTCCCAAAAAAGTAGCATTTACTCTGTGGGGTGGAGAGTTTATCAGGGATAAAGGTACTACTATAGCTGAAATCTTATGGATGCTTGGGGTTGAGCCGGTTAGAGACAGAAGAGGTCGGGTATTTGATGTAAAACTGGTTCCCTCTGAGAAGCTCAAAAGAGCCAGAATAGATGTACTTGTCCAGACTTCAGGGCAGTTCCGTGATGTTGCTGCATCAAGAATTGATCTTATAAACAAAGCTGTGAGGCTTGCTGCAGAGAGCAGGGATGAGGGTTATACAAATAATGTGTGGCAGGGAAGCCTTAATGCTGAAGCAGTAATGAAAAAACGGGGAATAACTCCTGAGAAAGCCAGATATTTTGCAACAGCCAGAGTTTTTGGCGGTATTAATGGGAATTACGGCACCAATATTATGGACAAAGTTGAGGCTTCGGATACCTGGGAAAAGGATAGTAAAATCGCAAAACAGTATATGAAAAATATGGGGGCAGTATATATGAAAGACAGCTGGTCAGAGTTTTTGCCGGGAATGTTTGAAGCTGCTGTCCAGAATACAGATACAGTGATACAGCCAAGATCATCAAATCAGTATGGACCTCTTACTCTTGATCACTACTACGAATTTATGGGTGGAATCTGTGCAACAGTAAGAACTGTTACAGGTAAAGATCCTGCAGCATATTTCAGTGACCTCAGAAATAACAGTAGTGTAAGAATTGAAAGCCTTAAGGATGCTGTCTGGACTGAAGCCAGAACAACTCTCTTTAACCCACGCTACATAAAAGCTCTCATCAGAGGGGGAGCTTCATCAGCTGAGAAGTTTGCTGAAACCTTCAGAAACACCTTTGCCTGGAATGCCCTTAAACCTGCAGATATCGATTCAGAAATATGGGATGAGATTAACAGAGTCTATATAGATGATAAACATAAACTTGAATTGAAGAAATTTTTCAAAAGAGAGAACCCCTATGCTCTTCAGGAGATGACATCAGTAATGCTGGAAACTGCAAGGAAAGGATACTGGAAGCCTTCAAAAGAGGTACTTGTTAAAATTGCCAACCTCCATGTTGCCCTTGTTAAAGAGTTTAAAGCCGGTTGCAGTGGCTTTGTCTGTAACAACAGCAAGGTAAGGGATATGGTTGCAGAACTTGTGGATAGTAAGGAGCTGAAAGATTATCGTAAATCCATTGATGAAGCCCGGGTAAAGAAAGCAGATAGTAGGGAAAAAGAGGGTATGAAACTTGAAAAAGAGAAGAAACCTGGAGAGGAACCTCTGATTAAGATCGATTCCCGCATGGTTATAATTATTGTCTCTGTACTACTTGCAGCACTTATCCTTATGGGGTTAATAAGAAAGAAAAGAGACTGATATGTGATCTATTTAAAAAGATACAGGAGAACTTATGGAATATATAAAGAAGCCCTTTGGCATTGAAGACCGCAGTATGGAAATTATAAGTGAAGAGCTGGGAGATCGCAGTTTCCCCGGTTTAACTGAGACAGTTGTTAAGAGAGTAATACATACTACTGCGGACTTTGAATATGCAGATCTTCTGGAGTTCTTCAATAATCCTGTAGAAGCCGGAATAGAGGCTATTAAGAAAGGTGCTCCTGTTGTTACAGATACAAATATGATCAGAGCAGGTTTAAATAAGAAGCTTCTGGGTAATCTGAACTGCTCAGTTAACTGCTTTATGGCTGATGAAGATGTTGCGCTGAAAGCAAAGGAGCTGGGGGTTACCAGAGCTATGGTTTCAATGGAGAAAGCAGCTCAGGAAAATCTGAATGGGATCTTTCTTGTAGGTAATGCTCCAACTGCTCTCTTCAGAATCTCTGAACTCATGAAAGAGGGAAAGCTTAAACCACAACTCATAGTTGCTGTGCCTGTAGGCTTTGTCGGAGCTGCTGAATCAAAAGATATGGCTGCTGAACTGGATGTACCGGTTATTATCACCCGTGGTCGTAAAGGAGGCAGTACTGTTGCTGTTTCCATTATGAATGCAATTACCTATATGGTTAAGGAAAGGGAGAGATGAAAAACCTTAAGCGGTGGGTTCACGGTAAAGAGCTGCAGTGTGGTTATACTACCGGCTCCTGCGCTGCTGCAGCAGCAAAGGGTGCAGTTCAGATGCTGCTTGAGCAGAAACCCGTGACGTCTGTAACCATTACTACTCCCGGGGATATTCTGCTGGATCTGGAGCTTGTTGATCAGGAGTTCAGTACAACGGGAGCTCAGTGTGGTGTGGTTAAGTTTTCAGGAGATGACCCGGATATTACAAACGGTTTTAAAGTATATGCTTCTGTTGAATATACCGATGGCAACAGCATCGAAATAGATGGTGGCGTCGGAGTGGGGCGGGTAACAAAGCCCGGCCTCTCTGTAGCTCCCGGAGAAGCAGCAATAAATCCTGTACCCCTTAAAATGATAGAGGGTTCAGTAAAGGAGATTACCAGAGGGAAGTGTGGTGTAAAGATTGTAATTTCAATACCTGAAGGTGTTGAAGCTGCTAAAAAGACCTTTAATCCTAAATTAGGAATTGAAGGGGGCATTTCAGTTCTGGGAACCACGGGAATTGTTGAGCCAATGTCCCAGGAGGCTTCTAAAGACTCTCTGGTACTTGAACTGAAAGCAGGGCTGGATAGTGGTGGTAAAGAAATTACCCTTGTTCCGGGAAAATATGGTGAGAACTTTGCCATAAACAGCATCGGAGTGCCGCAGAAAAGTATCTTCTTTACCGGAAATTTTATTGGAGAGCTCCTTACTGCAGCAGCCTCCATGGGTGTTGAATCTGTTCTGCTGACAGGACACATTGGTAAGCTGGTGAAAGTTGCAGGTGGTATCTTTAACACTTACAGTCGTATTGCAGACGGTCGTATGGAGATAATGAGTTGCATTGCCTCTCTTATGGGTGGAAACAGTGGACTTACCAAAAAAATACTTGAAGCAAATACCACAGATGAGGCTCTTGACATAATTGATGAAGCCGGAATTGAAGGTTTTGCAGAAGCTTTGACAGAGAGGATAAGTTCTAAATTGAGAGATCTTTCAGGCCTTGAGGTTGGGGTTGTTCTTTTCAGCCTTCAGAGAGGTTTAATCTATATGGACAGCACCGCAGAGAAGCTAATTGGGAGATTGAAGAGTGAGTAGATTTTTTCTTGTAGGAATCGGCCCCGGAAGTATAGATTACATTCTTCCTGCAGCTATGAAAAGAGTTGAAAGTGCAGATGTACTGATTGGGGGTAAACGTAATCTTGAAACTTTTAAAGATATCTTCAGTGGTAAAACCATTGAACTGAAAAGTAATTACCCTGAAGTAACAGAATACATAAAAGAGAACAGAGATAAGAAGAGGATTGTTCTTGTGGTTTCCGGGGACCCGGGATTTTACAGTCTCTTAAATACTATGCTTAAGAGTTTTGACCGTAAGGATATTGTTGTGGAGCCGGGAATAAGTTCGCTGCAGTATTTAATGGCTAAAGGCACTGTGACTTTGCAGGATGGGCGTATGATAAGTCTTCACGGGCGAAGTAGCGGAGAGCTTGAGAAGATAGTGGAAATCCATAAAGTGGTTGGCATACTTACGGACAAAATAAATTCCCCCACAGAGATCGCAGAACGCCTCTCAACTGCTGGTTATGGAGACAGAGATGTGCTCATTGGTGAGAGACTCTCTTATGAAGATGAGAAGATAAGTAGCATGAAGATAGATGAAGCAAAGAGCGGGGATTTTGATCCTCTCTCAGTTATGGTGGTGTACAGTGAGTAGATTTTATGTACCGGGAATACCGGATGAGGAGTTCCTGAGAGAAAGAGTGCCTATGACCAAAAGAGAGGTAAGGGTACTTTCAGTTTCTGCAATGAGACTCAGTAAGAACTCTGTGGTTGCTGATATTGGTGCAGGCACAGGCTCTGTTTCGATTGAATGCGCTCTTATTGCACCGGAAGGTAGAGTTTATGCTTTTGAGAAGAATCCCGAAGCTGTTGCTCTGATTGAGAGGAACTGCAATCACTTTGGGGTTTCAAATATAGAGGTAATTGCGGGAAATGCAGGAGCGCAGCTGAGTACTGTTGATGATGTACTGGATGCAATGTTCATTGGAGGTTCCGGTGGAGAGATGGAGTCGGTTCTGAAAACAGGGTATAAGAAGTTGAGATCTGGTGGCAGAGTTGTAATTAATGCTGTAAATATAGAGACTCTGACTCTGGGTTTAAATACTCTTAAGAAGTGTGGTTACTCAGATATCTCTTTCATTCAGGCCTCAATATCCAGAAGCAGAAAACTTGGGAAAGGCCATGCCCTTGAGCCTCTTAACCCGGTTTTTATAATTGAAGGTTCAAAATCATGAGTACCTTTACCGGAGTTGGTGTTGGTCCCGGAGATAGGTCCCTCATTACTCTCAAAGCAGTAGAGGCAATCAAAGATTCCGATGTTGTTGTAGTACCTGTAAAGAGGGAGGGGGCAGAAAGTGTTGCTCTCAACATTGCAAAAGAACATATAGGTGAGGGCACAGATGTTGAGAAACTCCTATTTCCAATGGTAAGAGATGAAGATAAGCTGAAGAGAGAGTGGCAGAAAGGGGTTGAAAAGGTAACAGAACTACTTGATAAGGGACTGGAAGTTGTGTTTCTCACTATTGGAGACCCCATGCTCTACAGTACCTGCTGGTATGTACTGAAAGATATAAAGGCCAGAGGTTATAAAACCGCTGTTGTGCCGGGTATAACATCTTTTTCTGCTGCAGCTGCAACCCTTCAGACTCCTCTTGCAATGGGAGATGAAGCTTTTACTGTAGTACCTGTAACCCCGGGGCAAAAGTCTCTGAAAGAGGGAGTCAGGAACTATGCTTTTCTTAAGGTTTCCTCGGATTATGAGGCTTTAAGAGAAGAACTTAAAGAAGAGAAACTTATTGAAAGGAGCCGCCTTATTATTGAGTGCGGTAAAAGTAAAGAAGAGATAGTAGACAATCTTAATAATAGAGGAGACGAGATTCCTTATCTCTCTCTGATACTCACTGGAGGAGATAACCAATGAAAATCTGGTTTGTAGGAGCCGGTCCCGGAGATCCCGATCTTATTACTGTAAAAGGTGCGGGGCTTGTGGAAAAGGCTGATGTAATTATATACGCAGGGTCACTGGTTAACCCTGAAATACTTAACCGCAGAAAAGATGGTTCAGTAGTACATAATAGTGCCTCAATGACTTTGGAAGAGGTAATAGAGGTAACTGAAACTGCAGTAAAGGAAGGGAAAATGGTTGTGAGGCTCCATACCGGAGACCCTGCAATATATGGAGCTATAAGAGAGCAGATGAGGGAGCTGGATAAGAGAGGAATCTCTTATGAAGTTATTCCCGGAGTAAGCTCTTTTTCTGCTGCAGCAGCTTCAATGAATATGGAGTTTACTCTGCCCGGAGTAAGCCAGACTCTTATTCTGACCCGAATAAAAGGAAGAACTCCGGTACCTGAAAAAGAGAACCTTGCATCCCTTGCTTCACATAAAGCTTCAATGGCGATTTTTCTAAGTGTACATAAGATCGATGAGGTGGTTAAAGAGCTTCTTGTGCACTACCCCTCAACAACTCATATAGCAGTTGTTCAGAAAGCCTCATGGGAGGACCAGAAGGTTGTAAAGGGAACTCTCGAAGATATTGCAGAAAAGGTTGAAAAAGCGGATATAACAAAAACAGCCCAGATTCTTGTAGGCGATTTTCTGGGGGATGAGTTTGATAACTCTCTTCTTTATGATGGAAGTTTTTCCCATATGTTCAGGAGCAGTGGGTCTTGATTGCTGTAATTGCTTTAACCCGGCAGGGAGCAGAAACAGGACGCAGGATTACAGAGATGGACTCTCCTGCATCTCTTTTTCTGAGAGAAAATCTTGCGGAAGAGTTCAGTGGCAGCCGTGTAATGGAAGGAACAACAATCTATGAAATGGTTGCTGATCTATGGAAAAGATACGACTCTATTGTTTTTGTTGCAGCTGCAGGAATAGCTGTAAGAGCAGTAGCACCTCTCTTAAAACATAAGAGCTCCGATCCTGCAGTGGTTGTTGTTGATGAGAAGGGTAAGTTTGTTATTCCTATTCTTTCGGGACATATTGGAGGTGCAAACCGACTGGCTTCAAAAATAGCGGAACATATAGGTGGTACCCCTGTTATTACTACAGCTTCAGATGTTAATGGTATAGTTGCCTTTGATGAGATGGCTGCTGAACGGGGCTGGAAAATTGAGAACCTGCATCTCCTTAAACACGTTACAGGAACTCAAATAGATGGGGGAAAGGTGGGGTACTACTCTGATATGGAAACCGGTTTTCCCATCCAAAAATCAGTTGTTATCCTTGATAAACCCGATTCAGAACTCCCCAGTGTGGTTGTTTCAGACAGATTACTCAATATTGAGTGCAAAGAACCTACCGTTTTCCTGAGGCCTTCAACAATATGTCTGGGAGTAGGATGTCGCAGAGATACTCCGGTAGATAAGATTCTGAAGGCAGTTGAAGATGCCTGCAAAGAGGCGGGAATATCCACTCTTTCCCTGGGGTCTCTGGCTACTATTCCTCTTAAAGCAGATGAGCCGGGAATGGTTGAAGCTGCTAAACACCTTGGAGTGCCTTTTCTGATTATTGATGAAGAGAGAGTTGCAGGCTGTGAAGGAGATTTCAGAGGTTCAGAGTTTGTAGAAGCCGTTACCGGTGGTAAGGCGGTGGCTTCCCCCTGTGCCCTCCTGTCAGCTGAAGAGCCGGAACTGCTGTTGGATAAGTTTATAAGAGAAGGAGTAACGGTTTCAGTGGTAAGAGATTTAAAGAGATATAGTAGAGAGGCTAAAAGAAATGGATAGAGGTGTTCTCCATATTGCAGGAATAGGTCCAGGTAACCCGGATCAGATGAGTGAACGGTGCAGAGCTGTTATTGCTGAAGCAGAAGTTGTTGTGGGCTACCACGTATATACCGAACTGATTACAGAGCTTATTGCTGGAAAAGAGGTGATCAATTCGGGTATGACCAGAGAAACTGAAAGGTGCAGAATTGCTGTTAAAAGAGCTGAAGGGGGAAACCGGGTTGTTCTTGTAAGCAGCGGTGACCCCGGAGTCTACGGTATGGCGGGACTTGCACTTGAAATTGCAGGAGAAGAGAGAGCTGATATCGATATTGAGGTTGTTCCCGGCATTACTGCAGCAACTTCAGCCGCATCAGTGCTTGGTGCTCCTCTTATTCACGATTTTGCTGTAATAAGCCTCAGTGACAGACTTACATCTATGGAACTTATTGAAAAGAGACTTGATCTGGCAGCTGAAGGGGATTTTGTTATTGTGCTCTATAACCCCAGAAGTCGTGGAAGGCAGGAGCATCTGGGAAAGGCAGTTGATATTATAGGGAAACATCGTAAACCCGATACTCCTGCAGGAATTGTATGGAGTGCCGGGAGAGATGATCAGAGAAAAACTATCACAGATCTCTCTGGTATCTGCAGTTGCGATGTGGATATGTTTGCAACAGTTATTATAGGTAATTCAGAGACAGTTGTTATTGACGGGGGAATGGTAACACCCAGAGGTTATCGCCGGTGATCCTTCTTCTTGGTGGAACAACAGAGAGTGCTCTCTGTGCCGGAGTCCTTAAAGAACTGGGGCTAAGGTTCTGTATATCTACAGCTACAACTTACAGTGAGAATCTCTACTCACCTGATATGAAACTGGTAAGTGGCAGGATGGATTATCAGAATATGGTTGATTTCATAAGAGATGAGAAAGTTACTATGGTTCTGGATGCCACCCACCCCTTTGCAGGTAATGTAACTGACAATGGTATAATAGCTGCAGAAATCTGCAATATCTCCTTCCTGAGATATGAACGGGAGAGCTGGATACCTGAAGATATGACTGGTATAGATTACTGTAGGGATTACAGAACTGCAGCTGAGATTGCAGGGAAGAGATCTGGTAATGTACTGTTTACCACTGGTAGTAATCACGTGGAGATTTTTACAGAGTATATCAATAAAAGAAGGCTCTTTGTCAGGGTTCTCAATGTGGAGGAGTCGATAAACAAATGCCTCTCTGCAGGTCTCGAAGAGAACCACATTATTCCCTTTCGTGGAAGAGCTTTGGTTGAACAGAATCTTGAGATTATAAGAGATCGAAATATAGAACTGCTGATAACAAAGGAGAGCGGTATTACCGGCGGGCTGAAAGAGAAGGTTCTTTCTGCTCAGATAGC
Organism: Candidatus Aminicenantia bacterium; assembly: GCA_965225955.1. Taxonomy (GTDB): domain Bacteria; phylum Acidobacteriota; class Aminicenantia; order UBA2199; family UBA2199; genus CBDDBX01. The sequence continues at coordinate 16,355 of CBDDBX010000037.1, forward strand.
CGGAATTTCATGCCTTATTATCAGTAAACCTGAATTCAGTGGAATCAGAACCCTGAATTCAGAAGAGGAACTGAAGAGATATTTTATAAAATAGTGGAGGGGTATATGAAAAAATTAATTTTATTGATTCTGTTATTAAGTTCATTTGTAATGGCAGAAAACAGTAAAGGTATTCTGGTAGTGAGTTTTGGAACCTCTTATAAAGAGGCGGAACAGAAGGGTATTTTACCTGTTGAAAAACTTATAAGGGAGAATATGAAAGACCGTAAGTTCTATCGGGCTTTTACATCATCCTTTATAAGAAAAAAGATCCTCAAAAGAGATGGGATTAAGATCTTCTCTCCCACAGAAGTTCTTGAGGATATGAAGAAGGCGGGAATAGTGGACGTTGTTATTCAGCCACTGCACATAATTCCCGGTGCAGAGTATGAAGAAATCGTAGCTGTAGCTGGTAAATTCAGAAAAGAGTTTACCCGTCTGGCTCTTGGGAGTCCCCTTCTGTCATCTGAAAGAGATTATAAAGAGACAGCAGAAGCGGTTGCAGGAGTTCTGAAAAAAGGTGAACCCTGTGTACTTATGGGACACGGCACTCATCACAAAGCCAACAGCTGTTACAGCAGATTCCAGAAGTGTGCAGAAGAGATGAAGCTTCCTTTTCTTATGGGAACAGTAGAGGGGCATCCTGAACTTAAAGATGTAATTTCTGTTCTTGAAAAGAGAAAGATTAAAAGCTTCAGACTTGCTCCCTTCATGCTTGTAGCAGGAGATCATGCTCTTAATGATATGGCTGGGGATGAAGATGATTCCTGGAAAGTTATTCTCAGGAAAAAAGGTTTTAAACCTGATCTTTATACCCGTGGTCTGGGAGAAAATCTTAAAATAAGACAGATTTTTCTTCGCCATGCTCTGGAGGCTGAAGGAGAGGCCGGAGCAGCAGGTATTATTCCGGCTGAAAGGATTAAAAAAGGTAGTAAGGTCAGTTATACTGATCCTGAAGGCAGAGAGTGGTCTCTGCCTTTCAAACCCCCAAGAGTTGTGTTTTGTCACAACTCTTTGCTGGAGATCTGGTATATGGCTGGAGGAGAAGCTGTGGGACGGGTTAAAGGTAATATAACAGAAGGAACCCCTGAAGAAAGAGTTCCTGTAATCGGATTACTTGGTAACCCGGGAGTTGAGAGAATTGTTTCTGTAAAACCTGACCTTGTGGTTCTTTCAGGAAATTTCAGAAAGCATGAAGCTACAGCAAAACTCCTTGAAAGTGCAGGTATAAAATGTCTGCTTCTTAAATATACTACCTACAGTGATTTTCTGGAAATCCTTGAGCTATTCTCTTATCTTAACGGAACTGTTAAAGAAACAGGTAAACTGCTGGCAGATATTACTACTTCTGTAGATGAGGTGGTTAGTAGAAAGAGAGAAAAAAAGCCGTCAGTGCTGCTTCTTTTTGCAACACCCAAGAATATCACCTGCGAACTTCCTGCAGGTTCAACAGGCTTCTGTATAAGAATGCTGGGGGGGAGGAATATCGCTGAAGGTGCTCCGGTTAAAGGTGGGCGCCGGGTTATGTACAGTATGGAAAAGATTGTAGCTGTTAACCCGGATGTTATTCTCATAAAAACAATGGGTGATATGGATGTGTGCAGAAGAAAACTGAAACAACAGTTTAACAGCCATGGGGGCTGGGGCTCTCTTAAAGCTGTGAAAGAGCATCGCATACACTATCTTCCAAAAAAATATTTTATGTACAAACCAAACCGTGCCTATCCGGCTGCATTCAGATATCTCTATAAACTACTATACCCTGTAAAAGGTAAAGCTTAATGGTAAAACTGCTCCTCTATCTTATGTTTCCTCTTATTGCAGGGCTTGTGGCTCTCACTACCGGAGCTGTTGATGTTCCGGTAAAGGAAATTTTTAAAATCTTCTCCGGTAAAGGAGATGAGATGCTTACTCAGATTATTATGAATATAAGGCTCCCCAGAGTTCTTGTGTCCGGCCTCTGCGGTGCAGCACTTTCAACTTCCGGTGCAATTCTTCAGGGAATAATGAGAAATCCTCTTGCAAGCCCTAATATTATTGGTGTTTCTGCAGGAGCAGGTCTTGGGGGGATGATTGTTCTCATACTTCTGCCGGAATTTTCTGCTCTTGTAACTCCTGTGGCTTTTGGTTCTGCACTTCTTACAACCCTTCTTATATATTTTGTCGCCTGGCGCGGGGGAGCTGAGCCTTTGAGACTTATTCTTTCAGGTGTTGCAGTTTCAGCTTTTCTGGGGTCGGGAATAAGCAGTCTTCTTATATTTTTCCCCGACAGAGTACACAATGTTGTAGGTTTCATGGTTGGTGGTTTTGGAACAGCCTCATGGAATGAGTTCAATATTTCCTGGGTATATATTGCTGTGGCCCTTATTATATCTTCATTAATTGCAAACAGGCTCAATATTCTGGGGCTTGGAGATGATTCAGCTGGTAATCTGGGTTTAAGAGTTGAATTGAATCGTTTTATATTTATTGCACTTGCATCACTTCTTGCAGCTGCAGCTGTAAGTGTTGCCGGCCTTCTGGGGTTTGTAGGATTAATTGTACCCCATGCTGCCAGAATGGTTGTGGGAGCTAACTATAAATACCTGGTTCCTGCATCTGCAATATTTGGTGCGGGACTTCTAATAAGCTGTGACACTCTTGCAAGAGTAGCACTGGCGCCGGTTGAGTTACCGGTTGGAGTAATAACCTCTTTTCTGGGGGCTCCGTTTTTTCTATATTTATTGAGGTACAGATTTAAACATGGCAGTAATAAAAGCAGATAGTATATCTCTGGGTTACCAGGAGAAGATAGTTGTTAAAGATATCTCCCTTGAGATAGATAAGGGGGATTTTGTAGCTCTTGTAGGTCCAAATGGCTCTGGTAAATCGACACTTCTTAAGGCTATCTGTGGAAACCTGCAGCCTGCTAAAGGAACTGTATGGGTAGAAGAGAAAGTAGTTGAAGAGTATAGCGCCGGAGAACTGGCATTAAAAGTCGCCTGGCTGCCACAGAATCCCGTAATACCGGAGGGAGTCTCTGTTGAGGAGTTTGTAGGATATGGACGCTTTCCCCACAGGAACTGGCGGGGTATGTCTTCGGCAAAGGACAGAGAGATTGTTACCCGATCCATAGAGTCTGTGGGGCTGAACTCTTTAAAAGAGAGATTCCTTACCCGGCTTTCCGGTGGGGAGCTGCAGAGAGCCAGAATTGCTATGGTAATGGCTCAGGAAGCAGAAATAGTAGTTTTCGATGAACCTACAACCTTTCTGGATATTGCTCATCAGTATGAGATTCTTAATCAGATAAAAGAGCTTAATCAGAATCTGGGAATAACAGTCGTTATGGTTGTTCATGACCTGAATCAGGCAGCCTCTTTTGCCCGGAGAATTATTGTTCTTGATAATGGAGGAATATATAGAGATGGTTCAGCTGAAGAGGTTATTACCGAAGATACTCTGAGAGAGGTTTTCGGGGTTAAATCCCGTATTATGAAATCTCCCTTCTACGTAATTGTAGAAGGCGTCTGAATCTGTTTAATGAACCCTTAACTTAGCGTTGATTCAAAAAGTACGTTAAAAAGTGAGTAAAAAAGAGAGATAGTGGTTTTTTGTAAACTCTTTAACACTGTTTTTATTCGCGTGCATTAGCGTTGGAGTTTTTTTATTATCTGGATTGAGGTAGTTCTGATTTGGTATCAACAACTATTTTACAGTAGTTACCACTTACAGTTCTTTCCAGAATAAGATGGCGATCTTTCTTTGTTAATGTAAAAAATCTTGTTCTGTTATTCTCTTCATATGCTATCTTCATAGTATCTTCCCCTTTAATTATAAAAGATGAATCTTTGTGTATCTGTTTGCCTATTCTGAAATCACATGAAGCTGTAGAAGTATTAATATTACTGATTTCAATTGGAATAGTACGGTTATAAAGTATGAAGCTTTTTATAATATCGAATTTCAGTTCCGTACCAGAGCAGGTGTGGCATTTTATTTTTACTTTCCCATTATTTCCGGTGCCTATATATTGTACTCCTTCATAAGTCTTCTCCTTCTCAATTCTGCAATCAAATATTGTGTTGATATTCTTCATTAATAATCTCCTCTCTAATTGTTATTAACAGGGAGACGAATGAGAGGTAATTTAGCGGAATTTTCCAAATAATCTTACGGGTTACGTAATAGCTTATGAACGGTGGGAGGATGTTGTATGAATAGTTTAAAAGTTTTCTTACTGATAACTCTTTTAATGCTTCTGGTGGCATGTACCAATGATCAGAAAAGTGAACCAAAGCAGGTTACGGTTAATGACGCTCTGATAGAACTGAATTCAATCGCAATTGAGTTTAATGGTTCATCTCCGGATCAGAACAGTACCGATCTTAAGCTTGTTAAAGGTCTTGGGGATGCAAAAATTGTTGGGCTGGGAGAAGCAACTCACGGATCTAAAGAGTTCTTTGAGATGAAGCACAGAATCTTTAAGTATCTGACTGAAGAGAGAGGTTTCAGGATATTTGGATTTGAGTGCGAACTTGCTGAATCCCTCTATCTTGATCACTATATTACTACCGGTGAGATTTTGTCCGGGGACCCGGATTTACGGTCAATGATGAAAAGTAAAGTGCATTTCTGGACCTGGCAGGTAGAAGAGATTGCTGTTCTTATAGAGTGGATGAGAGAGTTTAATAAAGGTAGAGCAGAAGATGATATGGTTCATCTCTATGGAGTGGATTGTCAGAGCCTTAAGGATGCAGTTTTCTTTTATAAGAGACTCTTTAATCAGTATAAACCGGAGCTTACAGATGAGTTTGGTGAGTTTCTGGAATGGATGGACAGTATCAGAAATCCTGATATAAAGCTTCTCAGTGTTAGTGATAAGGAGAAACTTAAGAGTGGTCTTAAAAATCTGAAGAGCAGAATTACAGAGTCAAAACCGGAACTGTTAGGTGTAGGGGAAAGAAATTATATGATCTATGAACGTATACCGGATGTGCTTCTGCAGGTGTTTTATCAGAAAACAGGTTCTCCAGGTAAAAGGGATACTTTTATGGGAGATAATGCTGTATGGTTTTCTGAGCTTAATGGAGGAGGAGTGGTGTTATGGGCTCATAATGGACACTCCTGTGTCTGGAAGGGAAATATGGGGGCCAGGATTAATAGTAAAATAGGTGATGAGTATCAGACTGTAGGTTTTGGTTTTGCCAAGGGTTCATTAAGAGCTATTGAAAGAAAGAATGGTACTTATACTGGTCTGAAAATTCATAATATTAATAGAGAACCACTTGAAGGGTCTATTAATGAGCTCTTCTATAAAGCGGATTTACAGAATCTTGTAATTAGTATGGACAGTGTCAAAAACAAAGAAAATCTTCGGATATGGCTCAATACGGGCAGAACATTTCAGAATATAGGAGCCGTTTACAGTGCAGAAGACTGGGAGAGGTACTATGGTGATAAAAACGTTAATTTATATCTCTATTGCGATTTCTTTTTCTGGTTTAGAAATGTAGAGGCTGCAAAAGGGCTCTGAGTTCCAGCAAACAGGAACTATGTCAATTGAAAGAATTGCCTTGAAACAAATAACTGGAGGGAACTACATGAATAGTTTAAAAGTTTTCTTACTGATAACCCTTTTAATGCTTCTGGTAGCATGTACCAATGATCAGAAAAGTGAACCAAAGCAGGTTACGGTTAATGACGCTCTGATAGAACTGAATTCAATCGCAATTGAGTTTAATGGTTCAGCCCCGGATCAGAACAGTACCGATCTTAAGCTTGTTAAAGGTCTTGGTGATGCGAAAATTGTTGGGTTGGGAGAAGCAACTCACGGATCTAAAGAGTTTTTTGAGATGAAGCATCGGATCTTTAAGTATCTGGTAGAAGAGAAGGGCTTCAGAATTATGGGTTTTGAATGTGATCTTGCGGAATCCCTCTATCTTGATCACTATATAACAACCGGAGAGATCGTAACCGGAGATCCTGATCTAAGAACAATGATGAGAAATAAGATCCATTTCTGGACCTGGAGAGTGGAAGAGGTTGCCAGACTGATAGAGTGGATGAGGGATTTCAATGTTAATCGTGAAGCTTCCGATATGGTTCACCTTTATGGGGTGGATTGCCAATCTTTAAAGGATGCCTCCTTCTTTTTTAACAGGTTTTTTGGTAGTAACAAACCGGAGATATGGGAAGAGTTTAAGGATTTTTTTGAAGAGCTGGATAAAACCGACTACTCAACTCTTGCTGCTTTAAATGGTGATAGTAAGGAGAATTTTAAAAATAACCTTCTGGCTTTGAAAAACAGAATTATTGAATTCAGGGAACAGTTAATGGGAACTGGTGAAAGGGAGTATCTCATTCATCAACGTATTGCAGAGACTCTTTTGCAAAACTTCAACTTGATTGCAGACAACATCGGTAACCGGGACCATTATATGGGAGAGAATGCTCTCTGGCTTTCCGAACTCAATAGTGGTGGAGTTGCTCTCTGGGCCCACAACTCTCACAGCTGTTATAAATTGAAGGCATCGGGTAAAAGTATGGGTAAGTATATGAAGGATTTGGTTGGTAACGATTACCATGCGGTAGCTTTTGGTTTTGCAAAAGGCTCTTTTGTTGCAAAAGAGGAGTTTGCCAATAAAACATATGGAAATGTTGTTGTACAGGAGATTACCAGAGAGCCGATGAAGGATTCTATCAATGAACTCTTCTATAAAGCAGATTCTGAGAAGATTATTCTCAGGCTTAATGATGTTGAACAAGCTGGCACACTTAAGTCCTGGTTAAATACCGGAAGATACCACCAATCTATAGGCGCTCTATATGGAAACGAGATGTGGGAGAAGTACTATACCATAAACAACATCAATCTACTGGAGTACTGCGATTATTTTTTCTGGTTCAGAAACGTGAAAGCTGCAAAAAGGCTTTAGATTAATTAAGAGAAGCAGGGCTGTGTCTCTACAGCCCTTTGTATAAGCTGAGCATATTTCTTGCCATATTCTGGCTATTGTACTTCTCAATAATACTGTTTCTTCCTCTTACTCCGGTTTTTCTGAGCTCTTCAGGTTGTTCCAGCAGGGGGGCAATAGTTTCCGCCAGTTTTTCCGGTGTATTGGGGGTGTAGGTGTAACCACCTTTGGTTTTAGCTATTATTTCAGGGAAAGCCCCTGTTTCAGGCTGAACCAGTGGAACAGCTGATGCCAGAGCTTCCAGTTGATATAGTCCCAGAGCTTCGCCATTTGGAACGGGAACAGTAAGAAGTGAGAGGCCTTTCAGAAAATCGAGGCGTTCAGTTCCAAAGAAATCTTCAACAATTTCACACTTACTCTGAAGATTCTCTTTTTTCAACATTTCTGTCATTGCATCGATAAAAGCCAGATCGTCCTGAGTATACCCACCACTGAGTTTCAGCTGCAGATCTTTGTAACCCTTCTGGTGAAGTATTATAAATGCCTGAACAAGAATGTCGAGGCCGTTGGCAGGGCACAGACGACTCAGATAGCCTATAACCGGAGGGTTCTGCTGTTCTGCAACTTTATAATAATCAGGGTCTATTCCTGTTTCAATTACATTGATCTTTTCCCGTGGATAATCTGCTCTTTCATGCATAAGATCTGCAAAGTAGTCACTTGCTGTTACAAAGGCATCAACCTCTTTACCTTTCTCAGACATAGTTTCCCAGCACTGGGTTCTGAATGGTTCAAACATGGCATCAAGCCAGACATCTTCATCCTGAAGAGATACTACTATTCTGGCACCAGTCTCTTTTTTTAAAGGGCCTGCCAGGCCTATGAGGAGGGCGTTGGAAATGTGTATTATATCTGGTCTGTTTTCAGGTACTTTGAGCCATTTAATCAGATCTTTTAACTCCTGCTGTTGATTGCCTTCTTCTCCTTTCAACATGCTGAGGGTCATTTCTCCAAGGCCTTTAGCTCTGGTTGATCCTGCTTTTTTTGCTGCAAGATGCAGAAGTGAGGGGGAATCGAAAAGCTTCTGAAACCATCGGGGGGCTTTACGCAGGAAGGGAACCATCTGTCTCAGATAGAGGCCTACTGCACCAAAGAAAACCGGTGTGTCTCCGGGACTTCCGTAATCACTTGCATTGAGAGGAAGATAGAGGGGCATCATTGTAACGTCCACTCCAAGAGTTCTCAGAGCTCCTACATATACTTTATCCCTCATACAATTACCACAATAGAAAGAGCCCCCTGAACCTGAAACCATATGTAAAACTTTCATCCACATACCTCCGATTATATTACGTATCATTAAAACCTTAAGTTATTTTTAGTGTAGAAATAGTATTAATTCAATTTTAAAAAAGATAGAGCACGGACTAACAAAGACTGACACTGACCTGCACAAACTAGCGCATTAAGATGACGCTGGTTGTTATTGTGACAAAGATTCTATTGTATGAATAGGTGCCGGAGGTATGATATTTTTATGGGAATCGAATTTATACCACTTCTGTCTTTTATGCTGATAACGACTTTTACGCCGGGGCCAAATAATATAGCCTGTGCGTCAATGGGAGTTAATTACGGATACAGACGTAGCCTGGGGTTTATGCTGGGAATTGCTTCAGGAGTAGTTGTTGTTATGATCTTATGTGCTCTGATGTCAGGTTTTCTTCTAACCAGTGTTCCTGTAGCGGAGAAGTATCTCAGGTGGGCAGGAGCTGGATATATAGTATGGCTTGCGATATCAATTTTCAGATCAGGAGCTGCTGAGAATAGCTCTGAAGAGGTTAAAGGAGCTTTTTTAAAAGGAATGGTACTGCAACTCTTTAATCCCAAGGTACTGGTTTATGGTATAACAGTGTATACTACTTTTCTTGCTCCACTGGCGGGTAAGCCTCTGTATCAGGTAATTGCAGCTCCCGGGCTTGCACTGTTCTCATTCTTATCTATAACAACCTGGGCTCTTTTTGGAGCAGCTATTAAAATGAGGCTTAAAAACGGGAAATTCAGATTCCGGCTTAATGCTGTTCTGGCTATTCTTCTAATTTATACAGCAGTGGATCTGATAATTTTCTGATTACTGCTTATCTTTTATGATTCCTGCTGGTTAATGAAAATTGTGTTTTTATGACATTCAATAACCCGTTAAACGGGTTTGATATATCAAACCCCTACACAAACTTAAGCTTTCCACTTAGTGTGAAATCGTACAGTTGTTTTTGGTTCCTGCAGAAATTAAAAACAGGCTACCCCCATACATTCAGACAGGAAATCCGCAGCGAAGCAAGGACATAGCTCTCCTCCTGGAGGAGGAGTACCCGAAGAATGAGGGGGAGGAGGTTATTATGACTTTAATTACGCGTCATAACAGTACAGCTTTTCAGGTTCAGCAGAATTATAATAAGAAACGTAGGGTCACAACATGTTGTGACCGTTAGTATTCTGAGATCCTTGTTTGCCCCGACTATTCGTATCTGATACAGTTCAGCGGATTGGCCATTGCTGCTTTAACAGACTGACTGATTATAGTTAAGAGAGCTATTAGTATCGAAGCTCCTGCTACAGCAGAAAGTATCCACATGTCAAATTCTGTTTTATAGGCAAAGCTCTGAAGCCAGCGATTCATCAGATACCAGGCTACAGGAGCTGCAATCAGATTTGCCGTAAGTACCAGCCACGTAAAATTTCTGGTTAAAAGAAATACTATAGATGAAACTGAAGAACCGGCAATCTTTCTTATACCGATCTCCTTTTTTCGTTGGTTTACTGAATATGTTGACAGGCCGTACAGCCCCATACAACCAGTGAGTATTGCAATAACAGCAAAAACGGTAACAATTTCTGAAGTCTTTGATTCTTCAATATAGAACTCATTCAGTTTATCATCAAGAAATCTGTATTTAAAAGGAGCTTCAGGCATTAATGATTTCCAGATCCGGCGCAACCTTTTCAAAGTAGCAGATGTGTTACCTGATTTAAGACTTACAACCATTGTTCTCATCTTATCCGGGTAATGAAGTAGTATTACAGGAGATTCTGCTGAGTGAAGAGATCTGTGATTAAAGTTTTCCACCACTCCTGTTATTTTTCCTTTAAATCCCCATGTGGAGATAGAGTATACTCTGCCAACTATTTCTGCAGGGTTATGGTAACCAAGTTTTTCTGAAAGAGATCTGGTAATAATAAACCCTTGGGCTACATCTCCCGGATTATCGGGTGAGAAGTTGCGACCTGCTATTAATTTAAGATCAAAATGTTTCAGATAATCGAAATCTATGCTGTTAATGTGGGCTTTTATCTCTTTTTCAGGTGTTTGACTGCTGTACATTGTTGTAATCAGTCCCATATTTATAAGAGGATACCGGCAGGCAGTTACTTCCTGTACTCCCTCTGTTATGTTAATTTTCTCTTTCAGTACCCTGTAATCATTTAATTTACCAGCTGTTGAGAAAGGGATGACTATATTATTGTTATTCTTAAAGCCCGGATCAGCATTTGTCATGAAATCCAGCTGTTTCCTTATTACAACAACTCCGGTAATCAGGGTTATGCATATGGCAAATTGCAATATTACAAGAGATTTTCTGAAAAAAGCATGTCCTTTTTTACTGGTCTGAATATTCTTAAAGGTACCTGTAGATTTAATGCCTGAAAGATAGGTTGCCGGGTATATACCTGCAGCGAAACCGGTTAGAAGTACAAAGGTAATAAGAGCAACAGATATCCAGGGATTTGCTGTAAAATCTGTATCTATTTCTGTCATTAGCAGTGAAGAGATGAAGGGAGCTGCCATCTTTGTTATGCCGATGGATATTATTGCCGCAAAGGCTGTTACTACAAGTGCTTCTGTAAGAAACTGCCCCGTAAGCTGTGATCTGAAAGCGCCCATTGCTTTTCTAATACCGATTTCCTGAACTCTTTCAGTTGCTCTTGCAGTTGAAAGATTCATGTAGTTAAAACCTGCAATCAGCAAAATAAATATGGCAATCGTTGCAATTATATAGAGTTTTGCTCTGCTGTTTTTGCTGAAGAAATAGTCACCTTTTATTCTGTTGTCCAGATGTATCTTTTTAACTGGCTGATATCCCAGCTCAATTGATGCTCCCGGAGGGATGGGGATGTGTTTGGAAATAAGTCCTCTGGTTGCAGCTTTGAGTGTTTCAGAATTGCTGGTTTCTGTTGCCAGAACATATGTGTAACATGGAGCCATAAGCCCCCAGTTGAGCTGGTAAGAGAAAATTGCTCTATTATACATATTCTCAAAAGGGAAGATGAAATCCATCTGCATGTGTGAATTGTGAGGCAGATTATCAAAAACCCCGGCTACAGTAAAATCTTTAGCATTCTTTAATCTTATGGTTTTGCCTATAGGGTTAGATTTTCCAAAATATTTTATTGCTATGGATTTACTTATTAATGCATTGGTATGTGAATCCAGTACAGTATCAGATACCTTTGTTGTAAATTTCAAACTGAATACTTTAAGAATATCAGGATCAGCAAAGGTAACACGGTTCTCATAAAATAGCTTGTTGCCTGTTTTTACGGGCATAGGATCTCTGAAGAAAATCCGTGCTGAAGCTTCTATTCCCGGATTTGCCTGTTTAATAATATCCCCAACAGGGGGGTAAGTTAATCCGTATCTGTCTTCTGAATTCTGATTTTTCATATTCATAACAACTCTGTAGATTCTGCTGTGGTTTTTATGAAATGAGTCGTAACCGGTTTCCTGATAGATGTAAAAGCCAGCAATAAGGCAGCAACTTATACCAGTTATAAGACTGAATATGTTTATAAAGGTATAGGTCTTATTTTTCATCAGACTTCGTCTGGCTGTGGTGTAATAGTTACCAAGAATCTGTATTTGCGCGGAAATACTGTATTTTATAAGCCCGGGGATCATAAAGAGAGACTGCTTAAAATACCAGATGAGAGCAGCTATATATCCAGATTCTTTATATTTGCCATCAAAGATCTCATCCATATCACCTTTAATGGAGAGTTTCTCTTCTGAGTTCATAAATATTCTGATGAACCACTGCAGAAGTCGGGGAGGGTATTTCTGGCTATTCATGATGTTTCCTTCACTTTTTTTATGAGTGAACCTGCTCCATGCCAGATGGAGTTCTGAAATGCTCTTATATCTTCAAGAGCAATTAATCCTTCCTGAGTAATGGTATAAAATATCTTTTTATGGCCTCTTCTTTTCTCTGTGGGATCTGTGAGTTCTTTGGAAATCAGGCCTTTTTTAGTCAGAATATCGAGAGAGACCCACAAGCTCCCAATGGTAATGTCTTTGCCTGTTCTCTTCTTGATTTCTTCGGAAATAGTAACTCCGTAGGCATTATCTTTTAACCTGAGAATTGCCAGAAGTAAGATTTCATCAGCTCTTGAAAGAATGTTTTTCATTTTACCTCCTCTTAGTTTCTACTAAATTTTAGTATAAGTTGAAAATTAAATCTACTAAAATTTAGTAGAAAATAATTTTTGTGATTTCATAGGGTTCAGTGGGAGAGAGTATTGTGTTGGCTGTATGCTGTTAAATAATTCTATAGCTTTTCGTAGATCTTTTTGCGGTGCCCTATATGAATTACTGTGATGATTAGTTTATCATCCTCTTTATTGAAAATAACTCTGTATTGGCCTACTCTTAACCTGAAATATTCATATTTCCCTTTAAGTTTTTTAATGTTGTTTGAAGTTCCCTGAAAATCTTCTGCAAGGGATTTCAGTTTTACGGCAATGAGTTTCTGATAAGAACGCTCTATTCTATAAAACTCTTTTTCTGCTTTTTTTGTAAATAGTAGTTTGTATTTCACAGTTCAAGGTTGTTAAAAATATCCTCAGCAGGAACCAGTTCTTCTTTTCCATCTTTGAGATCTTTCATTCTTTTGTCTGCAATTTGTACGTCAATAGCATCAAAGTAGAAGATGAGAGCTTTTTCAACAATGTGGCTCTTCTTCTCTTTAAGTTCTTCAGAAACATAATTAAGTTCTTTCAAAATATCCTCGTCAATAGTAAAAACTGCCTTTGGTCGCCCCATTTTTTGCACCTCAAATCTATACTTTTATATATATAATTATATAGATAAAAAATCAAATCAAAATATCTCATACCTGATTAATTTAGATCTTTTAGTTTTAAAATTGTTACAAAACGACATTTATCTTTAGAAACAGTTATAGAATGGAGTTTTTCTCAAAAAATGATTATAAATCGATATGTTTCTTAAAAAGCAGTTATATAGGGGTAGAATTTCGTTGCACGACTGGCAAAGGCATGACATTGATGCTCTCTTTACAATCGACCTTAACAATACAACCGTTTCTGATCAGTAGGAATTGTTTGAGATAAACAGAAATCCCCTCCTTCTCTGCATGAGCAGTGAGCTTGCGAACAGCGATTAATTGCGGAGATGGGAGAAAGCGTTAGCTTTTCACCTTATTCATAAAAGGAGGGGTGACCGGGGAACGAGGTCGGGGTGGTATTAGAAAGTCCACTAAGCCTTAAGGTAGAAAAACCTCCTGCACAATTTTATAAAAGCCAAACAATAGTAGAGACGCATCCTTGCGTCTGATTCCGAAGATAAAATTGAGTGAATTATTGATGTTAACCCTTTATCGTTTTGAACAAAATTTGATTGTTATTGCATTTTTGTATGACTTGTAATACAAATGTTGTAGGAGGTAAGCATGTCTACATTAAGTGTGAGATTGCCTGATGAGCTCAATAAACGCCTTGAAGATCTGGCAAAAAAGAGTAGAAGATCTAAAAGTTCATTTATTAAGCAGATGATTGAAGAGAAACTTGAAGATTATGAAGAAGCATATCGTGCATTCGAAAGGGTTAGTGATAAAAATGCAAAGTATGTAACAACTGAAGAGTTGGAGAAAGAACTTGGTTTTTAAGGTTTTATGGGATACCAGGGCTTTAAAGGATCTGAAAAAAATTGATAAAGAAGCAGCCAGAGTAATTGTAACCAGAGTAAAGCAATATCTGGCTGAAGATCCTTTCTATTTTGGAAAGCCTTTGAAAAAGCAGTTCAAAGGGTTATATCGTTACAGGTTTGAGAATTACAGAGTTATATATGCAATTGAGAAAGAAAAATTAATAATCAAAGTTGTTGCCGTAGGGCACAGGAAAAATGTATATAAATAGGTTTTTCCTGTTAAAGAATAGCAGCACAGATTTAAGTAAGGTAAACAAGAAGTTCCTCCCTTCAAGTACAAAGTGAAAAGCTATTCCTTCGCAAGCGTATTACTCATGCATAGTCTCTCGCATCCAAAGATTCTTCCTTTAATATAAAGTCTTACAGTTATTCACCCACACCTGTGTTTGTCCGTGTTTGTCATTGTTAGTCTGTTCTCTTTGTGTACCTTAAAAACAGTCTGCCAATCGCCCCAACCTTGACACACATCCCACCATCTGCTCAAATAAAATCGTAAGAATTATTAATACAAAAGGTTTAAGAACCTTTTGTATTGACTTTGGGATGAGGATTAGTGTAGTAATTATTTGATTTGTAAAGTTTGAGTTAGTTTGTTTGGAGAGAATTATGAGAAAATTGGTTCTGTATTTGGGGTTAACTTTACTCATTTTGTCGACTGTTGTTTCGGTTAAGCTTTATCTTGATAACCAGCATCTATTGGAAGCGTTTCCTATATTGATTCAAAATGAGAGAATACCGTCTTTCGATGTAATTGATACTGATGCACAAGATTACAGTGAAGAGTCGTTGAATAAAGGAATAAATGCTGTTTTTATTTTTAAAAAACCCTGCTCTTTCTGTAGTGACAATATGCTCTATTGGGGGAGAATCGCCAGAAGGTTTACAGAGGCAGGTGGTAGAGTTTTTGGTGTAGTTTTAGGCAATCCTGACGAAATGTTCAGGTTGAAAGAAAAAGTCGGAGATGAATTTATACCATGCTCACCCAACAATGAAGTAGAGTTTGTCAAAAATATGAGAATTAAAATGAATCTTGAGCAAACTTTGATAATAAACAATGGAAAAGTTGCTATGAGTAAGCTTGGCGCTCTGTCAGGTAATGACTTTATAGAGGTTATCAAGGTTTTTAATAAATTGAAAGGAAAGGGTAATGAGAAATAAGTCGGTTTTTTTTAGTGGTTGTACATTTGATTGTGACGGGTTTTTTACTGAGTAAGATTGATGTCGTTAAAAGCCCGGTTATAACTCATAAAGAGACGGGAATCTCTGACCTGATAAAGGTTGGCAAAATTCCAGCTGATTTCAGTTCAAAGCATTTTTTTGCAAGGGCATCCAGAGTACTTGTTGGATCGAATAAATACATATATGTTTATGATGATTTACTGACAAGGTTCTTTGTTTTTAACAAAGAGTATCACTTTATTAGCTCATTTTGTAGAGAAGGACAGGGACCTGGAGAATTATCGGCATCTTTTCAGCCAAAATTTTTCAATATTACTTACGATAACAGAATCGTTGTAACGGACCAAATGCTGAAACGGTCAATTGTTTTTGATAGTGAAGGAAAAACAATAAAAACGTACAAGTTCATTAAAGAGCTTAATACAGTATATCCTTTTCTGAAATCCGACCAGTTTTTTATTGGTGCTTCCGGCTCTAAGCATAGATTTGAAAAGATAGTTCTGCTTAACAACAAGTCTAAAACGGTTAAATGTATTGTCACAAAAGAAGATAATAGTAAGTTTCTTTTAAAGAGCCCTGCTGAATATATATTGGTTAAAAGTTCCGGCAAGTATGGTAGTGATACAGAGGGGATTTTTAGAAGATCTGAAAGCATTGCATCCATATAATGTCACAGTAGCCAGATTGACTGAAAATTTAATGGCAGTCTATCTGAATAACTCATCGACTATGATTGTGTTTAATCAGAGTGGGGAAGTATTAAAGAAACTATCTATCGTTCCTGAATTAGCGCTGGAATATTTGAAAAAGACAATAAAAAAGGATAAGAGGTATGCTACGCTCTTCTTCTATTTTATGACTGATATCCATTCAGAGACATTTTTGTTAGGTGCTATCTCAAATAAAGATAAATTTCTCTGGTATAAATTCGATACGTCAGGGAATCTATTAAAAGTCCTGGCTATTCCTCTGGGAAGCAGGATTATCGGTTATGGGCAGGGTCGCTATTTTTGCAGAGAGAAAGATGACATTATTATATATCGGGAGGAGAGTTAATATGAAGCAGAAAATTTTACTTGTTATTTTACTTATCTGTGCAATTGTGACGGGTATTATTGTTTCTTCAGTTCAAGCACAAGCTATGTCTGCTATGTCGTGCTACTGTTTACCATCTTTGTCAGAAGTTGCAGCTATATGTGATTATGGGGCTAGAGAGTTTATAGGCGCAAGGCTGGTAGGACACAAGTGTTACTATACAGATTGTATTTCCAAATACCAGATTCTGTGTTTACCTGTGCATTCTCCGAAACCCCTGACAGCATATGGTAATTTTGGTAAGCATTGCATGGGGGATTGCCAGACAGATTTTTAGTAAATTGTATTCAAGCTCTCACAGTAGCATATTAACTGGAGCTATCAGGTTTAAAGTTTGTCTGAACAATCTGTTCCATTCGGATTAATTCATCGTCTGTTAGGAAGTTGAAAAATGATTTCCGTTTTGAAGCTGATAGTTTTCCTCTGTTTTGTAGACAGAATTTTATAAAGAGATCTATATAGCGATCCGGTAAGTCCGCGATATCCTGAAGTGATTTTTTGGTTTTATCATAGTTTGTAAGGAAATTGAGTTCATTGTGGAGCTCTTCCTCAATCGTTAATTTAATGAAATCGTAAAGAGATTCAGCCTGATAAGTAAGATCCATATACTTATACCATTGAGAGGTGTCATTTAATACCTCCATTACTCCGAATTCATCAAGAGAGTAATCGGTTACATTGCTGATTGGTTTTGAAAAATGTTCCAGAGATTCGTTGTATTGTGAGTTGTGTTTTAACATTGTGGCTGATACAGGGAAAATCAGATTATGGGGTATTAAATTGTATTCAGATAAAATATTGTGGATAAGAAATCTGTGAATTCTACCATTTCCATCTTCAAAGGGGTGAAGAAAAACAAAACCATAGGAAATTATTGCTGCATGAATGACTGGATGTATTCCACCCGATTTCATTATGTTATGAGACTCTATCAACCCTTCCATTAGTTGTTTAATATCAGTCGGTTTTGGACAAATGAAATGTATTATTTCTTTTGATACATAACTGTTTCTCCAACATAATTTTGCAGGGTTCTGTAATTGTCAGCTTTAAATCTGGGGTCAATGATCTGGTTTTGTAGTAGTATAAGATCGTTTTTGTTACAAAAATCCCTATCTTTTGCACTTTTCAGAAGCTGAGTGAATTTTTCAGATCTTCTAATATCAGGTGATATGTTTTCGATTTCAAAAGATGATTTTGTCTCCTTTCCATAAAGATAGTTAAGTGATCTCTTTATTATATCCTGATGGAAAGTGTCAATTATTTCTTTTGATTTCTGATATATATCAATCTTTTCTCTGGATTTCAGATGCTCTGTTTTTCTTATAACAGGGCAGAAAGAAGATGGGCCGGGGAGGTTGTTTATTATCTTTTGTCTTTTTATACGTGATCCATTTGATATTGTATAATATCTCTTCTCTTCAAGAATCTCTGTATAGTTTCCTTTTGTTAAAGGAGGAATATTTAGAATCCTGGCTGTGAGAAATTCATATAAGAACCATATCTTTCTTGTATATTTGCTGGTAGGTTTGCTTTTTATATATGTTTCCAGTTCAACCGGATTAATTCGGTTAAATATTAGATAAAGAATACTGAGATTGATTCCATCGTATTTAATTGCAAACTCCAGATGATCTGTATAGTTATCACCAGGCCAGTAAGTATGTGGATATATTTCCTGAGTTTTATGACGACTCTGTATTGAATGGCGGTTTGCAGTATTTGAAATATAGGAGGTTTTCCAGTTGGGAATTGTTTTGAGGTTTAATTCTTTTATGAGATAAGTGTAGCCAACAGTTTGTAATTCAGAAATATTTATATTCATTCTATTTCCTCAGAAAATTGTTATATTATTTTAAATATAGTTATATTTCGATATAAAGTCAAAAAAATAGTTATTTTTGGATAGTTTTGTTTAAAAATGATTAAAAAAAGAGGTCTCTTTGGAAAAATGCAGGTGTTTCCTTGTAAATTTATTTAAACACCAATTGGAAGATAGATTTATAAGGATAACGCTGACGCGTTGCCCATCTCACCTATATTTTCAGTCATTCACTTCGTTTTCTAAAAGGTGACAGCTACGCTGTGCCCATCTCTGCTATTAATCGCTGTTCGCAAGCTCACTGCTCATGCAGAGACCTTCAGTGGTGAGAGGTGCTCCAGACGGGTTAGGCATGCCTTAAATATAGTGACAAGCTGTTCTCTCGCAAGCTCATTACTCATGCGGAGAAGGAGGGGATTCTTCCTGTGTGTTTTTATGACATTCAATAACCCGTTAAACGGGTTTGATATATCAAACCCCTACACGACCATAAGCTTTCCACTTAGTGTGAAATCGTACAGTTGTTTTTGGTTCCTGCAGAAATTAAAAACAGGCTCCCCCCATACATTCATCCAGGAAATCCGCAGCGTCTCTGAAGGAAGGAAGTAGCGAAGCGAATGACGACTAATATCAGAGATGGGCGACGCGCCAGCGTCATCATTAACAAAGGACATAGCTCTCCTCCTGGAGGAGGAGTACCCGAAGAATGAGGGGGAGGAGGTTATTATGACTTTAATTGCCGGTCATAACAGTACAGCTTTTCAGGTTCAGCAGAATTAAAATAAGAAACGTAGGGTCACAACATGCTGTGACCGTTTGTTTGTTAAGGACAAATCAAAACAGACGAGTCTTGACACACATCCCGCCATCTGCTCAAATAAAATCGTAAGAATTATTAATACAAAAGGTTTAAGAATGAGTGAGATGGTTAAGAAGTGTTTGAGTAAGGTTTTCTGGTATCTGTTTATAGCCTATATCTGGACTGTAGCAAATATTTATCTGATAGATGAGTTTAAGCTAAAGAGTAAATATTTGAAATTCTTTAAATGGTTGAATGAGGACGGATTATTGCAGATGCCGAACTGGTGGATAATAGTCATCCCTTTGAGTTTGGTAGTTCTTGGTCTGGTGTCTAAAACTACCTGGCAAAGATTTAAGCTTTGGGGTGATAGAGTAAATAGGGGGCTCTTTCTTGCTTTTTGTTTTAGTGTATCTCATTACATAGCTTTATTTCCATATATTGATGAATCTTATATTAGCAATCTTTTTCTGGTTATAGCCTACTCTTTTTATGGATTGTTTATTGTTTCTGTACAACGTGAAACAAATCGCAGGATTGAAGAAGAAAGGAATAAAAAGGATGATCAATTTACATCAAAAGATTTGTTTGAAAGAGAATTGCTTGCTGAAGATATTTCAAGAGATATTTGTAACTATGCTAAAGAAAAGTTTTTAAATGTTGCAATATACGGTGATTGGGGATCAGGCAAAACGTTTCTCATGAGAATGTTAAAAGAAAAGTTTGATAAAAAAAAGATAAATACGGTTTGGTTTGATCCATGGAGATATACGGATTTTAATAAGATGAAAAGAGATCTTATTGTTGAAATAGCTAAATCATTAAATGGAGATAATCTTAGTTTTATAAAATTTTCAATCTTCATTGCAGAAAAGCTACCATTTCTAAAGTGGGTAGTAGATCTGATTTCAGTTAAGTCAGTCATTGCAGGTGATTTTGTTTCATTGCTACTTAATAACTCTACTGATACAGATCAGCTTAAAAAACGTATTGGTAAGCATTTACAAAAATTGAGTAAAA
Organism: Candidatus Aminicenantia bacterium; assembly: GCA_965225955.1. Classification (GTDB taxonomy): domain Bacteria; phylum Acidobacteriota; class Aminicenantia; order UBA2199; family UBA2199; genus CBDDBX01. Next base: position 36,205 of record CBDDBX010000037.1, read on the forward strand.
CTGATTGTGTTTGCAGCGCTAACGGTAATGATAGGAATAGAAGAAATAACGGGAATTTTTCGCTGATAGTTTTCATAGATGATTTAGATAGAAGTAAACCGGAAATAGTGTATCAATTCTTTGCAGAACTTAACCAACTTCTTGATATAGAAGGATGCTGTTTCATTGCAGGGGTTGATAAGAATAAGGTTAAGTGTATTTTAAAGAATAAAGGTTTTGTTGATGGAGAGAAATTTTTAGTTAAATTGTTTCCGCTGAAACATGCCCTTGGGATAGTGGATAAGTCAGATGAAAAAATAAAACTTATTGAATCAGTTATAAACAATAGAAGTAATAATGAAATTCTGGAAAAGTTGAAAGAATTAGATATGAATCTATTTGATGATAATTTAAGAGATTTAAAACAGTTTTTTGAAATTTTTGAAATAAAATTAAAAGGCTTGCTTTCCAGGTGGCAAATTAATGAATTGTCATGGGAGAATGTTCTGCTTGGGTTTTGGATAAAATTTCATTTTCCAGAACATGTCAGATTCATAAACCTTAATAGATCTAAAATTGAGGATTTAGTGAAAAGTGGTTTCTCTGGGAGAAGACTTGAAGAAGCATGGAGCAGAGATATGGGAGAAGAGCATAAAGAGGACTTATTAGAAAAAAATAGAGAAGATGATGAAAAAATAGCTGAAGAACTAAAAAAATTCTTTTCTGATAGGTCCGGTAAATTAAAAAACATCATTAGATATATGAGTAACAGTATGTATGCTACTTTTAATCATCCAGAATTAAGAGTCTTTAATAAGTTGTCAATTGTACTTTTGGTAAATTTTTTTGAAGAAGAAAAAAGATTCTATGAAATGAAAAACATGGTTGATAAAATAAAAATGGGAGATATTAGAAAAGATGAAATGGTAGATGAGGTAATTCTTTTTATAAAGAATATTGCATTAGAATCTCATCAAAAAGATTTTCTTAAGTACATAATTTATCATAGACGAGATATGTACCAAATTGCAGATACCGAATTAAGCAATAATAAAAAGCAAGAACGACTTTACTCTAATGAAAACAATAACGTACTCTATTTGGTATCTCAAATTTCGCATGTTGTTGAGCAGGTCACATATTTCGATAAAGAAGTTTATGAATATTGTTATGGTATTTTGACGGCATATATTGATCATGTTGGTGAACATGGGACTCTTGCTATATATAAAGAACACGTTGATGAGAATAAAAAATTATTAATTACTTTTACAGAGCAATTTTCTAAAAGGTCAGATAGAGAGCTTATATGGCTAGTAGATTTCTTAACGAAGCAATTAGATAAATTGAAATTAAGAAGAGGTGAACCTCGATTTAATGCGGAACTTTACATAGGTTTTATAATGAATTTAAAAAAGCTTACCGAAGAGTCTTTATTTGTGTTTATTAAAGACAAGCTTTTCCTTAATAAAGATGGATTCATAGGTGGAACAATCTTTCAATATGAAGTGATTGTACAAAGCTATGTTTTAATGTTTAATAATAAAGAGTTCTATATTAATTCTGATTTCTTAAGTGGAGTGCTTAAAGAGATTATAGCGAATAAAGCAGAACTAAAAGATAATATATTTGAATATTTTTATGCTCTGTTTTATAAACTCAGCGAAAGAAACGATGGATACAAAGAGGATTTTATTAAGAACGTGTATCGGGTTTTCTGGAAAGATCTATGGATTATGCTATGGGGATCTGACTTGAACTATGATATAAAAGAATTTAATTCTTTACGGGACTATATAAAGGAACTGAAGGCTACTCAGAAGATACCACATGATATTTTCCCTGAACCAGATGAAAATCAGAATCTTTGAATAAGGGATTGCTAATTATTGCAGCGGATTTTGAGAAGTTATTATATATAGTTTGTTATATAGTTTGCTAGTAAACTTGCAAAAAATCCTAATATAAACCCGATAATAATACTCCGTATGCGTGATTTTTTTGTAGCTTGAGATATAACACGCATTAAAGATTCCGAAGATATTTTAAGAAGAGTTTCATTAGTGTCTTTATCTTTTTTTAATTCATCAACTTGCGATTTCAAATTTTTTAAAGACAACAAGTTTTTGTTGGATTCAATCTCTAGTTCTTTAACGGCATCTGCTGCATCAATCAAATCCATTCTGATGTTTTCTAGCTTCTTAATACGTTTATCTAGTTGCTCTTTATTGGTCAGATTTTGCAAATCTATTTCGTAAGTGAGACCAAGTAAACCAATTCTGAGTTTTGATCTTTTGATGTGTGATTTTAGTATATCCAGTTGATTTAAAAGTATAGTTTTCAATTCTCTTCTCCATTAATTTTATATAAACCTCTTTCATTTCATCAGATGGTAATGTTGTTGTCAAGGTGGGGGAATCGGTACAGAGATGTATGGGGTTGGGTGTTCTTTCAGAGTAGACGCTTTTTAGAAATTAGGGCGTCTGGCGCAGGGAATATTAAAACAAATTATCACGTTATTCTTTTTATACTGGCACTCTATCCTGTAACCTGTGTACCATCCATTTTCGTATCCGCACTGAATCTGTACCGGAGCTGAACGGAAAAAAGGCCATGAGCCTCCCTTACCAATCTCGTCGCCGGGGTTATGATCAGTATTTGCAAGAACTAAGAGCCCGCTTGCTAAAATTAATGACAAAACAGCCAGAGAAAGTTTTCTCATTTTACCTCCTTAATTATTAAAAAATATTGTGAACAGAATTGGAAAAATGTATCTGCAAACATCTCTGTACCTGGAGTCGGGAGCAGAACAGAAATAATTCTGTTATTATCCTGTAAAAACATAATTGATGGATGTGTGATACTGTTCAATTTAAAAAAACTATCATTCTGAGGGTAGAATATCGGAGCTTTAATATTAAAATTTTTGCGGAATAGTTCTATCTGTGAGGTATTTTGAGTATCTATTATTATGGCACATGAAGTGGATGTATCTGAGGCGTATAGCCTGTTTATGAATGAGAGTTCTTTCTTAATGCATAAGTCACAGGAACTATTTTTAAAAGCAAATATTAATCTGTAATTTTCAATGCTATGATTACCTGAATCACTTATTAATGGGGGATATGAAATACCATGAAGAAGATAGTCGAATTCCTGAGTTCTAATTGATCTGTAATATTGTTGTATAGAGTGGTGCGTTTTATTAAGACTGGTTAACTTTTTTTGAAGAGTGTTTCTGTCGGAATAGATTTTCAGAAAAGCAGAAACTACGAGTATTATTGCTGCTGAATATATGATTAGTAGACCTCTATTTATCTTCATAAAATCTCCTTTTTGAAGGTGTAGAGTATTATGAGGGGATTATCGCCGGGTTTGAGTTCTATATTGGATAATCTGGGGTATCTGTTTTTTAGTTTATCAAAATTACTATTATAGGCTACTGCTCCTATGAAGCCTTCTGAACAGGAACCAAAATGGGGGTTAAAGTGGATTGTACTACTGGCAGATGTGAAGCCTGATTTTGGGAAAAGAATAGCCTTTCTGGTTTTATAGTTTAATAACCAAAGGTTGAAAATTCTCTTCTCCAGCAGATATTCTGTTGCTATCAGGTAGTCACCTGAAGTTATAAGCCATGCAAATTTGTGGAGATGAAAGTTTATCTTATTTATATCATTAAGTTCCAGATTATCTTTCTTCATTAATTCTGTAACAACTTCTGATTTATGGGGGAGTAGAAGTTTCACTAGTTTCTGGCTCCCTGTGTCATAAATCGAGATAGATTGCTCAATAGGTGTCAGGTAGAAAACTTTGTCTTTAGTATTGGCAAAGAAGTTGTGAGGAAGAGAGTAGTATTTGCATGCGGAGCCATCGAACTGATCAAATCCACCAGTTATATTAAAATCCCTGTCCATTATAAGTATTCTCTTTTTCAAGCTTACTGAATGGTTATCAAAATCTGCTATATATAGAAAAAGATTGTTCTCAACTGAACAGATATCTCTTATCTGCATATCTGTTCTTACTTCTTTAACAAGGTTTCCTTCTGCTGAGAACTGCATGATCTTACGCTGACTCAGAATAACTAATTCCCCATTTGAAAGAGAGCAGATACTGGTTATATCCTGATATTCACCAGGCCCCTGGCCCGGAGTGCCAAAAGATTTTATAAACTTACCATTTTTGTCGAATTTAAAAACTTTCCTGGATTTCTGCCTGTCACAAATAAAATATTCCCCTTCAGCAGTACGAATTACTTTGTGTATTATTCCGATTGCTGAATTATCTGATAACTCAGGTTTTATAACTTCTTTTATAGTGAGGTTATCCATAAAGTGTCCCATCTTTTTTTTTGTGAATTTAATGGAATTGTATTCAAGTTCTGTGTAGCCCTTATTTTCATCACTGCTGCAGTTAATCAGCATAAATGCAATGATAATAATTGCAATATAGCTGACGGTGTTTAATCTACCCAACATTCTCATATCCTCTTTATTTAAATTGCGTTGGTTACCCTCTATATTGAGTAGAATCAGGTAGAAAAATCACCTTCTGATATTCTGCCGGAACTTAATATAGCTTTTTACCAACTGTTTATGTTTAACTAATAACCCATTGAATTTATACTTAATGTGAAGTTAATAGTCAAGGTGGGGGAATATTCAAATAGACGCAAGGATGCGTCTCTACTACTGTTTGTTTTTTATGATTCCTGCTGGTTAATGAAAATTGTGTTTTTATGATGTTTAATAATTCGTTTAACGGGTTAGACATGCCTAACCCCTACACGACCATAAGCTTTCCACTTAGTGTAAAATTGTACAGCTGTTTTTGGTTCCTCAAAAATTAATAACAGGATTGGCCCCTTCTATGAATGAAGATGCTTCTGTCTTTTTAGCTGCGATGTTCGGGAGGGTGTTATCTTAAGGCTTGTTGGACTTTCTAATACCACCCCGTCAGCTGCACAACTTTTCCGGGAAAAGGTTGTTTGCTGCCCCCCCTCCTTTTATGAATAAGGTGAAAAGCTAACGCTTTCTCCCATCTCCGCAATTAATCGCTGCTCGCAAGCTCACTGCTCATGCGGAGAAGGAGGGGATTTCTGTTTGTCTTATAGTAAATTTGTGTGACTTGTGTGATCTGTATTGTTTCCATTCGCGTTTATTAGCGTTCCTGTCAGGGCGTAGCCGAAGGCAAAGGCTGATTATTAGCGTGAATTCGCGTTCTGATGATTAGTATTGCTGGTTAAACTGGCGTTTTGTTGTTTGCGGGAGCTTAGATTAGAACTTCCTTTTTGAAGGTGTAGAGTATTATGAGGGGATTGGATTGTGAAGTAGTTTTGCTTTTGACTTTTTGTTTTTATGATAATAGAATAAAAAATAGTGTTAAAACGAATTTAAGTTTAGATTTTAAACTATTTGGGGGAAAGTTTTGAGGGGAACTTTCTTTGGTGGGTAAAATGAAAATGTACGAAAGCAATCTTAAAAATCCAGAGAAGCTCTATAAAGGTATAATTTCAGGGAGCACTATCGTGAGAATAGTAGTGAAAGATATTGTTGGTATTAATTGCATTACTATTGATAGTGGGGAAAGTGTTTTTAAGCCTGCTCTAAAGGAACTAAAAAAAGGCAGAACTGTTATTCTTGATTTTCTGGGAGTGGAGAAATATGCGACACCTTTTTTTAATTTTGCAATTGGCCAGTTGCTGTTTTTTTTTGAGAAAGAAGAAATTTCTGGATTATTGAAGTTTGATAATCTGGATGAATTGGGAAGGAGAATTGTTGAGATAGTTATTAACAATTCAGAAAGGTACTACAGAGATGAAAGATATCGTAAAGCTGTAGATGAAATTATTGGGCACAAATCAGATGAATGGGAGTGTGATTTATGTCCAGAATTTATCAAATCAGAAGCGATGTTATAGATATAAGGAGAGATAAACCAACTATAGATGATTCTTTTCTTATTGATACAAACGTATGGTACTGGTTAACTTACGTTAAGTGCCTGAATGCCAGGCATTATCAGATTACGTACTATCCTTCTTATCTGGCTAAATCTATAGAATCTGGTGGGGAACTTTATTATGCGGAGACATCTTTTGCTGAACTATCGCATCTAATAGAACGAACTGAATATAACCTCTATTGTACAGAAAGAGAACAGATGCGATTTAAAGATTTCAGGCATAATCTGGCAGAAGAAAGGCAGCACGTCATTGATGAATTGAAGCTTGCATGGAGGATTGTTGAAATGTGTGCTCAGTGCGCCGAAATAACATTGAATGGAGAACTCAGTAGTAAGTGGTTTGTGGAAATGAGTAAAACTAAAGTTGATGGATACGATCTTTTTATTCTGGAGACAATGAAGAGTAATAATATTACCAAACTGGTTACAGATGATGGTGACTTCTCAACGGTTCAGGGGATTCAGGTTTTCACAGCCAACAGAGGTGTAATCAATGCTGCTGAGGAGCAGGGGAAATTACTGAATCGATATTTGTAAGACGTGCTGTTATGATTCTATTTTTTCGGGATCTGATTTATGAGTTGTAACATTACCGGGGTGGGGATATAGTTGATTGTAACAGAGACTCTCTTTTTTGTTTTTATTTCTGAGATTCTTAATGCGGAAGAGATATGAAACTTTCCACATGGAAAGTGGGTTATATTCTCTGTTTTATACCCCTCTCTCTCTTTTGACTGTCTATTAAAAAGATCCATTGTTGAATTAAGAGTAGATGGTTTACCGTACTTCTTTTTGTACAATTCATTTATAGAGGCATAGGTCTTTTCAAAACTCTTTTTATTGATTCTCCATACCTTATCTTCAGTGGTTACGAAATATGTACTAAGCTCCAGGGTAAGATACCTACTGCCAGTGGTTCCATATATGAAGCGTATCTGAAAAGCCGGAGAGTCTAACCCATCCAAAGGAAACCGATAGGTGTAAGTACTGCTCTTTTCAATTACTCCTGATTTAAGTAACTTAAGAGTGTGTTTATCCACTTCTTCAGCTGTTGAGGGGAATATTTTATAATTCAGCAGAAATTTATCTTTGGGAATAATATTGAGGTCTTCCTCTGTTATATGATTTCTGATTTTCAGAAAAAACTCTCTGGTTTTCTGCCTCTGAGCTTCCGATTGTTTGCTGGATTCTTCTGAAATACTCGGGGTGTTTGTGCTACTGCAGCCTATTGTAAGGAAAAGCAGTGTTAATAAGAGAAGTATGTATTTCATGATTTTCAGCCTGAAATCAGAAGCAGGGCCTGTAAAAGCCCTGCTTTGAATATTTTTAATCTCTTGTAAGATGTCTGTATCGTATACGCTTTGGAATCAGAGCTGCAGCTCCGAGGCGCTTTTTCTTATCTTCTTCATATTCTGAGAAGTTACCTTCAAACCATAATGCTTCACTATCTCCCTCAAAGGCAAGAATGTGGGTGGCAATTCTGTCAAGGAACCATCTGTCATGACTAACTACCAGAGCGCAGCCTGCAAAATCCAGGAGTGCTTCTTCCAGTGCTCTTAGTGTATTAACATCCAGATCGTTTGTAGGTTCATCAAGAAGCAGAACATTTGCCTCCTCTTTAAGCATTAGTGCAAGATTTACACGGTTACGTTCACCACCGGAAAGCTCAGAAAGTTTTTTCTGCTGATCTCCACCGCTGAAGTTGAAACGTGCAACATAAGCTCTTGAATTGAACTCTCTGTTAGCTATTCTTATGATGTCATCTCCACCGGAAACCTGCTCCCAGATACTCTTTTCAGAATCCAGATGTTCACGACTCTGATCAGCATAGGCAAGTTTAACGGTTTGTCCAAGATTTATCTCACCACTGTCAGGTTTTTCCTGTCCTGTAAGCATCTTCATAAGAGTTGTTTTACCAGCACCGTTGGGTCCTATAATACCAACGATAGCACCGGGAGGAATAACAAAGTTCATGTTGTTAAGAAGTACCTTGTCATCATAGCTCTTATTAAGATCTTTTGCTTCAATAACTATATCTCCGAGTCTGGGGCCTGCAGGAATAAATATCTGCATCTCCTTCTCTTTCTCTTTTACATCCTGATTCAGAAGGTTCTCATAAGAGTTGAGTCGGGATTTTGATTTTGTATGTCTTGCACCTGGAGTCATGCGAACCCACTCAAGTTCACGCTCAAGGGTTTTACGGCGTTCAGAAGCCTGTTTTTCTTCCTGCTCAAGACGCTTCTGTTTCTGATCCAGCCATGATGAGTAGTTACCTTTCCAGGGGATACCTTCTCCTCTGTCAAGTTCCAGAATCCATCCGGCAACATTATCAAGGAAGTAACGATCGTGAGTAATTGCAATAACTGTTCCTTCGTACTGCTGAAGATGGTGCTCCAGCCATGCAACGGTTTCTGCATCCAGATGGTTTGTGGGCTCGTCAAGGAGCAGAATGTCGGGTTTAGTTAATAGAAGCCTGCATAGTGCCACTCTTCTTTTTTCACCACCTGAGAGAACAGAGGTCTTCTGATCTTCAGGAGGACATCTGAGAGCATCCATAGCCATCTCAAGTTTTGAATCGAGGTTCCATGCATCCAGAGCATCAAGGCGATCCTGAACTTCTCCCTGTTTCTGAAGAAGTTTGTCCATCTCGTCGTCACCCATTGGCTCTGCAAAAGCTTCATTTATTCTGTCATACTCAGCCAGAAGATCTACAGTTTCCTGAACACCTTCTGAAACAACCTCTTTAACTGTTTTTTCAGGGTCCAGTTCCGGTTCCTGCTCAAGGTAGCCTATTGTGAAACCCGGGGAACAGGCTGTTTCTCCGATAAATTCTTTATCTACACCTGCCATAATACGCAGTAGTGTGGATTTACCTGAACCGTTCAATCCGATAACGCCGATTTTGGCTCCATAAAAGTATGAAAGAGAGATGTCTTTCAGTATGTTACGCTGATTGATACGTTTACCAACCCGCATCATCGAGTAGATGATTTTATTCTGTTCTTCTGCCACGATATGTCTCCTTAATTTCCATGATAGTACTAAACACCGGCAATAAAAACAAGATCTCCATGGATTTCTGGTAATCAGAAAGCTTTTTTTAACAAAAAGATTGCAGAGACGCATTATTGCGTCTCTTTTTATTTCAGGAACAGAGAGTTATTTAATTTGATATTTTATGAGGTGGGGTTCATCATCATTCTCGTTATCTTTTATAGCAGTGAAGAACTCTCTGTTCTGGTTGAATTTCATATTCCGGGGAGTAATCTTCCCATTTCTGATTTCGACTCTGCTTATGAATTTACCATTCATATCGTATGAATAGAAAGTATTCTCTTTACTGAAAAGAAGAATGTTTCCTTCAGAATCAGTAACTATTCGAGTGAAATAGGGGTGCATTTCAGGAAAGACAGTGGCTTTTATGAAATATTCCGGCACTTTGGTTGTTGTCCCTTTTCCGGTGGAAAATCTCATGCCTCCAAAAAAACCGGCTTTATCATCCTCTGTTACTGGTCTCTTCTTAATATTGTGTCTGAATTTTATCTTTTTTTTATTCCGAAGAATGGTTAGCTCTTCATCTCCATGGAAGCCTAAAACAATATCGTTATTGATGTTCAGGGCGCAGGAAATTTCGGGTGCAAAGGGTTGGGGGTGGTTACCTCTGGCTGAGTAGGTGTTTAACTTAAGTTCTCTGGTATAAAGCTGCTTCAGCTCATTGAAGTCTTTGTCGTAAATATAGATAGTGCCCCACTGTTTGCCCATAGTTTTTCTGGAGCCCATGCTGTAAATATAAATTAAATACTTCTCTTTACTGAGAGGTATCAGATGCTTTATAAAGAGAAATTTACCATGCTTGATATTCCTTAAAAAAGAGCCATCTTTTTTAAAAACTGAAGCTTTTCTGCTAGTCATTTCTATGATAGTAAGCTGGTCATCAAAAATAACAGGCCTGGAGGGTCTCATTAAATCTCCCGGACCTTTGCCTTTTTGCCCAACTACTTTATTAAGTGAGCCGTCTTTGTTAAGTATGAAGAACCTGCAACCTCTGTAATCCACTAAAAAAACAGTACCTTCCCTGTCTACGGTAAAATAGTTAAAATTAGTTACAAAACTGGTACTTTTCAAATTCTCATTGGTTATGTCCAGTTTTTTTTCAAGATTGATGTAACCTCTTTTGTAAAGTTCCTTTAATGGTGTTCCCGCAAAAACCATTAACTGAAGACTTAATAGTAAAATAAGAAATCCGCTTTTCATTTAAAACCTCCTTTTTCTCAATTAATTGTATTCTTTGGTTACATTTTATGACTGCAATTTTTTATAGTAAACAATAAAAAAAATTTTCCTGTAATATAGAAAAAATATGGTCAGATAACTGTCCAGGGGGTTTTCTGAAACAGGATCTTCAGTATTGTCGACTGGTTTGATAAGTTTTTTTGTTTTCTTCTGGATGGTTTATTGAAAAAAACAGATGAGAGGAGGATAATCTGAAGTAAGTTTAGTGCTGGAGGGGTTATTATGGTCAAGTTAATGGTAACGGTGTTTCTTTTTCTGATAGTATTTACCGGCTGTACAAATAGTGATACTGAAGATGGCAATGAGCTTTCTACAGATCTTAAGCTGGGAAGTGCTGTGCGACTGGGGGATCTGCCGGTGGAAGGTGTCGAATGGAAGGTAGATCTTTATAATCACGGAGCTACAATTTATGGAGTGATCTCCAATCATTATATTAGTTTGCATACTATCTCTTCAGACAGTGGAGCAAACTGGAGCGCTCTGGAAGTAACGGACAAGATGCACGTTCTTGGGGTATATGAGAAAAAAATATACCGTCAGAAACTGATTGATAATAAGCTGAATCTCTACTCTTCAGAAGATGGTGTTAACTGGATGGAGAAAACAGTTTTTACTCTGCCGGATAATCTGAATGTGGACTCCAATACCCAGACCACAGGTGTTGTTGCGGATAACGGAACCATCTGGTGTGCTGTATATTACTGGCTGGAAGGAGTGGATTCAAATAATTACACTCTTACTATTCTTAAATCTACAGATCAGGGTAAAAGTTTTCTTGAGAAGCCACCTGAGAAAGCCAGTGACTATTTCAGGAGAACCTTTGTCAATATGCTGGTGCAGGGTAAACATGTTGCTGTAAACGGGACCTATTTTTATGGAAAACATGGTGGTGAATCTATGCTTATCAGCAGTGATTATGGGGATAGCTTTGAAGAGGTAAGTAGTAATAATTTCTCCAGAGCTGCAGCTGATCCTGCTAATCCTGTAAGAGTCTACTACTGCCGTTATGGTGAAAATGCACCTTATCAGTGGAGTTATACTTTCCATAGGACTTCTGATTTTGGAAAAACCAGTGATATCACAGAAGATTGTGAACCCTGTGATCTTGTTGTCAGAAGTAGTAGTCTTATTGCAAGACTCGATAAGAATGGAATAAGGCAGTCGAAAGATGAGGGAATGAGCTGGTCAGAGTATGTTAATGTAACTGGTAATATTGAAGTAAAATATACAGAAATATCTTTTATTGAGAGAGTTGATAAAAAGCTCTTTTTTATGTGGATTAATGATAGCAGTCTCTACATAAGAAAAGAGAAATAGTTTCAGTTTTAATAGATAGTGCTTGTTTTGCTCTTCTTCTGATATAACTCAAGTGTTGTGTTACGCCGGAAGTGCAATATATCAGCAGGAGGTAAAAATGCCACGAAGCATTCTTAATGATGTACTGGGGCCTGTTATGAGGGGGCCCTCCAGCTCCCATACAGCAGGTTCTTTTAATATAGGACGAATAGTAAGAGAACTGGTTGGGGAAACACCTCTTAAAATAGAGATATATTTTGATGAAGATGGTTCTTATGGAGCAACTTACGATAAACAGAATGCTGATAAAGGGTTTGTTGCGGGGCTACTTGGGGTATCACTACTGGATGGAGAATTTAATCAGATACTGGAAAAAGCCTCTTCAGATGGGATTAAAATTAATTTTGAAATAAAGAGACTTAATAGAGCAGATCATCCAAACTATGTCGAACTGGAGCTCACTGACAGCAGAAGGATTGTTCACAGGTTTGCAGGTAAATCTGTTGGTGGCGGTTCCATTGAGATTTGTGGCTGGAATAACCGACGGGTATCTTTGAAAGGAACAGAGTACGGAGCTCTTGTTTTTATAGAAAATGGAATTGATCTTACTAAAGAGTCTGAGGCCTGGTTAAAGAACAGTTTCGATGAATACTCTCTGAAACATCGTCAGAAAGGCACTCTCATTACTATTAAGAGTAGAACCCCTTTCACAAGTAGCGAAAAGACAGGTATAAAAGAGATTGCCGGAAAAGCTGATGTAAGACTCTGGTCTCCTCTCTACTATCCATTTCAGGGTAAAACCCTTTATGAGTCAGTTGGCTCTTTTATTGAATTTGCAGTTAAAAAAGAGCTAAGTGCCGGAGCAGCAGCTATTGCAGGTGAATCGTCACTTCTTGGGATAGATGCTGACCTGTGTCGCAGTGAAATGTATAAGCGTTATGAAATAATGGAAGCATCAATAGAAGAGGGAATGGATGACAGTAAAGTTAAAATGAACCTGCTTAAACCCTCTGCAGGTGCTATTGCAAAAGCTGTCAGTGAGAATCGTGTAGTTATTGGAGGTCCACACGCTCTTGCCGGAGCCAGAGCAATGGCAGTAATGCATGCCTGTAATAGCGGAGGTGTTGTTTGTGCTGCCCCAACCGGAGGTGCAGCGGGAGTTATTCCTGCAGTAATATCAACTCTCAGGGAAGAGTTGAATTTAAGTAAAGACGAAGTTATAAGGTGCCTGTTTGCTGCAGGGGCTGTTGGCTGGGCTGTTTCGGTTCAGGCAACTTTTGCTGCAGAAAGTGCCGGGTGTCAGGTGGAAATCGGTGCTGCCGGTGCTATGGGAGCTGCTGCGGTTGTAGAGGCGGCTGGTGGTAGTCTGACGCAGGCATTCGATGCTGCGGCTATTGCATTTCAGAATAGTATGGGATCAGTCTGTGACCTTGTACAGGGAATGTGTGAAATTCCCTGTCATACAAGAAATGCTGCAGCAGCCTCAAATGCATTCTTATGTGCAGATCTTATTCTGGGAGGCTATGAGAATCCGATTCCTTTAGCAGAGACAATTGATGCGGTGTACAGTACAGGCAAAATGCTTCCATCTGAGCTGAGATGTACAGCCAGAGGTGGGATTGCCGTTACTCCATCTGCCATGAAACTGGGAGTATATTAAGACTCTTTATAAGCCTCTGTAAGGGATATTGTCTCTGATTTTGATATCATGAGGTTTTCAAAACCTGATTCATACAGCATTTTCTTACAGCTGTTTATATCCCGGCCTCTACTTAATGAAGTATTCTCTTCTGTATCTCTGGGATTAGCTCCGGTTTCTGCATATACAACATTTGCTCCTGACGTCAGACCTATAAGATTTGGTTCATGAACTGCAATGTTTTTCGTTTCCGGGCATCCAAGACTGGCCAGAGCAACTACCGCAGTAACCAGAGCAAGTCTTAGTTCTGTAATCTGTCCATAAGGGGCAAGTGGAGAGTCCGGCACATAAACCCTGCGCATTGCAGCATGTTGAAAACAACCATATTCAATACCAAGAAATATCTGTTCTGCTATCTCTTCTGCAGAGTGTTCAGGGCCTACAGGCTCACAGCAGTAGTACCAGTCCAGACCAGATTCTCTTATATTTACAATTGTCTGCTTTCTCTCTTCCGGATCAAGAGCTGTATCAATTCCTTCCCGCAGGCGACATACATGATAAGCACCATTAACTCCTGCATTTTTCAACTCTTTTGCCTGTTCAAAGCAGAAATCTCCTATATTTACAACAATCTGTGGGTAATGAGGGTTCTTTTCTCTGAGTGAATGTACTACTTCCAGTAGTTCATCAAACCCGAAATTATGCATGGTCATCAGAAAGAGGGCAAAAAGATTCCGGGATTCAGTAAAATTGCCCGCAGTTTCAATTATTTCAGATTGAGTCATTTTTATAGGAGTAAAGCCTGTGTGCTCCTCTCCAAAACTGCAGAATTTACATTTTCCGGGACATGCATCAATCTCTATTCCTATCTGTCCCAGTATTATTCCCTCATTTCTGTAGCGCATTCTGGATAGCTGATCTGCTGTAAGCCTTATTAGTGATGCCTCGGAAGATACAGGATTACATTCAAGTAGTGTAACGCACTCTTCTTTTGAGGGTGGTTTGCCGTTTTCCGCTCTGTGCAGAATGTTTCTTATTTTACCATTAATATTCATAACAACCTCCTTGTAAGTTGCAGATTTAAGTAAGCAGGTGTGATATTAAAATTACGACGATATCCTGTATACGGTTATTTGAATAGATTTGGGGTTTTATCTTAATAGGTGGCTATTTCTGTTTTAAAGTTGGGTACTCTGTACTCAGTACTGATTTTTAAGAGAGTAAAGTCAGGAAAGAATAGTCATTACCAGTCTGATAATTCCATATAAAATGAGACCAGCATATATAGCGATTGAGAGTTTATATGAGAGACTCAGAAGTCTTTTAGTAATTTTAACCGGTACTATTGAATAGAGTGATTCAGTTATAAAAAGAGTAACAAGAGCAAAAAGTACCCCGATTCCAAAGGGATGATAGGTCCATGCTGCTTCGAAATGTCCGTTTCCCGCAGCAGAAACAGATCTGGTGATTCCACATCCGGGGCATGGAAGACCTGTCATTGTATTGAAATAGCATACCGATGGGCTGTCTTCCACAGTGTTTGTGTCAACAAAAACAGCAAAGGCAATAATGAGGCCCAGAGTAATGGCAAGTATGCCGTGTAATAATCTTGTACGATCTTTTTTGTTATTAACAGATTCCATTATCTCTGATTCTGAATGCCTCTCTTACTGTGGGATTAAAGGGGATTACAAATACCCGGAATGTAACACCAATCCCAAAATACCTGAAATAATCATCATTATTCCAGGTATCTGAACTATTTTTTTTACAAGTTTATCTGTTTCACCAGTTAATGCTGCTGCTGATGATTTGGCTGATTATCTTTGAAAGCCTGTTTTACTTCAGGTTTGAGAAGAACAACCAGACTCCATATGCCAAAAGGAATACCTATACAGCATGGAGTTAAGCAGGGGATAATTGCAAGAATTGAAGCTGCCATAGATAGTTCATAACTTTCAAGTTTCTGCATCTTCAGAGCTCCAAAAACCATAATTGTAGCAATACCTACAAATATCAGATTGAATATAAAGGCAAAGCTTCCGCCTACATATCCTGCAATTCTGTGATCAACGTTACCATATACATCCTGCAGGTTCATGAAGCCCAGATCCAGTATGGAACCCAGAAAAGAGAAAGCAGCAAACATCAGACTTAAGATACCTATAACCATTAAGCCGATAGCTGCGGGATTTACTCTGCTTTTAATGTTGTTGTCCATTTTTCCTCCCGGTTTATTTATGATGGTAAACAATTCGGGTGTGGAAATCAAGAGAGTGGTACAGGAGAATTCGGACGAATTCTCCTGATATATGAGTTATTTTTTTATAAACAGCCAGATCAGCCCGGTTATTACAAGCAGTCCTGTAAGGATAATGAACCACCAGTTAACGGTTCTGTAGGAAACAGACATTGTATAGCTGGAAAAAAAGTAGTGGTTAGGTTCTACTTCCCAGTACGCTGTTGAGCCTTTAAGTGAATCTGCATTGGTATCTTCAATAATGCCTGGTACATTTACTCTGTTTTTTATGCCGATTAAGGCAATGTTCTTTGTGTGTTCAAATTTACTGAGCATTCTTCTGAAGTTTTCAGAATTTATGGCTTTTTCAAAGTCAAAATAGTCTGTGTCTGTACTATTAAAATCTCTAAGAATCTCTATCAGGCCTTTCTTGTCCAGATTGTTATTATCTATATCAAGACGGCTGCTCAGTTTTTTATATATTCCATCTTTTGCTTTTCTGATTATGTCTCTGTTATTACTGAATTCCAGAGCCAGATTGAAAAGCTCTTCAAAAACCGAGCGGCTTATCCAGTTCTGAAACTTCTGATTCAGCAGGCTGTTTTCTGGTTTTGCAAGCTCTTTGTCCAGATCGTTGAATATATATTTATTTAAAAAGTCAGCTTCTGTGGTGGAAAAATGCCTGTTAAAAGGAATTTTGTTAAATGGAAAGAAAGGCAGATATTTTTCACTGTAAATGTGATGATTGAAAAACCAGCTGAACTCTTTGGTGTAAGTTGTTTCTATTCTGGGGAAATCTCTGTATTCAGGTATATTAAATTCCAGGTTAACTGCATCTGCATTTTTATACCTTTTTCTTATGATATTTCTGAACTTGTCAATAGACAGAGCCTTTGTTTCTTTTGAATCCGGCTTTACTATTATAGTAGGTTTTACTTTTTTTGGACGGGATTTGTAATACTCTACGGATATGGCTTTATCTATTGATCCGTCAGAGTTCACGGATGTGTCGATTGTATACTCTTCGCATCCGGTAACGATAAGAACTGCCAGTAATATAATTAATAAGTAAAGTTTTCTGTTTAACATTTGTTACCTCCTTAATAAGAGTTCAGAATCCGCTGAATCTTATTCCGCTTTTTTAAAACTATTTCAAGCTCTTTCCTGGTGAGACCATCTTCGGGATTCACTTCAGAAAGTTCAGGAATAGCTTCTTTTAAGATGCTGTATAACTTCTGCTGCTTTCTACTGACCCTTTTTATTTCCTGCATGAGAATTTCGAGCTCTCTTTTTGAGATAACAATTTCTGTATTTTCAGAATGATTCTGCTGGATGTTTGAAGGGATAGTACCAGTAAGAAGTAGTCTTGAAGCCTGTTTTCTGAATCTGGTTGCATCAGACTCTATTCTGTAACTACTGTTTGTGAATCTGTTTTCAAGTTCATACCTGGAGTTCAGTATAGAGCCCATCTGAAATGTAAGGGTAAGTACTGATGCTGCTATTGCTGTTTTCATAATAAGTCGCAACTTTCTGCTTCCCGGGGATGAAGAAGAGTTCTCTTTGTTACTGAAAAAGTTTTCTGATTCAAGGGTCTTCATGATTGAGAGGCTCAGATCATGATTCTCTGCAAAATCAGGGTTCCCGCTATTTATTATTGAATTCATTGTTTGCAGCTCTCCATAGAGTTGTCTGCATTTATGACATTCTCCTATATGATTCATAAGAAGCTGCTCTTCAGTTTGTGTAAGCTCCTGGTTACCGTAAAGGTATATGAGTTGTTCAAACTTACTACAGTTCATACTACCTCCATAGAAAACAGACGGGTAAGTTCTCTTTTAATAAATTTTCTTGCGTGATAAAGGTTGGATTTAACAGCCCCATTACTTATTCCAAGAAGCTCTGCTGTTATATTTATTGGTAATTGCTCAACATCTCTCATGAAAAAGACCTCCTTTTGCCTTGGCTGAAGCTTTTCGGCAATCTGGAGTATTCTTGATCTGGTATCCAGTATCTCCATCTCTTTATCAGCAGAAGATTCTGAAGCAGGAGAGTAATGTTCTATTACTGAATCTGCTTTTGAGGCTCTCCTTTTCTTCTGTCTTAAACGATCAAGACATATGTTCTGGATGATTCTGTAAAACCAGGTTGTAAACTCAGATTCATAACTGAATTTATCAATATTTCTGAAAAGCCTTATAAAAGCATCCTGAGCAGCATCAACAGCATCCTCTTCATTTTTAAGATGTCGGAAGGCGACCTTTATGGCAAAACTCTGGTGACGCTTTATCAGTTCATCAGCTGCTTTACGGTCTCTCTGTTTAATTTTTTCAATCAGGTTAAAATCGCTTTTCATCTCTTATCCTGCCAGTATCTGAAACTCCATAAGTTATACGCCACAGAGGATAAAAGGTAAAATGTCACTTCAACTTTTGCACAAAACTGAGTGTAACGGCGTTCTGAAAAGAACGTGCCGGGAATGGTATGTGTGTTTCTTTGATATAAACGCTTCCGGATGGTGCCGCCCTGCGTGGCAGGGCGGACTTTGTATTAGAAAGGTCTTATTTAAAAGCTTAGCTTTGCACCAAGTCTTACTGATATAGGAGGCATGAATGAATATTTCATGAGGAATCTTGGATCAGTCTTATATTCCTTCATCAATTCATTTGCATCATATGTTGCTATGATCTCTTCATTTTTCAGAGTAGGTCTTTCATTTGTCCAGTTGTTCCAGATCTTTCTTGCAATTTTGTTGTTTGTAAGATTTGTTATATTGGCACTAAGGTTGAGATTCATTGTTTTGAAAAGTTTGACATTCTGCTCAATATACATATCTATCTGCCATATTGAAGGAGTTCTGCCATCTGTACCTCTGCCAAGTGGGTAGTAACCATCCTGACTATTCAGGCTGAGAGATCTTGAAACCGGAGTTCCACTCTTAAAAGTTGAGTTTATACCGACAGTAAGACCAAAATCGAAAGTATAGGCACCATAAAGTTTCATGTCGATAGGTCTGTCTGTAGGAAGCAGGCCTGTGGTTTCTTTAAGGTTCTGGTCATAGTGAAGATACCATGAATCAAAATATCTTGCTCCATTGGGGTCCATTCTTACACCTTCATCAGTACTTGATAATCCAGAAAAGTTCCCCCAAAGTCTACTAAGAGTGAATGATAGACCCCCCATCCAGTTGTCGGAGAATTTTTTGTCAAGCTGAACCTGAACTGATGTGTAACGTCTCTTAGGTGTAGGGCACTTTATACCTTCTGGTATATGTGGAGACTCAGCAAATTTTTTGTTAATCCAGTCTGAACCCGGGTTACCAATGTAATAGTGCTCATTGGAACCAATAAGAACACCGATATCTTCAATTGCGTTAATTACACTGTTGTGCATGAAACGGATTGATGCTGATACGTTGTCAGATAACATTCTCTGGTATCCAAGAGTAATTTCCAGTTTGGAGAATGGTTTCATATCAGGCTGTTTATCAGCATCTGTCGCTATAGGTCTATCGTTAATTGCTTCGAGCAATTTACCCCCAAGAATTGGGTCTGTTGAGCCTGTCCAGTTGTAACTTGTCTGATCAAGGTACTTTGTCCAGTCAGGGTCTACGATTTCATAAAATGCTTTTTTCTGTACTTTACCTCCATAATTTGTGCTGGAGAGATATAGTTTCATAACATCGTAGTAGATACCAAAGCTACCAAAAATCTTATTTTTACCATCGCCTTTCAGATCGTAAGAGAAACCCACACGTGGAGCGATTTTGTCAAAGAAATCAAATTTAAATGCTGCAGCACCTGCATTTTTTACTCCGAACTTAGGGAGATACTCTTTTTCAAGTCTCACACCTGCATTGATTGTGAGGTTGCTGCCAATTGTCCAGCTGTCCTGTAGATACATTGCCCATCTGTTTGCATGGGTTTTTCCAATTGTTCCCTGTATGTATGCTCTTACATATCCGTATTTTACATCATGCTTTTCTCCGGTTTTTGTTTTGTATGTAGAGTACGTACCATCAGGCTGCTTCCAGTAGAATCTCCAATATTCGTTTACTGTACCTGTGTTAATGTCCTGCTCGATTCTGGACCAGGATATACCTGCTTTAAGTACATGTTCTCCACCAAAATTAGCATAATGGGTAAAGTCGCCTTTCAGCTGGAATCTTTGGGAGATGTTTTTTTTATACTCATTGAGTTGATCCCATCCAATATTGTTCCACCAGGTGTTGTGTTTTAATTCGTCATCAATACCTGTGATGTGATGGTTGCTTGCATTAAAAAGGATTCTGGTTTTTGAGGGTGGTTCATCTCCTGAATCATACCCATTACGTCTGAAATATCCACCTGAAATTGCAAGGAATGAGTTGTTGCCTATAGACCAGTCCAGGTTACCTGCAAGAGTTACTCCAGGCATTGTATATCCAAACTTTGACCATGCTTCTTTGTCATCATAGTTTGATGTGCCTGCTAAGGAAGGCAGATTACGTTTATCTTTCTGCCAATCCATAGAACCGCTCATTGATAATCTTATATTGTTTGTGATTGATGCAGTAATTTTAGCAGTTCCTTTATAACGGATAGTTTCTGAAGTAAAGATCTCTCCATCGTGTTCAGGTTTTTCCAGGAATCTTCCAGGACGTTCAGTTTTGGAGAATCTTGGCATAAAGTTTGTATAGAACCATACTTTATCCTTAATAATATAGCCACCAAGAGACAGGCCCAGATCTAAACCAGTCCATGTGTCTTTTTTTCTGCCGGTATCATACTCAGCTTCAGGAGGTGATGCACTTGGTTTGAGCTGCAGAACTTTTCTGGGTTTGCCGTTTAGAGCACTGTGATCCAGATATGCTGTTGCATCACCATGAAATTCGTTACCTCCTGATTTAGTGATAACAGAGATAACACCACCCATTGAACCACCATATTCAGCAGAATAACCAGATGACTTAACCTGAACCTCTTCAACTGAATCGTAGTTAACTGACTGACCTGAAGCACCACTTGTGAGATTGGTTGTATTAACCCCATCTACAAAAAAAGTGTTTTCTGAAGCACTGGCGCCTTCAAAGAAGATACCGCTTCCAGAGCCGCCGGATTCATGGTTAATACCAGCCTGGGTTGTAATTACTGAGGTAAAGTTTCTTCCTCTTGGAAGTTTTGTAAATACCTCTTTCGTTATGTTAATTGATGTAGAACTTTTTCTGACATCCACAAGAGGTGAAGCACCTTCAACAATAACCTCTTCCTGAATCTGACCAGTCTGCATTACTCCGTCAATTTTCAGGGTTTTACCAACTTCAAGAATAATTTCAGAACGGACAATCTGTTTGAAACCATCAAGGGTAAATTTAACAGTGTATTTACCCGGTGGTAGTGCCATGAGCCTGAATTTTCCATTCTCATCCGAGACGGTTGTTTTTGACCCAACAAGGTTGGTTCCTGTTGCAGTTATAGTAACACCTGGTACCACTTCCCCGCTTTCAAGCATTACTGTTCCGATGAATTCACCAGTCTGCTCCTGAGCACTAATAGTTACTGCAAGCAATACAACAATTAATGCTACACAAATTTTTTTGAACATTGTTCCTCCTTTAGTAGTAATAGACCTTTCTGTGATACGTGATATCTAATGTCAGATATATGATGTATCACTTAAAGAGAAGCAATAGGTATGCCAACTTTATATTTGCTTTGTTCGGTAATGTGTAAGAGTGATAATGCGGATGTTAAGGGACATTTTGCGTGTGTAAGTGTACAGAAAAATGATGGGAATGAAAAGTAGAATACTGAGTGTTGCTATTGATAGGTACAAGAAAATGGATGGAAGCAGTGTTTTTTTGTTAAGTATTAAACTAAAAGTTGTTTTTTTTTAACATAATATCGACTTGAAACTGACAATTGTGAGCATTAATCTGAATCAGAACTGTATTGCTGCTCCAAACCTTACAGATAAGGGGGGAATAAAGTCATACTCTTTGAGAAATCTGGGATCATTGGTATTAGATCTGATAAGATCATATATATTATATTTACTCATTATTTCCTGGTTGGTCATAATAACTGAGTTATAAGTCCACTTATTCCATATTCTACGGGCAATACTGTTGTTTGTAAGGTTGGTAATATTCATGTTAAGACTGATAGTAACGGCCTTAGTGATTCTGAACATCTGTTCAATATAGAGATCAATCTGCCATACTGGAGGAGTCCGGCCGTCAGTACATCTTCCAAGTGGGTAGTAACTGTTATAACTGTTAAGCTCAATGGATCTTGATACAGGAGTTCCGCTTTTCAGCATACCGTTGAATCCGATAGTCAGATCTGAATTAAACGTAAAAGCGCCGTAAATTCTCAGATCAACCGGCCTGTCAGTTGGCAGAAGACCTGTTGTTTCTTTGAGGTTCTGGTCGTAGTGGAGATACCAGGTGTTAAAGTGTGATGAACTATTCGGGTATACCGGGAGATCGGGATCGGTGTCTGCGAGGCCGGAGAAATTGCCCCAGAGTCTGCTTAAGTTCAGGGAAATACCTCCAAACCACCCGGAGCTGAATTTTTTGTCAATCTGTAATTTTATCGATGTGTAGTGTCTTTTGGCAGGTGGACACTTTATACCTTCAGGTACATAGCCGGATTCAGCATATTTCCTGTTTATCCATTCTGATCCCGGATTTCCTATATATCTATGAGGACTGAATATATCTGCAACGATTCCTATATCTTCTACAGCATTTATTACACTACTGAACATGAAGCGTATTGAGGCATACAGATTATCTGAGATCATTCTCTGATATCCCAGAGTGAACTCCTTTTTTGAGAAAGGCTTAATACCAGGCTGCTTGTAAGCATCTTTTGCCAGAGCACTGTTGTTCAGAATTTCAAGTAGTTCCCCGCCGAGAACAGGTGAGGTGTCTCCTGTCCAGTTGTAACTCTTCTGGGTAAGATATTTTGTCCAGTCAAAATCTTTGATATTGTATACCGACTCCTGTCTTATGCGGCCACCATATCTGGCTATTGATAAATTGAGTTTCATAACGTCATAGTAGATGCCGAAGCTACCGAAGATTTTGTTTCTGCTATCTCCTGCGGGGTCCCAGGAAAAGCCTATTCTGGGGGCAACTTTGTCGAAGAGGCCAAATGAAAATGCAGTTTTCAGCTTACCGCTGTTAAATGCCGGTAGATGTTCTGTTTCAAATCTTAATCCCGCATTAATAGTAAAGTTATTGTTAATAGTCCAGCTGTCCTGAAGGTAAAATGCTATACGATCAGCCTGAGCTTTACCTATATCTCCGTACCTGTAACCAACCACATAACCGTAGTCAAGAGGAGTTGAGCTGCCATCAAGTCTGGTGTAAGTGCTGTATCTTCCATCAGGTTGTTTCCAGTAAAACTTCCAGTATTCTGACATTCTCCCTTTGTTAATATCTTTATAAACTCTGGTCCATGAAATTCCGGTTTTTAAAATATGTTCTTCTTCTGAGTTCAGATTGTATGTCAGATTGGTGTTGAACTGATACCTTTTTGATTTATCTCTTTGAGAACCATTAGTCTGATAATAATCGATATATCCCGGTAAGTTGTTGAATTTCAGATGATCTGAAATGCCAGGAATTGCCATATTGCTTGATACGAAGGTAATAGTTGCTTCTGAAGAGAAACTGTCATATGGTCTGTAACGGTTTCTGCGAAACAGGCTGCCTGTAATATTCAGAAACAGATTCTCATTTATAAGCCAGTCCATTGTTCCTGCCAGAGAAAGCCCCGGGAATTCATATGAAAATCTCTCCCGCTTGTTTTCAAGTGGATAGTTGTAGGGGTTACGGATTGCAGGATCACTGAAAGATAGCTTCTCCCAGTTAAAAGAGCCGTTTAATGATAACTTAATGTTTCTGCTCAGAGTTCCTGTTAGTTTACAGTTACTTCTGAATCCGACGGTTTCACTCCGGGAATATCTTATAATATCTGGTTCAAAATAGTTCTTCTGGGGAGTTTTGATATTTGAATATCTGGGAACAAATGTGGCAAAAATGTGGAGTCTGTCTTTTATCAGACTTCCTCCCATGGAGAGCCCGAGATAGGTGTTGAACCATTTACTTGCCGGATAGTCATAACTATAATTCACCTCTCTTCCAGATCTTGACTGCAGGAGCTTTTTACGGGTTCCGCTGAGGGCACTGTGTCCCATATCAATAGACAAATTTCCATGGAATTCATTGGTTCCGGATTTTGTGATTATTGAAACAATGCCTCCCATTGCACCATCATATTCTGCAGATGAGCCGGAAGATTTAATCTGAATTTCGTCTATAGCATCATAGTTGATCTGCTGGGCAATTAATCCGGTTTGCAGATCAGTTGTGTTAATTCCATCAACGAAAAATGTGTTCTCTGGTCCGCTGGCTCCTTCAAATAGTAGTATGCCGTTGCTTGTGGTCATGCCGGACTGACTGATAAGCAGAGATAAAAAATCGTCTTTGTGGGGCAACCTGCTGAATACCTCTCTGGGAAGATTAATAGTTGAAGAGCTTGTTTTAACATCAATTACAGATACATTACCTTTAATATCAAGTTCTCCTTTGAGTACATTCTGTTCTATTAAGGCTACAAGCTTAAGAGTTTTGCCTGTTTCAAGTTTAATGTCTGAATAGGTAACCTGTTTGAATTTACCAATTTTAAATCTGACAACGTATGTACCAGGAGGAAGAACCGGCAACCTGAACTTTCCGCTCTCATCTGATTCTGTTTTTCTCAGCCCCACCAGATTGCTTCCGGTAGCTGTGATTACAGCTCTGTGAACCGGGTCTCCATTTTCAAATTGTATCAGGCCGGTTATTTCACCAGTCTGTTCCTGAGAATAGCAGAAGTTTGTAATCAGAATCGTAAAAATTATAATTGCTCTCTTGTACATAAAGGGGCCTCTGGATGATCGGAAGATATTGATGTGTGATATATCATAGTGTATGTACGTGAAAAAATCAAATTATTGGATAGAGGTGTTGGTGTTTTTGATGCAGTCTACAGCTTTATCTTAAAAAACGCCTTCATGTAAGCCTTACGGGAAGCGTTTCTTTTAATTCCTGTTCTGCTAAAATATAGATACAGTCATGGAGGATGAATGGATCTAAAGGTATATTTTTTTTCAGGAACAGGAAATGCAAAGCATTGTGCAGAGTGGATTTCTGAAGAATTTAAACTTAAGGGACTACCTGCAGAGGTTATTAATATAGAGGAGATGGAAAAGAGAAAAAATGTTGAAACAGATTCAGATATAATAGGGTTCTGTTATCCTACTCATGGTTTTAATCTGCCTCCAGTAATGATGAACTTTATATTGCGCTTTCCATCAGGAGCAGGAGAGTCAGTTTTTCTGCTTAACACCAGAGCTGGAACAAAAGCCGGAAGATTTCTATTGCCGGGATTGAGCGGGATTGCACTACTCTTTTCTGCAGTAGTACTGAAATGTAAGGGGTACAAAGTGGTGGGAATGAGATCTGTTGATCTGCCCTCCAACTGGACTGCAGCTCATATAGGGTTAAAAGAGTCCAAAGTTGACACTATCTATAATGTAAGAAAGAGGGAGGTATTGGAATTTGCCTCAATACTATCTGAAAAGAGAAGCTCTTTTAAATCACTAAAAGATATTCTGCAGGATATTCTTATCTCTCCGGTAGCTCTTATCTATTTTCTTATCGGACGCTTTTTTCTGGCTAAAACTCTTGTTGCTGACAGAAGTTGTAGTCGTTGTAATTTATGTGTAAAAATGTGTCCTGTCTCAGCTATAGAAATAATTGATGAGCGCCCATACTGGACCTGGAAGTGTGAAAGCTGTATGAGGTGTATGAATATCTGTCCTGAACGTTCAGTTCAGGCTACTCACGGTTTTGTGATTTTCATGATACTGATACTTAATTTCTTTGTTCTGAAAGGATTAAATGGTATAGCAGTTTTTGATGGGGCTTCACCGATTGTTAGATTTGTAATAAATAATCTGTTCTTTATATCAGGTATGTTTGCTGGTTATGGGATACTTCACTGGCTGATGAAGATTCCTTTTGTAGAGAAGCTGGTAACAGCAACTTCTCTTACCAGCTATAAGTTCTGGAAGAGATATAAAGCACCTGAATAGTGTGAAGGACTCTATTTGAACAGATAGCGGCACAGCATATCTGTAAGGGACTTAAGGATGCGATTTTCTTCAATGGGGGATCTGTTAAGTGCTATTGAATGAATTACTTCTTCAAGACAGAGTATAACAATACGTCCTGCCGCCTCTATATCTGTAATTCTCAGCATACCCTGTTTTTGTTTCAGTATTCTGACTGTTTCAGAGGTAATACGGTCCATCTCTTTGGCAAAGTGATCTGAAAAGTCGCTATCTTCATCTTTCATTCTGTTGAATTCTTTGTGAAAATCCGGATTGATTCTATGGGCATCCCTTGAAAAAGTAATTATTTTTTCTATTATTTCTCTACCTTCAGCCCTTTTCCAGTCTGCATTTCTGAACAGATCGAGTACCTCTTTGTGAATTTGCCCGGCGTTTATACTAACTATTGTCAGGAATAGATCTTTCTTATCTTTGAAGTAGTTATAGAATATTCCAATAGAAACACCAGCAGCCTTTGCAATCTGTTTGGAACTGGTTTTGTGATAACCGGAAGATGAGAACAGCTCAAGCCCGGCATTAACTATTTTGCTCTTGGTGGCGATTGCTCTTTCCTGTTGCGGAGTACGTATTTTATCAACCATTTTTATCTATCCTTTTAAATAATTATATCACATTCTGGCAATGAAATTATTTTGTTCTTGACAAAGCTGAACCTTGGTTCATATAATGAACCTGAACTAGAGTTCAGTTTTGTGGAGGGTGAAATGAAAAGAAAGAGATACTGGCTTATAAGATTCAGGTGGCCGGTTATAATGTTTTTTATAGGTTTTACAGTACTTATGGGAACAGGAATGTCACGGCTTGAGTTTGATCCGGACATTATGAATCAACTACCGGAAGATATGCCTGCCAGGTTAAGTACAGACAGAATCGAATCTGTTTTTGGTGGAACAGATATGGCTATGATTCTTGTAGAGGCAGATGATGTACTTGAAGAAGGTACTCTCAGAGTTGTTAAGAAGATATCCCGGGCTGTAGAAAGGATAAAGGGTGTTGATAAAGTAATGTCCCTTTTTGAACTGAAAACCATTAAGGGAGAAGATGGGGCTATGCTTGTGCACACGGCAGTAGATAAGATACCTCATAATCTGGAAGAGCGGGAAAGAGTAAGAAAAGAGATCAGGGAGAATGATCTGGTTTATGGAAGTGTGGTTTCTCATGATTTCAGAGTCACAGGAGTAATTGCTCTGGTTAAGAATGGTACATCTGATAAACATATTGTTGGAAGTATGCAGA
The DNA here is from genome assembly GCA_965225955.1 of Candidatus Aminicenantia bacterium. Classification (GTDB taxonomy): domain Bacteria; phylum Acidobacteriota; class Aminicenantia; order UBA2199; family UBA2199; genus CBDDBX01. The sequence goes on from CBDDBX010000037.1 coordinate 63,015, forward strand.
AAATTATTGATCAATACTCATCTGCTGCAAAACTGTATCATGGTGGGGTTCCTTTTAACCGCATGATGAAATCCATGTATACAAAAGAGGATATGTCTAAGCTGATGCCGGCAGGACTTATTGTAATGTTGCTGTTTCTGTATCTATGCTTCCGTCAGCTGAGAGGTGTAGTTCTTCCATTTCTTATTGTTCTTATGTCTGTAATTGTTGTAATGGGTGCAATGCCTCTTCTTGGATGGAAGATTTCCATGGTGATTATTCTTCTGCCTGTAGTGCTTATTGCAATAGCTAATGATTATGGTATTCATATGATTGCAAAAGCCCAGGAAGACAGATCTTCGGATAAGAACTTCTCAAAAGAGGAGATAATCAGAAGAATGGTCACTTCTCTTGGGAAACCTGTGATTCTTGCAGGAATCACAACTGTTGTCGGTATGCTTTGTCTCATGGGGCATATACTTATTTCTGCAGAACAACTGGGTGTACTTGCTGCTCTGGGTATAGTTTATGCTCTTTTTGCCAGCCTTCTTTTTATTCCTGCTGTTGTTTCTCTGCTGCCTAAAGGGAGAAAAGTGCTGGGGGGTGAAAATAAGGCTGGAATGATGGAGAGAATTATGGGGTTTTTCAGCAGGCTTGTTGTAGAGAAACCTGCTAAAATTATAGTAATATCTCTTGTTTTCTCTCTGCTAACTGCATCTGGAATATTTCTTATTATAGTTGACGCAGACCCAATGAATAATTATGAAAAAGGGCACCCTGTAGTTGAGGTGGCAGATGTAATTAAAGATAATCTGGGTGGATTTTTTACAATAACAGTGGCGGTTGAAGGAGACGTTAAAAATCCTGAAATACTGAAGAAGATTGATAGTATGGAGAGAAAGTTCCTGAAAATTGAGGGAGTAAGTCATACTATTTCAATCGCCAGAGTAGTCCGGCAGATGACAAGGGCTCTTTATGAACCGGGGGATGATGGGTATGACGGGATTCCTGAAACCAGAGATGCGGTAGCGCAGCTTTTTGAACTCTACTCAATGAATGGAGATCCTGATGATTTTGAGAAGATGGTGGACTTTGATTTCAGAAATGCTCTTATAAATCTGAGAATAGATACTACCAGCACTCCGGTAATTAAGAAAATTCTTAAGGAAGTTGATTCTATAGTAAAGGACAATCCTGCTATTAAATATATAGGTGGAACCGGCAGAATATTTGAGGAAGTCTCTTCAAAAGTTATTCATGGCCAACTTATATCTCTGGGATTGGCGGTAGTAGTTGTAGGACTTTTGCTAATGCTTATGTTCAGGTCAGTTGTAGCGGGGCTTGTTTCAGCACTCCCTCTCCTTATGTCCCTTGCAATTCTTTTTGGATTAATGGGATTTACAGGAGTTCATCTTAATATGGTAACTGCTCTGCTTTCATCAATTATGATTGGTGTTGGAATAGACTACACCATACATTTTCTCTGGAGATACAGAGAGGAGAGATCGATGGGAAGACCTTATACCGAAGCAGCCAGATTAACATTAATGACAACCGGAAGAGGAATTGTTTTTAACGCTTTGTCAGTTATGGTTGGTTTTCTGGTACTTCTTAGTTCAAATTTCATGCCTGTTAAGTTCTTTGGCTTTCTGGTGGTGGTGTCGATATTTGCCTGTCTGGTGGGAGCTATTGTAATTATTCCGTCTATAGTTCTTGTTTTTAAGCCTGCTTTTCTTGAACCCGGAACCCAATGTAGTGAAGAAATGCCTGAGAGTCGGGCAGGTTGATTATGAAGCGTGTTTTAATAGTACTTCTGCTACTGTATGCCCGGGAAGCGGGATATACTCAATCTCTGTTTGAAGATGCCGTCGGTAATGGTGATCAGGGAAATAGTAAACTGACGATGGAGCTGAATGGTTACCTGAGAACAGGGATTTTCGGTGGAAAGAGGATATCTGATAGCGGAGAGGAACTAAAAAGTGTCTACGGAGAGACTGCACTTAAATTAAAACTGAGTGGTAGTATACCTGCCAGTGGTTTTGCAGAGTTAAGAGTAAGGCAGGGTGAAGAGTATGGGAAAAAAACAGAGGTTCTTACAGTAAGAGAAGCTTATGTGAATCTCTTCCTTGGAAATCTGGATCTGAGAGTTGGTAAACAGGTGGTTTTGTGGGGAAGAGGTGATAATATAAATCCAACAAACAATATCACTCCTTTCAATAACTTACGGCTTTCGCCTGAAGAGGATGACAGAAGGCTTGGTAACTTTCTTGTAAGAGGATGGTACAACTTCAAGACATTCAGGTTGCAGTTTATCTGGGTACCTGTATATGAGGCTTCAGCTTTTCCTGCCTCTCTTATGAGTGGAGGGGATGGGGTAGTGGTTGAATCCCTGAGTAAACCCGGAAGAAGCTTTAAAAACAGTAGTATTGCTTTTAAAGCAGATTATATGGGGAGCCGGTTTGAAGGATCTCTGTCTTACTATAATGGATTTAATGTTAACCCCGGGTTAGATGGACGAGTGACTAAAGAAGGGTATGTCGTAAAACCTTTAGCTTACAGAATGCAGGTCGCAGGTGGAGATA
>CBDDBX010000038.1:0-115647 GCA_965225955.1 Candidatus Aminicenantia bacterium
GAGCCACACTTTATAGATGAACTTCTGCTTGATGAGCTCAGATACATCGGTCTGATAGATGAGACTGTCTGTGGTTGTTGTGCAGGATGATTTTTGATTAAAAATTTTATCTTTTGTGAGTAAAATTTGAAATTTTGGTGTTAAAAGTTTTGATTTTCTGAAAAAATGTGGTATAAATTGCTCAATTTATCCACGGTCGATTGAACCGTAGGTTAATGGAGATTTTGAATGAAACTGGCTTTTACATCTTTAATTAGTACCCTTGTACTCTTAGCAGGTTGTGCGGGATCTGTTTCGGTTGAGAAAAAACTGAGCAGTTTTGATAAAACATCCATGCTTCTGTCATCAATTACATCTACTAAAAACCCTGATATTGCAAAATTATCTCTTTTTATGGCTAAAATGCCTAAAGGGGGAGATCTGCATCATCACTATTCAGGTTCAATCTATGTCGAGACATTTCTTGAATGGATTGAAAGAAAAAACTGGAGAATTGATACTGAAACTCTGAAAGTTGTACAGGATAGCAGTATCAGCAGAAGTAAAGGTAGCAGAAAGCTGGTAACTGTTCCTCAGTTAAGAGGAGACAGAAAACTCTACAGAAGGCTTCTTTCCAGATGGTCTACAAAGGACTTCTATAATCATGTTGAAGATCAGGTGCCACCTGATACCCATTTTTTCAATACATTCAGCTATTTTGGAGGTTCACCGGAGGGTTTTACTTCAGAAGGCCTGAAGAGGATAAAAGAGAGAGCTGTTAAAGAGAATGTACTCTATATTGAATCCATGTTGGGCCGTGTGAGAGTAAAGAGTGATGACTATTACAAAACTGCTGAAACAGCTGCACTAAACAGGGAAATGCGCAATACAGACTCCCGGAAATCTCTGGATACTATTCTGGAGAAGATAACTGAAAATTATCTGAAGAGTGACAGATTCAGAGAAAGTATCGATAACTATATAGCCTGGATAAATAGTGTTCATAAAGGAATTGATGATGAAAGCTTCACTATGAGATACCAGACCTATTGTCTCAGAATTCTGAATAACCCCCTGCAGGTCTATACAACTCTTCTGGCTGGTTATGTTGCAGCAGATAAAAGCCCTCTCATAGTCGGTGTAAATATCCTTGGTCCTGAACACTACCGTACTTCACTCAAAGATTATACTCTCCATATGAAGATGTTTGGTTACCTGAAGAGGAAATATCCGAATATAAAGAGATCTCTTCATGCCGGGGAACTTGCAACAGGAATGGTAAGACCTGAGAATCTTAATTTCCACATAAGAGAAGCTGTTGAAATTGCAGGTGCTCACCGGATTGGTCACGGAATAGATGTTCCTTATGAAAAGGGGAGCCTGGAATTATTGAAAAAGATGAAAAAGAGTTGCGCAGTTGAGATAAATCTCACCAGTAATGAGTTTATTCTTGGAATAAAGGGAAAAGCTCATCCTTATCTTATTTATGAGGCATATGGAGTACCTATGGTAATCTCCACAGATGATGCAGGGGTTTCGCGAAATACCCTTACTGGTGAATATATAAAACTGGCATCAAGATACACTCCTTCCTATAAAAAGGTTAAGGAGTATGTCTATAACAGTATCGATTATTCATTCCTGAAAGATAAGATTAAAAAAAGACTCAGAAAATCTCTTGATAAGAAGTTTATTGATTTTGAGGATAAGATGAGTCGGTTGTACGACGTTTTTAAGAGAAGGAAATAGACATTTATTGCAATTTTGTAGAGGCCATAGCTTCAGGCTATGGCCTTTAACAGCCTACCTTTATTTTAACCTCTATCAGGCCTCCGATTCCGGTATTATACAGAAAATTGAATTTTTCTGAACGTTTCTCTATTTGCAACCGTAATAGATCTATTGCTCTCTATTTCTATTAATCACTACTTCTGGAGGTTATTATGAGGAATATATCTACTCTATTTCTGCTTCTGGTTTTCTTATTTTCTGCAAATATCATGTCAATTGAGACGCCGGAAAAATTTTTCGGCTTCAAAATAGGTGCAGATAGAAAACTTGCTCACTACTCAAAAATAAAGGACTATTTTATAAAAACCGGTGAGACATCTCCTAAAGTTAAAACCGTGGTTATGGGGAAGACTACAGAGAACAGAGATATGGTAATGGCAATTATCTCTTCTGAAGAGAATATTGCATCTCTGGATAAGTACAGGGCTATAACCAGAAAACTATCTCTGGGAGAGGCAGGGAAGGAAGAGGTGGAACAACTCGCTGCTCAGGGAAAAGCTGTTGTAATGATTACATGTAATCTCCACTCTACTGAGATAGGCTCTTCCCAGATGGCTGTGGAAATTCTTCATAAAATGGCTGTAGATAATTCAGATCTGGTAAAGAAGATTCTGGATAAGGTTATTTTCCTTCTGGTTCCATCAGCAAATCCTGATGGTCAGGCAATGGTTGTTGAGTGGTACAGAAAGTATCTGGGAACTAAGTACGAAGGAAGCAGCATGCCCTGGCTATACCACAGGTATTGTGGCCACGATAATAACCGGGACTGGTATAAAATTAATCTGAAGGAGACCTGGCATATAACCAGAGAGATGTACCACAACTGGTTTCCCCAGATCCATGTTGATGAACATCAGATGGGAAGCTCAGGGGACAGATTTTTTGTTCCTCCTTATGCAGATCCTCCAACTCCGGAAGTGCATCCACTTGTATGGAGATCAATAAATCTGATCGGTTCCAGAATATCACTGGACCTGGAGAAGAGGGACTATAGAGGTGTAGCTGCAAGAGGCTATTTTCAGGGTTGGTGGATAGGTGCTATGGATGATACAGCATGGTTCCACAATATTCCAGGTATACTTTTTGAAGCAGCTTCTGTAAACATTGCCACACCGGTATTTGTTGAATCTGAAGAGGTAAGGAGTGGCGAGTCCAGATATAACGATAAGAGGATGTTCAGTCCAAGTCCATGGAAAGGTGGCTGGTGGAAACTGAGAGATATAATTGATTACGATATCCATGCTACTCTTGCAGTTTTGAAGCATGCTGCGGATAATTCTGAAGAGTATCTTATGAACTCATGGAAAATGGCAGAAGATAGTATCAGAGCAGGAAAGGAAGAAAAACCTTTTGCTTATATTATTCCTGCGAATCAGAAGGATTCGGTAACAGCAGATCGTTATATAAAAACTCTTTTGAAATCAAATATTAAAATCCATAAACTCAAATCTCCACTAAAAACTGGAAACTACTACTTTGAGAAAGGTTCATATATAGTGCCTCTTGCACAGGCATACAGAGCTTTTGTTAAGAGTATTATGGGAATTCAGCACTATCCCGATATGAGAAAAAGAGCCGGAGATTCTCCAACAAGACCTTATGATGGTGCAGGCTGGACTCTCCATTATGGAATGGGAGTAAAAGCTGTAAAAATAGATGATCCCTTTAATGCAGATATGGTTGAAGTAAAATTCGGCGATATGTTACCTGTAAAACTACAAAATAAGAGTGGCAGGTATCTGATTTTCAAACCTGAACATAACAGCTCTTTTATGGCAGCAATGTACCTGCTTGGAAAAGGAGTAACAGTGTGGCGGAATTACGATGTCCCGGAGCTTCAGAAAGGAGCTTTTATCGTTGAGAGAGCTGAAGCCTGGACATTTCTTGAAAAACTAAATAGAAATCGGTCTGTTATCGCAGATTACAGAGATGAAATAGATACAGAGAAACTTAAGAAGCTTAAAAACTTCAGAGTAGGACTTTTTCAGGCCTGGGGAAGAAATATGAAAACCGGGTGGACAAGATATGTTTTTGATGAGTTCAAAGTAAACTATAAAATTGTGCGGCCTGCAGATATTCTTAAGAAAGGATTTGCTAAAGAGTTTGATGTTCTTGTATTTGTGAATGACAGTAAAAAAACGATAAGTTCAGGGAAGCCCTCATCTTCCTATTCACGATACTATACTCCACTGCCCCCGGAATATAAGAATGGTATAGGTAAAAAGGGACTGGAGGTACTTAAGAGATTCCTGAAGAGTGGGAAGACTCTTGTATTTTCAGGGAGATCCTGGGAGTATGCTTCAGAATCCTTTAAGTTGAGAGTGAATAATCCATTAAAGAAATCCGGGAAATTTTCATGTCCCGGTTCCTATCTGAAAGTTAAAATCAAAGAGTCAGAGTTGACCTGGGGTATGGATGAAGAGGCTGCTGTATACTTTTCCAGAGCTCCTGTATTCTCTACATCTGTTCCAGCTGCCGGAGAGATGAGACACACTCCTGTGGTAATGGGAATGAGAGATTTTCTAATGTCTGGTTATCTTGAAGGAGAAGAGGAACTGAGAAGAAGAGCTTTGGTTGTGGATTACAGGAAAAAGAGGGGGCGGATAGTTCTTCTGGGACCTGATTTTCTGCATCGTGCCCAGACTGAGGGTACATACAGAATAGTGTTCAATTCTCTCTTTACAGCTGCAGTAAAATAGTGATTCTTACTGCTTGTCCAGAGCTTTTCTAACTGACCAGGCCAGCTCTTCCATAATAATTGGTTTACTTATAATTTCTGAGATATTGCTTTCCTCAAGATCCTGGTTAATCAGGTGTTTACCAAAACCAGTCATAATAATAACCGGGAAATCACTTCTCAGGGTACTCATCTTTATTGCCAGATCCAGTCCCGTGCAGTTGGGCATTGTAAGATCTGAAATAAGAAGATCGAAATCTGAAGGTGAGTCTTCAAAGGCTTTCATCGCTTCCAGAGGGTCAGAAAAGTTTGTAACAGAGTAGCCGTAATTAGTAAGCATCATCTTAACAATTGTACCAATCTGAACCTCATCGTCCACAACCATGATTCTCTCATTTCCACCGGTTATAGGCTCCCGTTTCTCATTTTTCTTCTCTTTACCATTCTCTATAATAGGGAAGTAGATGTTAAAAACAGTACCATTACCCGGCTCACTGTATACCTGAATATCTCCATTGTGGTTTCTTATTATCCCATGAACCACTGATAACCCGAGGCCTGTGCCTTTGTCTACAGGTTTTGTGGAGAAAAATGGTTCAAATATACGATCTATAGTATGGCTATTAATTCCGGGGCCATTATCTATTACAGACAATTTGGCGTGTTTGCCGGGCTGTAGATTCGGGTAGAGATTATTCATTCCCGGATCTATTAAAATACAATCGAGTTCAAGAGTGAGCTCCCCACCGGTTTTAGCCATAGCCTGCCAGGCATTTGTACACAGGTTTATTATAACCTGATGGATCTGGGCAGGATCAGCATGGATAAGAGGGCAGTACTGATCAATATTCTGTTTAATTGCAATAGTGGAAGGGATTGTAGGACGCAGAAGTTTGAGGGACTCTTTTATAAGAGACTGAAGGCTGACAGGTTGTCTCTCTTTATTTGTGATTTTACTGAAAAGCAGTATCTGCTCTATAAGATTCTGAGCTCTCTGTGCTGCAGTCTGAACATGTATCAGATCTTTGTATACAGGATCCTGCTCATTCAGGTTGTGAAGAGCCATATCAGTATATCCCATAATTGGAGTAAGAATATTATTGAAATCGTGAGCAATTCCACCTGCCATTGTTCCTATAGTTTCAAGTTTCTGAGCTCTCTGAAGTTTATTTTCAAGCTTTTTTCGTTCCTGTTCAGCCAGCCTGCTGGCAGTTACATCGTTGCCTATACAGAGTAAACCTCTTATATTATCTGTGTCTTCTTTTATTATTGAGTTACTCCAGCTGATTATTCTCTCACTTCCGCCTTTAATCAGAATTGCATTTTCGTATTGCGAAGCATCAGGCATACCTTTCAGAGCTTCCGCAAATACACAGGGAATTTTTTCTCTGTCAGAAGGTGGAATAAAAATATCGAACCAGTTTTTCCCAATAACCTCTTCTTTTTTATAACCTGTCATCTCCTCTGCATACTTATTGAAAGTGGTAATAACTGCTTTTGTATCGAGGGTAACAATAATAATGTTGGCTGTTTCCAGAAGGTTTTCTGCAAACTCCTTTGACCTCCTGAGTTCCACATCCATTTTTCTCTGTTCAGTTACATCGATAAATGTTGTTAAGGTACCAGGTTTGCCTTTATAGAATATAAAACTGGAAAATGTCTGAAGCCATTTTATACTCTTATCTTTGCAGATTATGCGATACTCTTCGCTTGTCTTCTTCTTCTCTCCTGCTACATGTTTGTGGAAGTTGCTGTAAAGTCTCTCCCGGTCTTCAGGGTGAATGATGTCAAGGATCTCCTCCTGACTCATCTCTATGAGTTCCCCTTTCTCGAAGCCTGTAAGGTGTCTCATTGATGTATTTACATAGCTTAATTTGAGAGGGTGGGGGTGAGCAATAACAACCCCCTGCATAGAACCTTCTGCAAGGGTATTGTACAATTCGTCGCTATTTGTTGATGACATACTTATATTCTCATTTCCGCTCATTTTGCTCTGTCTAAATAGTATATTAGTATTACTTTATAAATGTTCACACTCTGTTACATAAAAAATGATAAATCCTGATTATTTATATGGTGCAAACTCTTTTAGCTTTGTGGTATGGTTACTGCAGTAAAGTTCAATTCGGGAGATGAGACTATGATGAAATCAAACTGCCCTCATGTGCAGGTCCAATAGAGTACGATGAGAAGTATACACAGCTGATCTCCTGCGAGTACTGTAATTTCTCTATTTAAAGCTGCACATGTCTTTAATTAAACAGATTTGTTATCAGACAACAGGTGAGAACACCGGGGGTTTCTCATTAATAAGAGATCTTATTCTGCGTAAACCCTCTTCCATATCTTTTATGTCTTCTGTTGCTCCATGACATATTCTTACTGCATGAGGAGCGTTTTTTTCATTAATAGCAAAGAGTTCAGCAGGACTCAGGGAAACACCTCTCTTATGGGCTTCATTGCAGAACTGCATCTGGGTCCACTCACCGGGAAGTTTTATGAAGAAGAAGTTACTGTGGGGATGAATTGTGGGATTATATTCCCGGAAATACCTCTCAGCCAGATGGTTTCTTTTTGCAGCATCTTTTCTTTTAAGTTTAACTATTTTTTCTATAACACCCTTTGCCTGGAGAATGGACAGCATCTCAAATGTTATGGGAGAAACATTCCAGACCAGAGCCTGAAGGGTCTGCAGAATCAAAGTGTGACTCTTTGCAGGAACTTTCAGGTAGCCGACTCTCATTCCGCCGGAGACAATTTTGGAGAGAGAGGAAATGGTGTATGTATTCCCGGGTGAAAGAGTGGCAAACATTGAGGGTGGGTTCTCTACAAGGCCTCTGTGAATATCATCTTCAACAATAGAAAAGTTATATCTTTCTGCAAGTTCAGCTATTTTTTTCTCTTCTTTCCAGAGAGAGAATGGTGTTTGTGGGATTCTGAAGAGTAGGAATTGTGTAGAGAGCTTTTATTTTACGTTTTTTACATGCAGATTCCACAGCTTCGGGAATTAATCCGTTTTCATCAGTTGGAAGTCCCAGGAGTTTAAGTTTACGGACATCCGCAACAGCTTTGATTCCCGGATAGCTCATATTCTCGGCAAGTATCGTATCTCCAGGGTCAGAAATAGCTGAAAAAACGACGTTCAGTCCGTGCTGGGCACCTGCAATCATTATAATAGAGTCAGCTGAAGTATCCACTCCAAGAAATTTGAACCATTCAACCCCTGTTTCTCTGTGTCTGTATAGCCCCTGAGGGGATTGGTAGCTGAATATTTCATCAATTCCAGCCCTCTTTTTCATCTCATCAAAGAGAGATAAAAATTCATCCTTACAGAACAGAGGCGGGTAGTTGATACTGAAATCAACAAATGTTGATGGAATATCTGTTAGAGAAAACAGAGAGACTTTACCGCCTTTTGATTGACCTGCAATTGTACCTCTTCTGCCATTGCCATGTACCAGACCTCTCTGTTCCAGTTCTGAATAGGCTTTTGTAACGGTTCCTATAGCCACTCCCAGATCCATAGCCAGTTTTCTGTGAGTAGGAAGCTTTTCTCCCTCTTCTATGCAGTGACTTTCAATAGCTTCAGCCATTGCTCTGGCGATTTCCAGATAGAGAGGCTCTTTAGTCCAGTCGATATTTTTTGTCCAGTCTATTGTCATAGTAACAAATTTTAGGTTGAATCTGTGACAAAGTCAAGTTTAAAATGTTTTTGTATCAAATGTATTGCTTTGTGTTTGCATTTGTGTGTGACAAAAGGAGGAGATATGAAAAATTGTGATTTATCCATAGAGGAGACTCTGGATTCTGAAGACTGGGAGAAATATAAGACTCTGGGAAGCCGGATGGTTAAAGACATGGTGGGTAATCTTGAGACTTTAAGAGAGAAACCGGTATGGAAAAGTGTTCCTGAAGAGGTAAAAACTTTTTTAAATCAGCCAGTTCCTGCAAAAGGCACAGATTTAGAGAAGATATATGGTGAGTTCAGAGAATTCATTATGCCCTATGTAAAAGGCAATATTCATCCACGTTTCTGGGGTTGGGTTGAAGGTAGTGGTACTGTAACCGGAATGCTGGCAGAGTTACTGACTGCAGGAATGAACTCCAATCTGGCTATAGGAAATCACGGGGCTGTATATGTTGAAGAACAGGCAATAAACTGGTGCAAAGAGATCGTTGATTATCCTTCTGACTCTGAAGGACTTCTGGTAACCGGAGGTTCCATGGCTAATCTTATTGGAATAACAGTTGCCAGAAACAGCAGGTTTCCCGGGGATTTCAGAAAAACCGGATTAACAGGTATCAATGGGAGAATGACTGTTTACTGCTCATCAGAAACTCACAATTCGGTTCAGAAAGCAGTGGAGATGCTGGGGATGGGTAGTGATTCTCTAAGATATGTGCCTGTTGGCAGGGATTTCAGAATTGATACAGATATTCTTGAAAAGATGATAGATGAAGATATAAAAAAAGGAGAAATTCCTTTCTGTGTAATAGGTAATGCAGGAACTGTGAATACAGGGGCTTTTGACCCTTTGAATGATCTTGGCGAAATATGCCGGAAGCGTAACCTGTGGTTTCATGTAGACGGAGCTTTTGGGGCCCTGATAAATCTTGTGCCTGATATGAGATATCTTGTTGAGGGGATGAATTGTGCAGACTCTGTAGCTTTTGATCTCCATAAGTGGATGCACATGCCTTACGATGTCGGCTGTATTCTTGTAAAAGAGAGGGAAAAAGTAGAGGATACTTTTGCTATGGAAGCTTCATATCTTTCTTATCATGAGCGAGGCTTGGCATCCGGTGTCAGAGCTCTTAAAGACAGAGGCCCTGAGCTATCAAGAGGTATGAGGGGATTAAAACTCTGGATGACAATAAAAGAGCATGGAATTGATAAATTCTCACGACTTACTGAGCAGAATGTGAAGCAGGCAAAGTATCTTGGGGAGCTGGTCAGTAGTTGTGGGGAGCTTGAATTATCAACTCCTGTAACTTCCAATATAACCTGTTTCAGATATCTGGCTGGAAGTCGTGATCAGGAATTTAATAACAGGCTTAATAAAGAGATCCTTATGACTCTTCATGAAGAGGGAATTGCTGTGCCTACATACACAATCCTCGATGGCTGCTATGTTATAAGAGTTGCAATAACAAATCACAGAAGCAGGAAAGAGGATTTTGAGGAACTAGTAAAAGAGGTAAAGAGAATTGGAAAAGATTTGTTAATAAAGCTTTCCTGAATTTTCAATAAAGTGGCAGCTCTCAGGAGTTGCCATTTGAGTAATAAAATGAAGAGATGTGGCTTTTTGAATAGTTTGTGTAAATGTTTGAAACTCTTTTGAAGAAATATGCGTTCATAAGAGGATTATGCCTCTGATATGAATTCACGCATAAGTCCAAAGGAGGATACATGAAAGGAAAAGCAATTGCAGGAACTATTCTGTTTCTGTTTCTGGCATCTTTAGGAATGAGTAGTATAAAAAAAGTACCACTGATTCCAGTTGAAGATTTTTTCAAAAATTCTGAAAAAACAGGTTTTAAACTATCACCAGACGGTAACTACTTCTCATTTCTAAAACCCTGGAAAAAGAGAATGAATGTATATGTCCAGAAGATTGGGGAATCTACAGTAACAAGAATTACTGGTAGTGAGAAGAGAGATATCTCTGGATATTTCTGGGCAAACGATAAGAGAATAGTCTATGTACAGGACAAAGGGGGAGATGAAAACTTCAAAGTTTACGGAGTAAATATTGATGGAAGCAATCCAAAAGAGTTAACTCCGTTTGATAAAGTCAAAGTAAATATTATTGATGATCTGGAAAACGATTCAGAGCATATGCTGATTAGCATGAATAAAAGAGATTCCAGAATTTTTGACGTTTATAAGCTCAATATAAACAGTGGCAAACTTGTTATGGTTGCCAAAAATCCTGGAAATATCTCTGGCTGGATGACAGATCATAAAGGTGAAGTAAGAGTTGCTATAACAACAGATGGAGTCAATTCCAATCTTCTGTACAGAGAGAAACAGACAGCTCCGTTTAAAGTTATTCTCAAAACTACCTTTAAAGAGAGTATAAATCCTCTTTTCTTCACTCCTGACAACAAATATCTTTATGTGTCTTCAAACCTTAAGAGGGATAAATCAGCAATATTTAAATATGATATCGCTAATGGTAAATTTCTTGAAAAGATTTTTGAACATCCTGAAGTAGATGTGTCATCACTGCTATACTCAGATAAGCAGAAGAAAATACTGGGAGTATCATACTATACAGATAAGAGACACTATAAGTTTTTTGATAAAGCCAGAGAAGAACTCCAGAAAAAACTTGAAGCGAAGCTTCCTGGAGTAGAAGTGGCAATTACCAGTTCAAGTAAAGATGAGAGTAAAATGCTTGTACGGACTTATAGTGATAAAACCAGAGGAGCCTATTACTTCTATGATAAAAGTGCTAAAAAACTGGAGAAGATAGTAGAAATCAGCCCATGGCTTAAAGCATCAAATATGGCCCCAATGACTCCTGTTAAATACAAATCCCGTGATGGTTTTACTATCAATGGATATCTAACCCTCCCTATAGGTATTAAAGCTAAAAACCTACCAGTTGTAATAAATCCTCATGGTGGCCCGTGGGCAAGAGATTACTGGGGATATAATCCGGAAATTCAGTTACTTGCAAACCGTGGATATGCAGTATTGCAGATGAATTTCAGAGGATCTACAGGTTATGGCAGAAAATTCTGGGAAGCAAGCTTCAAAAAATGGGGCAAAGAGATGCAGAACGACATAACAGATGGTGTCAGATGGCTTATAAAAAAAGGAATCGCAGATCCGAAAAGAGTAGCAATCTATGGAGCATCCTATGGAGGATATGCAACATTAGCAGGAGTCACTTTCACGCCGGATCTTTACAAATGTGCAATCGATTACGTAGGCGTATCAAACCTATTCACATTCATGAAGTCAATACCACCATACTGGAAACCTTACCTTGAAATGTTATATGAAATGGTTGGTCATCCTGAGAAAGATAAAGAACTACTCAGGGCAGGATCTCCGATCTTTCACGTAGACAAAATAAAAGCACCACTATTTGTCGCTCAGGGAGCAAACGATCCAAGAGTTGTAAAATCTGAATCAGATCAGATTGTGAATGCATTAAGAAAGAGGGGCATTTCTGTAGAATACATGGTTAAAGATAATGAAGGACATGGGTTTAGAAACGAAGAGAATCGTTTTGATTTCTACAGAGCTGTTACAAAATTCCTGAACAAACATATGAAATAGAAAAATTAAACGTGAGTACTCCTGATACAGGGGTACTCATCCTTGAGGAGGGGACGGTACCTAAAAATATATAAAATTCTTGAGAATAATATAAATAAATGTTAAATTTGTTGTATGAGAAAACCAAGAAATGCTTATAAGGGGTGTGTTTATCATGCTATGAACAGGGGGCATAATGGAGCAGACATATTTTGCTCTGATAACTTAAAGGATCTATTCAGAAAACTTCTGTATGAATATGTAGACAGGTACAGACTGAATGTATACAGCTACTGCATAATGGATAACCACTATCACATTATTATTGAAAACAGTTCTGACAAAATGATTGATATGTTTCGTGTGCTTAATGGAAGATATGGAAATTTATATAGGAGAATCAAGGGGGGGTGTGGTGCTGTTTTCCAGGATAGGTATAAGTCAATTCCTGTTGATAGCGATGGTTATCTGCTTGTGGTAAATGCATATACTCTGAATAACCCAGTCAGAAAGGGGTTATGTTCTGGTTTTGATCAATATAGATGGTCATCTGCAGCAGAGTACTTTAAAGCAGGGAAAAGCAGAGTTACAGCAGAAGGATATATAGAAGAACTCTTCAGTGGTAGAGAGCAATTCATACAATTTGTAAGAAGCATGTCCGGTTTATCCAGAAAAGGAATTACTGAGATAAGTGAAGATAATAGATGCAATGCTTTAGAGAATTATGCAAAATCTGTTTTCAAAGAACAAGATTCCAGAAAGTTTATAGAAACTGAAGAAGCGATAGATAACTTTGAACTTAGAAACGGAATTCTTATAAACAAGATTGATACGTCTACTCATGATGGAAAGAAGATGAGGGGTGAACTGCTTGTTGAACTCAGGGATAATGCTGGCCTCAGCTACTCACAGATATCAGATATACCACTGTTTACTAACCTGAAATTCAGTTCACTGGCACAGATATGTAGTAATACCAGAAAGAGGTTGGCAGAATAAAAAAATATATATTTTTAGGTACCGTCCCTCTTGTAAATAAAATAAAGTTGTAGTATACAACTAGTGAGGTGAATAAATGGAAAGTAAATCTTCATCCCAGCTCATTAGTATTGCTTCAAGGCTGCTTGCGGCAAAACTCCAGTCCGCTCTCTCTGAAAATGGAATTGATATTACTGTTGAACAGTGGAGGATGCTGTTTTATTTATGGGAGAAAGACGGAATAAGTCAGCAGGAGCTGGCAGGAATCTCAAATAAAGAGAAAAGTACTATAACCAGACAGTTAACTGATCTTGAAAGAAAAGGCCTTATTGAAAGATTGGCAGGTGAATCAGATAAGAGAAATAAGCTTATCTTTCTAACCGGAAAAGGGGCAGCAATTAAAGACATTGCTATAAAATCTTCTGAAGAGATAACAAGGTCATCAGAAGCTGATCTTACTGAAGAAGAGATGAGTGTTTTTTTTAAGGTAATCAGAAAAATAATATGTAATTTAAAGTAAAAAAATTTGAAATTATAGTTGTAGTATACAACTTGGTGGTGAAATGAAAAAAAGTAGAAGAGAATTTGCAAAGATAGCCCTTGTTACTGGAGGAGCTGCTGTTATGAAGCTTTCGGGAGTCTCAGGTTTTAAAAAGAAATATACTTCTGTTTTTAACGGGAAAGTAAGTGGATACTCAAAGAAAGTTCAGGAGATAGTTGCCAATAGCCTCTGTATTGATATGTTGAGCACTTTTGGCGACTCTTTTCACAAGAGAAATGGAGTCGTTCTTGAAGAGCTGTGGCGAACAAAACCCGCATCATTTACAAAATCTGACTACGAGTTTGTTAAGAGCGCAGGAATAGATATCTTTGGTTGGGGAAGTATGGTGCCGGATTTTGAGGGGATGCTCAGGTTTATGGCGTATCAGAATGGTATTGTTGCGTCAAACCCCGATTATTTTGAAAGAATTGATACTGCTGAGAAACTTGATAATCTAAATAAATCAGGTAAAATCGGGATGCTGATAACTAATCAGGAATCTTCACATTTCAGGTCAGAAGATGATGTGGAGCTTTTCTATTCACTTGGACAGAGAGTTTCACAAATTACATATAACGGTAAAAACAGGTTGGGGTGTGGGGCTTTTGTTGATACAGATTCAGGGCTTACACAGTACGGTCGGTCTATTATTGAAAGAATGAATAGAGTCGGAATGGGAGTGGATGTTTCCCATTGCGGTGACAAGACTACTCTTCAGGCAGTTGAAGCCAGTTCCAGACCTGTACTTATTACCCATGGTAGTTGCAGAAGTGTTGCAAAAGGTGTACCAAGAGCAAAAACTGATGAAGCAATCAAGGCGGTAGCAAAGACGGGAGGTGTAATCGGAATTCCAATTCTAAGGTTCATGGTCAGAGAAAAGGAACCAGTAACTATTGATGATTTCTTTAGCCATATTGACCATATAGCTCAGCTTGTGGGAGTAAAGTATGTAGGAATTGGTAGTGATCAGGGCCTGTATACCGAAGATTCAGGCCCTCTGGGGTATAGAAAAAGTCGCCTCAATAATGCGCCGGCAAAATACAAATGTCATACAAACAGTGACTATCTGATTACTATAGACAAATTGAATCATCCATTCAGAACTTATGATATTGCTGATGGATTGATAAAAAAAGGATATAGCACTGAGCATATCAGAATGATTCTTGGAGGGAACTTCAAGAGAGCATTAATAGATATTTTCAAAGATTAGGAGGTATTGAATGAGGAATTTATCATTTATTCTGCTTGTTATCGCTTTTAGTTTTTACAGTTTAGCAGGTGGCCGGAAAATACCGGAAAAAAAGGCAGACTACATCCTGCTTAAAAGAGGTTCAATTGTAGATGTAATGTCAGGAAAAACCATGGTAGGGGATATTCTTATTAAAAATGAGAGAATTGAAACTATCTCTTATGATGGTAGTATTTCTGAACCCAAAGGTGTTATTACTTACGATCTTACGGGGAAGTTTGTAATTCCTGGGCTCATTGACGGGCATGTCCATATTACCCATGGAACTTATAAAGAAGCAGTAGATCATCTTGGAACAGCATTGAAGTATGGAGTAACCGGAGTAAGGGATATGGGAGGAGATGGCAGAATGCTGACTCTTCTTAAGAAAAACATGATGGTTGGCGAGAATAGTGGTTCAGATATCTACTTTTCGACAATTATTGCGGGGCCTGAGTTTTTTGTAAAAGATCCAAGACCACAGTCTGTTGCTGCAGGAGCAAAGGCAGGTAAAGTATCATGGCAGAGAGAGCTTGAGGATAGTACCGATTGCAGACAGATTGTAGCTGAGGCAAAAGGAATGGGAGCAACCGCAATAAAGATCTACACTGAAGTTAAAGGAGAGCTCATTAAAAAGATATCTGATGAAGCAAAGAAGCAGGGTTTGAAAATCTGGGGACATGCTGCGATTCCTCCTTCAAGACCTCATGAAGTAATTGAAGGTGGTGTTGAAACAATATCCCATGCGGGAGACTGGCTTCAGTATGAACTGATAGATAAAATGAGAGACAGATACTCTTTTAAATCCAGAAAAGAAGCCATGGCATACAGAAAGAAACTGATGACATTGCCATGGACTATATCGACTCCAAAAGTAAAGAAGATATTTGATTTAATGAAGAAAAAAAATTGCATAATGGATGCAACACTATTTGTATATCATGTAGGTCTTAAACGAAAAGGCGGAGCAGGAAAAATAGCTGAAGCCAGATACAAATATGCTATGAAAACGGTAAAGGAGGCATATAAATATGGAGTAAAAATCTGTGCAGGCTCAGATCATATGATCTCACCGGAAAACTACAGAAACCCAATAAATATCCACAAAGAACTTGAACTACTATCTGAAGCGGGGATGTCAAATATAGACGTATTAAGATCAGCTACAATAGTAAATGCCGAAGTCGTAGGTGATGAAAAAAATACCGGATCAATAAGCAAAGGCAAACTTGCCAATATAGTAGTACTCAACAAAGACCCTCTGAAGAAGATCTCAAATACCAGAGACATCAAATACGTAATCAAAAGAGGAAAACATATCCTTTAAAAAATTTCATAGGGGGACGGTACCTAAAAATATATAAAATTTTTTCCTGCTAAAAAGTTCTTATTTTCATAAAGAGCCTTTGTTAATAGGAGTTTACTGTATTGTAAATTGGTTGACAGGGGCTATTTGAACGGCAAAACCATCTTGTTTAAGCATAATTTTATATATTTTTAGGTACCGTCCCCATTGCATGATAAAATATCCGGGGGAGGGATGATGAAGGCTGTAGTATTTGATGGTGAGTTAAGAGTTGTGGAGCGTGATGTTCCTGTTAGGAAGGCTGGTGAGGTTCTGATCAGGGTTCTGAATGCTGGTATCTGTAATACTGACCATGAGATTCTTGCGGGTTATGTGCCAGGTTTTGATGGTATTCCTGGTCATGAGTTTTCCGGGGTTATTGAGGCTGCGGATTCTGATGATCTTATTGGTAAGAGGGTTACTGCGGAGATTAATTATGCTTGTGGTAAGTGCCATTTTTGCATAAAGGGTATTAAGAGGCATTGCTCTGACAGGACTGTTATGGGAATTATTAATCAGGATGGTGCTATGGCTGAGTATCTTGTGGCGCCGGAGAGTAATGTGGTGGTGCTGCCTGATAGTCTGGGAGACAGGGAGGCTGTGCTGATTGAGCCTTTGGCTGCTGCTCTTGAGATTACTGAGCAGATTGAGGTTAAGGCTGAGACTTCGGTACTTCTTTTTGGTGATGGTAAGCTGGGAGTTCTTATTGCTGAGGTTCTGGGTCATATTAGTGATGATATTACTATTGTGGGGCGTCACGATTCAAAGATGGGGCTTTTGAGTAACAGGGTTAAGAAGGTTAAAGCTGATGAGTTTAAGGATTCTCCTTTTAGCTATGATGTAGTAATTGAGGCTACTGGTAACTCTTCTGTATTTGAGAAGGCTCTTCTGAATGTTAAGCCAAGAGGTACTGTTGTTCTTAAGAGTACATACAGTGGAAGTTTTGAGTTTAATCCTTCTCTGGCAGTTGTCAATGAGGTCAATATTGTAGGTTCCAGATGTGGTCTGTTCAGCAGAGCTATAGATTTTCTGAAAGAGTTTTCTCCTGATTTAAGTCGCTTCATTACAGCTGAATATGATCTCAAAGATGCTGTTGAGGCTTTTGATAAATCTTCTGAGAGAGAGTCTCTGAAGGTTGTGCTGAAGATCTGAAAAAGAAGCCGTCTTTAAGGGCTTCTTTTTATTCTGTTTTCTATATGCCTGCGAAGGCACATATAAACTGAGCTATATTTTCTGCATTGTTTAAAGCAAGTATCTGATATGCTGGTACAAGTGTCAGTGCGTTATCGTGGTTGTCACAGGTAATGTGGGTAATTGGGTGTATGGCATCAGTTGTGCTGAGAACAGCATGTGAAAATTCGTGAATTATGGTTACCATCATTGAATTTTTTCCTCTTTCAGTAAGTTTTGAAAAGAATGGTGGGCAAAGGTCAACATCCCAGTTGTTTACTGCGGCTATTTCATGATAAGTCTGCTCTCCCCCTGCAGGATGGCTGGCTGAAGCATATGGGGGATTAGGACCGGCACAGTGCTGATTATAAGTTACATCTATATTTCCATGATTCATGGCATAGTTCATTTTATGAATTCTCTGCTGCAGATCTCTAAGAGGATTGCCGAGACCTAAAGGTCCGAACCATCTTGTGTACTGATCCTCTGCTGTCTGAGTTCCGTCAATAAGAGCCTTATCTGCTTTGGCTATTGCATTTGCAGCATCGTTTACAACTTTTCTGGTTAGTTTTTCCCTGTTTTCGTTATCAAAATGGCTGTAAGTTCTTTTTCCCATTATTATTCTCCTGATTTAAATTTACTTCTATATTCAGGAGACGTTATCAGGAATTTCTACGTGACTTTTTTATTCTCTTTTAATTCTCTCTATTTTGCAGGCACATGCTTTGAATTCTGGCATCTTTACATACCCGTCAAGTACTGGATTAGTTATATAGTTCACAGCAGATTCAGCAAAATGGAAAGGTATGAATACTATATTTCTTTTTATTCCGGCAGTTATCTTTGTTCTTACTTCTATAGATCCTCTTCGGGTAATAACTTTTACCAATTCACCATCTTCCAGTTTAAAAGGTACTGCTGTTGCGGGATTGATCTCTATGAAGGCTTCAGGGTGAGTTCTATTTAATCCTTTCACTTTTCTGGTCATTGTACCTGTATGGTAGTGTTGCAACAGTCTTCCTGTGGTGAGCAGGAGAGGGTATTCCTGATCTGTCTCTTCTGCAGGTGGTTTATAATGATTGGGTTTGAACAGTCCCCGTTTCTCTCCCTTTTCGTTAACTCTTATAAAACCGTCTTTATAAAGGTATGGTGTTCCTTTATGTCTGGTGTCAGGGCAGGGCCACTGAATTCCGCGACGTCCTATTCTCTTATAGTTAATACCTCCGTATTTATCGGTAACAGTATTGATCTCATTCATAATCTCAGAAGGGGAGTTGTAGTGGCACTTATATCCGAATCTGTTCATAAGTTCCATTGTTATTTTCCAGTCTGGTTTAGTACCTGGAAGTGGATTAATTGCTCTTCTTACACGCTGAACTCTTCTTTCAGTATTTGTGAATGTTCCATCCTTTTCGGCAAAACTGGTTGCTGGGAGAACAACATCTGCATACTGAGCAGTTTCTGTAAGAAAGATATCCTGAACAACCAGGAAATCAAGTTTCTCAAGAGCTTTCTCTACATGGGAGATATCTACTTCGGAAACCATAGGGTTTTCCCCCATTATAAAGACTCCGTGTATCTTATCTTCCAGAATCTTATGAAACATTTCAGAAGAGAAGATACCGTGTTCAGGGTCGAGGTCTTCTACTCCCCACAACTTTTCAAAATTCTCTCTTACAGATGGAACAGTAACCTTCTGGTATCCCGGATAAACACCTGGGAGAGCCCCCATATCACATGCTCCCTGAACATTATTCTGCCCTCTCAGTGGATTGACACCGGTACTCTTTCTGCCAATCTGACCGCACAGCATTGCCAGAGCTGCTACAGCAAAAACTGTTTCTGTACCAATATGGTGCTGGGTTATACCCATAGAGTATAGTATGGTGGAGCATTTTGATGTAGCATAAAGCCTGGCGGTTTCAATAATAGACTCTGCAGGTACTGTGGTGATTTCTTCGACTTTCTGAGGTGTGTAGGTAGCTACAAGTTCTTTTAGTTCTTCGAAATTATCTGTATTCTTCTCTATAAACTCCCTGTTATGAAGGTTCTCTTTAATTATTACATGCATTAAACCGTTAAGAAGAGCAGTATCTGTACCAGGTTTAAGCTGGAGTGTTATATCGGCTTTTGGAAACAGGGATATTTTTCTGGGGTCAGCAACCACCATCTTTGCTCCATTTGTAAGTGCTTTCTTGATTTTAAGAGCGGTTATAGGTTGTGTTGCCGGAGTATTTGACCCGATAATCAGTATGCAGTCTGCAGATTCAATCTCTTTCATGGAGTTTGATGTTGCACCGGTTCCAAGAGTTGTAAGAAGTCCAATATAAGAAGGGCTGTGGCATAGTCTGGCGCAGTGATCAATATTATTTGTTTTCCATACACCTCTAACCAGTTTCTGGAAGAGGTAGTTCTCTTCATTTGTGGATTTTGCTGAAGAGAGGGCATATATTGAACGGCTCCCATGCTTCTCTATTATGCCTGTAAATTTTTCATATATCTTATTGTAAGCCTCTTCCCATGATGCAGGTTCAAGTTTCCCGTTTTTTCTTATGAGCGGTGTGTTTAATCTCTCTGCTGAGTTGATGAAGTCCATGCCGAATCTTCCTTTTACACAGAGCCAGCCGTCATTTATTCCATCTGCTTCTGCAGGTTCAACTTCGATAACTCTGTTGGTTACAGGATCGGTAATAAGGAACATCTGACATCCGCAACCACAGTAACAACAGGTTGTTCGCGTTTTTTTTACATCTCCAGCTTTTTTACGCTCAGACCTTGTGTATGGGTAGAGAGCTTCTGTAGGGCATACATCTATGCAGTTGCCACAGGATACACAGGAGTTCTCCTGAAGGCCACGATAACTTGTTTCATCGTAACACTTCTCAATAGTAAGTTTATGGCCACGATTGTAGAAGGTATAGGCGTTATCCTGCTGTATCTCTTCACAGACTCTGACACACTGTCCGCAATTTATACATCTTCCCATATCCCTCTCAAAAAAGAGATTCCGCCTGTCTTTAAGTGTTTCCGGTTCTTTTCTGAATTTTGCATCACTGAGATCTCTTGAATTTACTCCGTAAACTCTAAGGTAGCCTTTGAATCTGTTATAGTCGTAGCTACTGAAATCTTTCTCAGAGTACTCAGCCAGTGTTAGTTCCAGAACAGCTTTTCTCTGTGCTCTGCACTTTTCTGTATCAGTTTTAACAATCATTCCTTCAGATACCGGAGTAGAACATGAGGCCGGTAGGTTTCTGAATCCTTCTATTTCTACTATACACAGGCGACAGGAGGCAACTTTTGAAAGCTTCTTATTGAAACACAGGGTTGGAATACCTATTCCAAGTTTTTCCGCAGCTTTCAGAACTGTATAATCTGCAGGCACTTCAACAGGTCTGTTATCTATGGTGAGTTTCACTTTCTTCATTTTACAACCTCCCTGTTGTAGTTTAAGAACTCATCGGGGAATAGTTTAAGCATGGATGTAAGAGGGGATGGGGCTGTTTGTCCAAAACCACATCTTGATGTCAGAACCATGGTTTCTGCTATCTGTTCAAGTTTCTCTATTGTACTTTTGTCTCCTTTTCCTTCCCGGATCTTCTCAATTAGTTGTACAAGCTGATGGGTGCCCTGCCTGCAGGGGGTGCATACACCGCAGGATTCATCTTCAAAGAATTCCATGAAGTTGTAGCATATATCAACAATGTTTCTTTTATTGTTAAATACCATTATTGAACCGCATCCTACGATATTTTCGAAAGTTACCGGAAAATCGAGATCATCTGCTCCATAACATGTTCCTGCTGCACCTGAGATCTGTACAGCTTTAAGATTGTCAGCTCCAAGAGACCTGATGAATTCTCCCATATTAAAGCCCAGTTCAAGTTCATAAATTCCTTTTTTTTCTACATCACCACTAACAGAGAAAACTTTTGTGCCGGCAGAGGTTTCTGTGCCTATGGATTTATACCAGTCTGCTCCATTCTCAATTATAAAAGGAATGTTACATAAGGTTTCCACATTATTAATAAGTGTGGGCTTGTCAAAAAGCCCTTTTGATGGTGGAAATGGAGGCTTTACTCTTACTTCACCTCTTTTCCCCTCAATAGAGTTGAGAAGAGATGTCTCTTCACCGCAGACGTAAGCCCCCATTCCATCTACAACTTCTATATCGAAGGAGAAATCTGAATCCTCAATATTCTCTCCAAGCCATCCTTTTTTATGATAGTGTTTCAGGCGATCTTTAAGGTCCCGGCTTATAGCAGGATATTCTGCTCTTATGTAGATATAGCCTTTTGTTGCACCGATTCCGTATCCTGCAATAATCATTCCGTCAAAAAGAGATTCGGGATTTTTAATAAGCAGTTCTTTATCTTTAAATGTTCCGGGTTCACCTTCATCAGCATTACACACAACATATTTGATATCAGATTCCGGTGCTGCACAGAAGCTCCACTTTCTGCCTGTAGGGAAACTTGCTCCACCACGACCTCTGAGATTTGAGTCAGAAACCTCTTTAATTATATCTGAAGGATTATTTTTCAATGCTGTCTGTACCGGTTTAAAAGGGGAGTAGTCTCCCAGTAATACTCTTCGCTGATTAATCATTGTGATTCTCCTCTTCTAGTTTTCTGATCATCTTTTCAAGGAGATCTTCAGTAAGGTGTCCTACAGGCTGATCATTTATAATCATTGCGGGGGCCTGATCACAGAGGCCCATGCAGTTTGCTTTCTCAAGAGTGAATTTTCTACATTCAGAGATACCGTCTTCCCTGATTTTTAATCTCTTTTTGAGGAAGCTGTAGAGATCTTCTCCTCCTGCCATTGTGCAACATATTGTTCCACAGGTTCTGATTATATTTTTGCCTCCAGGCTCTTCTGATAAAAAGGCGTAGAATGAAATCACTCCTTTTACATCTGCCTGAGTGAGTCTGAACTCTTCTGCAAGTTCTTTTTGTACTGATTCTGATATATAGCCACAATCTTTCTGATGTTTCTGAAGAGATTTAACAAGAGCTGCTCTTTCTTCGTTAACCATGAGTACTCTACCTCCCGGTACTTTTCTATAAGACTATTAATATATTCAGAATCGGGAATTTCAAGAAACTTGTATTAAGATTGTTGTAAAAGATTCAGCTTATTTACATTTTACTCCCATATATTCTACTCCCCAGTCCCTCATTGCAAACATTACAGGTTCAAGGGATTTGCTATATTCAATAAGTGAATATTCGACTTTCGGAGAAACTTCTGCATAGATCTTAAGGACTACTACTTTATCAATCACAAACAGGAGAATTATAATAATCTGTGACTGTCCGTGTTTGTTAGTGTTAGTCAGAACAGAGCCGGGGAAGATCTTAGTTTTTCAGGTCTTTAAGGATTCCATTGAAGATCTCTTCAAGTAAAAGGCTACTCTCTTTTAATTCATCTTCAAGTTTCTTTCGCTTGGTAATATTGTAGATAATTCCGATAATTACGATTCTGTTGTTGTAGTTTATAAGCTGGGCAGATATCTCAACGTAAGTTTCGTTACCATCCGGCTTAATAACAAGATTTTCCATAAGATTGAGATCATCTCTGTTAAGCATGTGCTGGACATACTCTGTAAAGGTATTTGAAATATCCTGATCATTTTTCAGAGGATGCATCTTAAGGTAGTGCTGGCCTTTAAGCTCATCTCTTGTTTTCTGCAGAAGTTTTTCAGCAGCTGAGTTGATATCTATTATTGCGCCGGTTTCAAGATCTGCAAGGAACATTGCGTCGGGAATTGTTTCAAAGAGGGTTCTGAATTTCTTCTTATATTCAGCAACTCTCTTTCTCTCTTCTGCCAGTTCTTTTTCGAGTATTTCTATCTTTTCCTGAAGTTTTGCTGTGTTCGCTGAATCACTCATTTTAAATGCTCACTTTCATTCATAAACTGAATTGATTGTTCATATTATAGTCAGTATGAAATAAATTTCAATAGTTGATATATCAGATAATTAATTTTACAAATTATCTGTGTAAAAAACTATTAAAACCTCAATTAACATATAAGATGGAAACCGATCTTTCTGCAGGACTTTAACTAAGGTGAGAGGAATTGAGATTCACGAATCTTTGCTATATAATCTCTGCGGGAGTAGAAATATGAAGATCTTAATGTTATTTGCTGCACTTCTGATACTTGTGGGGTGTGGAAGAAAGGATAAAGTAGAGTATTACGATAATGGGAAAATAAAGAGCAGAATCCATTTTGAAAGTAAGAAGAGGATTCATACTCAATGGTTTGAGAGTGGAAATAAGAAACATGAAACTGTTTATACTACAGAAGGTGAGAGTCATAAAGAGTGGTTTGAAAGTGGAAAACTTAAAGCAACAGACTACTTCAGCAAAGAGGGATTGAGAGAAGGAGAGGCTTTCCGCTGGTATGAAAATGGTAATAAGAGTGCCAGGTACTTCTATATAAATGGCCTTAAAGAGGGTGAATGGGAGAAGTGGTATAAGAGTGGAAAAATTAAGAGTACACTGAGTTATAAAGAAGATCGCCTTAATGGTAGCGCTAAGAACTGGTACGATGGAGGGGCTGTTAAATCAGAAGGTTTCTATGTCCACGATAAAGAGAGTGGTGAATGGAAGTTTTATGATGAAAAGGGAAAGCTTATAAGAAAAGTAAATTATAATGGCGGTATAAAACATGGCAAAGAGGTACAGTTTTACCCCTCCGGCGTAAAGAAACTTGAAGTGGATTACCTTAATAACAGAGAAAACGGACTCTGGACTGAGTGGTACGATAATGGGAAACCATCTCTGAAGGTTAATTATAAGGATGGAGTCGTTGATGGACTCTGGACTGAATGGTATGAGAATGGAGATGTGGATTTCAGAATTGAGTACAGAGCAGGTAAAAAGTATAAAGGCAGATATGTGAAATACGATGCACAGGGAAATCCTGTTTATGAAGAGATCTGGAAAGGCGGTAAGAAGATAAGGACAAGAAAACTCTGATGAGTGTTCTGATTATAGAAGCATCAGCAGGTTCAGGTAAAACATACAGACTTACTCTTGAGTTTCTTATACATCTTCTGCGTGTAACTCACAGATTCATGCAGAGGGGAAGTGGAGAGCTTAACAGCGAAATAGCAACTATTCTGGCTATTACATTTACTAATAAAGCTGCTAATGAGATGAAAGAGCGTATTATTGAGCAGCTTAAAAGCTTTGCTCTTATGGATGATGCTGAAGAGTCTCCAATGTTTGATGCTGTTTCTGAGGAAACTGGTTTTGACAGAGTCAAAATCAGAGACTACTCATCAAAGATTCTCGATGCTATTGTTTCTCATCTCGGGGATTTTAATGTTAAAACCATAGATTCTCTGATGGCAAGTATAATAAAAGTTGTATCACCTGATCTTAATCTTCCTCCGGGTTTTGAAGTCTCTGTAGATGCTAAAAGAGAGCTTGGGCGGTTAAGTTCAGAGTACATTGACTACTGTGCAGACAGACGCTGGGAAGATATTGAAGTTGTTCTTGATATGCTGCGTGATATGGGACAGCTTAACAACTGGCGACCTGATGAGAAGATCAGAGCTAAGCTTACAGAGTTTTTCCATCAGTATATGAAGAGTGAAGAGGAGCAGATTTTTGGAGCTCTGGTTTCTGAAAACCTTAAAGGAATAAGACAGAGTAAACTCCAGAGTATCGGTGAAGCACTCTTAAAGATGAGTCAGATTATTAAAGCTGACAGAGAGAGTAAAAAGAAATTTCTTGATGGTAATAAGGTAAGAGCAGGGCTTATTGATGAGTTTGCAGATTTTAATGCTTTCAGAGATAGCGACAAAGCTGATTATATAGCAGAAAAGAGCTTCTTTAAGAAGATCAGTGGTAGCGAGCTGATGAGCAAAAAAGCTCTGGCTGCCGGTGAGTTTACAGAAGAACAGAACTATTTTAATGAACTATACTCAGAAATAAGATCTGATGTGGAAGAGCTTATTATGGTTCTGAGCAGAGAGAGAGTTGCAGGGTATTCGGTTCTTTTTGACGGTTTCAGAGAGTTCTGGAGCAGCAGAAGAAAGAATATCTATGTTGAAGAGTTCAGTAAAACCCTTAAAGACAGAATTGAAACCTGGAGCCGTGAAGGCTGTTTCCCATACATTTTTCTCAAACTTTCAGAAAGGTATCAGAATTTTCTTTTTGATGAGTTTCAGGATACAAGTCGCTTGCAGTTCAGAGCTTTGAGTCCTGTAATCGAAGAGGTGCTGACAAGTGAAGAGAAGAGTTCTCTTTTTATAGTTGGTGACAGGAAACAGGCTATATACAGGTGGCGTGGCGGAAGTGCAGAGCTGATGACAGGAGAGGTTCTTAACCATGAGTTTATGGATTCAGTTGATAGTAACAGTTTTTCAAGTCAGGTACTTGAGTTTAACTGGAGAAGCCGTCGTGAAATAGTTGAGTTTAACAACTCTTTCTGGACCAGAGGTTTTGAAGGTGAAGTTGAGAATAATTTCAGTACTGTTTTTCAGAATGTTCCTGCAAAAGGTGGAAGTAATGATGGTGGATATGTAAAGATCTCTTTTGCCGAAGCTGATGAGAGTCGTGACAGCAGGGAGATACTCTGTGAAGAGGTTTACAGAATGGTGGATCTTGCTCTGTCAAAAGGATACTCCTGCAGCGATATTGCTGTGCTCACAAGAAAGAAGGCCAGAGGGAGAGAGGTTATTCAGTACCTCTCTACTAAAGGTATAAAGGCGATTTCTGATGAATCACTGTTTCTGTCATCTTCACAGGTGGTAAATGAGATTATTGCTTTTCTGAGATTTCTGGAGTTACCATCTTCAAATCTGATTTTTAATGAGTTTTTAAACGGAGTAGTACTGGAAAAAGTGCTTACCCCTGATGAAAGAGCTCAATTGAGGGAGTTTCTCCTTACTATAAACAGAAGGGAAAGAGGGAAAACTATTTTTGCCCTTTTTACAGAGAAGTTCCCGGATATAAGAGAGAGGTTTATAGATCCATTTCTTAATTCAACCGGACTTATTCCTGTTTACGACCTTTTTAATGATATTACAAGAATTTTTTCAATATATGAGAACCATGAGGATGAGACACCTTTTATTCTGACTTTTGGTGAATATCTCCACAATCTTGAGGCAGAAGGAGTCTCTTCTGTATCATCTTTTCTTGGAGAGTGGGACAGTTCAGACAGTTCCGGCCCTTCAACTTCGGTAGATGTAACGGGAGATAGTGAATCTGTAAGAATAATGACTCTCCATAAGTCAAAAGGTCTTGAGTTCCCTGTGGTTATAATGCCTCTGGCTGACGAGAAGGATATGCCGGATAATATTTTTATGAGAGATGGACAGTTATACTATATCAGCAGGAAATATGCTGATCTGAATAGTGACCTTGATAAGATCTACAGGGAAGAGAACCTTAAAAAGTATATAGATGAGATGAATCTTCTCTATGTAGGTTTTACCAGAGCTGTTGACATGCTTCTTGTTCCTCTTATGAAACCTTCAAAAAAGAGCAGAAAGGATGATGCTGAAGGAACGGTGTTCAGAGGTTTTGCAAATGTAGTGTATAACCACCCCCTTATTGGTGAAAAGATTTCTGAAGATGTTGAATCTGTATCCTGGGGAGAGGTGCCGGGGAAAAATCTTCTTGAGGTTCCCGGAGTTAGCGATCTTATGAAAATACCTCCACGGCATGTAGGTACTGCAGGATGGCAGAAGAAGATGCTTGTTTATGCAGCTTCAAAATATAGTGGTGTTGAAAACAGAGAGAGTGCATTAAGAGGGGAGATGATCCATGAGATGATGTCCGGTATTACTGTTTATGATACTGTGGACTCTCTGAAAGCAGCTCTGGAGAAGAGATTCAAAGATTATAGACTGAGGGAAAAAGAGAATAAGAGTTTTATCAGGTTTTTTACCGGAAGTAGTGTTGCTCCATTTTTTACAGGTAACTGGCGGGTATACAATGAACTGGATATTGCTGCTATTAACAGTACATCAGAAAAACCTGAAAAGAAGAGAATTGACAGAATTATGGTTAATGATAAAGAGGTTGTAATACTGGATTATAAAACAGGAGCTGCTGAAAAAGAGGAGTATGCGGAACAGATAAGAGCTTATGGCAAACTTGCTCTTGAAATGTGGAGTAACAGGAAGTTATCTCTCTTTCTGCTCTATCCTGATAAGGAGATAGTTAAGGAAATCATATGCTGACAATAGTAGAGCCTGCAGAAAATTTAATAGATATACTTTATGACACTGTTACCTCAGGTGGTGGCAAAGACTATTCAGATACCCTTGTGGTATTTCCATCCAGAAGAATCGGAGTCTTTCTTGAAGACAGGTTTACAGATAGTATTGAAGGAGTGTTTTTACCTCCTTCAATGTTAACAAATGATCAGTTTGTTTCGGATCTGTTTATTCATAATTTCCCGGGTTTCAGAGCTGCAGAAGGGCCTGAAGCTTCAATAATGATATATCGTGCCATTAAGAAGAAGAATTTTAAGAACTCCTATACCGGTTACAGGGAAGGTGCTGATTTTGCATCATTTCATCCCTGGGGAAAAGAGCTGGTAAGAGTTGTAGAAGAGCTTCTTGTTGAAGGTGCGGACCTCAATGTTTCAAGTGAGATCTATGAGCGTTTTGTTGAGCTTGGTGACTACCATCTGGAGTATAAAGATTTTATCGCACTTCTGCCGGAGCTTGTAAAAGAGTATGTAAATATAATGACGGAAAACCGGCTGTTTACCAGAGGCATAAGTTACCGCAGAGTTGCAGAGCTTGCAGAAGAGGGTAAATTAGAACTGAGAACACATAAAAGATTGATTCTGGCTGGGGTAAATGCTTTTAACAGATGTGAAGAGAAACTTTTTGCGTATATTCCTGATAAACTGGACCTGTCTGTAGTTGTAAAGAGTGAAGCTGCACTGCTTAAATCCGGTGAATGGCCCTACTACTACCAGAAGAAAGCACTTGGGAAAGTCGGGGTAAAGATTCCTGCATATAATGAAACAGTAGTTGAGGATAGCTACGATAATGTAGATATAGTTCCTGTTACAAACAGGGAAACCGGTATGGTAGTGTTGTTTAATTACCTTAAAAAAGAACTTGAGAACTGTAGTGACGGCAAAAGAGTCGGAATCGTTATGACAGATCCCGGAGCGCTACTGCCTTTCATTCAGGGGGTTATTGCAAGATTTACTGAAGAGGAGAGCAGCCGTATAGCCTTCAATATATCCATGGGATACCCTATGGGAAGAACTCCGGTTTTTCAGCTTATCAGGTTAATGCTGAGAATGGAGTCCCGTAAACTGATATCAGCATCAGATTATCTGAATCTTATGAGGCATCCCTATGTTAAACTTTCTGCTGAAGATCAGGATAGTTGCAGAACAGCTGTATGGACTCTGTCAAAACTTATTGTTGATAACGATATTTCAGGCATAGACCCTGAAGAGATTATTACTTTTACTGAGAAGCACCTTAAAGAGAGGGAAATTGATAATGTTGAAGGTGTTGTGGCTACAATAAGAGAGCTTCACAGAAAGTTTTTTGTAACAGAAACTGGATCTTCAGAGCAGATTCTGGGAGCTGTGAGAAATGTAGTGGAAGGCCTTAAGAAAAATGCCGGAGGCTACCTGCTTCTTAACGAATATGTAAACACAGCTCTTGAGGTTATTGATCACTTTCTGACTTTCAGGTATCCCGAAATTATTCAGGAAAATCCAGCAAAAGAGGTTCTGGGAATCTTTTTAAGAGATCTTGAGGCAGCAAAGGTTCAGTTTCACGGAACACCTGTTATGGGGGTTCAGGTAATGGGTATGCTGGAATTCAGAGGCCTGAGTTTTGATAAGCTTTTTGTACTGGATGCTGTCGAAGGGGTTCTGCCGGAGTCTTTTAAATACGATCCTCTTCTGCCTTCAGATATAAGAAAAGTCTTTAATATAAGAAGCTTTGCAGATCTGGAGCAGTTGTATGCATATAACTTCTTTACAATAATTAAATCTGCTGGTAAAGCAACGATCTTCTATCCTGAAAACCAGAAAGGTGATGGTGTAAGAAGCAGATATATAGAGAAGATACTTTTTGAGAAAGAGAAGCACAAAAAGCCATTCTCAAAAGTTGAGATCAACGTTCCTTTTCGTGTAAATACAGGAAAGCTAAGGTCTGTGGAGAAGAGAGATGAACACCTGCAGGGGCTTAAATTCTCACCTTCAATGGTGGAAGAGTATATAGCCTGTCCATTGAGATTTTACTATAAAAATATTGTGAATCTGAGACCTGAGCGAACTGTAAGTGATGTTATGGAAAGTGATATTGTGGGGGTAATGATTCATGAGATGATGGAAGAGATCTACGGGAACTTTACCTATGGAGATATTAAACCGGAAATTGTAGAACAGATGTTAAGGGATAAGTGGACTGGTGGTATCAGAAAAGAGGGGATTAAGAATATAAGAGTTTCCGGCTTTGAGCCTGATAAGGGAACAGGAAGAATAAGGTTCAGAACAATTGCAAAAAAACTGTATGAGTATCTGATACTGGATATGAGAAGAGTCAAAAATGAGGGAATTTATATTAAGGGGCATGAAGTTCCATTTGATTTTAAAGAGAGAACCGGTAACCGGGATATCCACTTCAAAGGTCGGGTGGACAGACTGGAGAAAGAAGGAGATATCTACCGTATTCTTGACTATAAAACCGGAGCCTCCTTTGTTGCGCAGAATAGTGCAGCAGCGATAGATAGCTTTGATCCATCAGAGATTTCTGCAGGGAATTCTGATATAAGTCTTGGGGCTTTAAGACAATGTGAGAAGATTTTTCGGAACTTCCAGATTCTAATGTACTCAAAATTCTGCAGACATAAATACAACCTGGATTCAGATAAAGTTGATGGAGCTTATGCATTTATTCTTGAGCCGGGTAAATACTTCATGCAGGTCTATAAAAACAGGGGAAAAGAGGATGATGTGCATAAAGAGAAGGTTATTGAGCTCTTTGAGCAGACTCTTGAAAAAGTAATTGAGGATATTTTTACCAGAGAGCTTTTTTTACCAAATCCAACTACTGCTCACTGTAAATATTGCCATTTCAGAATAAGTTGCCGGAATAACTGATAAAAATTAACGAAACTTTTTTTATAAACTAAGTGTATCATATCTATTCAGACCTCTGGGTAAATGGCGGGCCGGGTGGAGAATTCTGTTTTAATCGCCATAACACAAAGGGAAAAATAAGGAGACAAGGATAACATGATTAAAAAGGTCTTTTTGATGATTCTTGCAGGCTGCTTTACTTTCAGCCTGATGGGAAAAGTTGATGGAAAGATGTTAAGACAGCCTGATGTTTCGGCAACAAAGATAACTTTTGTTTATGCCGGAGATATATGGACTGTTTCAAAGAACGGGGGCACAGCGGTAAGATTAAGTTCTCCAACAGGAGAAGAGAGTTTTCCAAGATTCTCACCTGACGGAAAATCCATAGCATATTGTGCTAACTACGACGGTAATGTTGAGATCTATACCATTCCTGTTGAAGGTGGTGTTCCAAAGAGAATTACCTGGCATCCTTCAGCAGACAGAGTTACAGACTGGTACCCTGACGGGAAGTCACTTCTGTTTGCTTCGAACAGAGAGAGTGGCAGAACAAGATTCAGCCAGTTCTACAAAATCTCTGTAAAAGGTGGTTTTGCAGAAAAGCTCCCGGTTCCATACGGAGAGTTCGGTACCATTTCAGGTGATGAGAAGACTATAGCATACACCCCAAAATCAAGAGATTTCCGTAATTGGAAAAGATACAGAGGTGGTGGAGTTTCTGACATCTGGCTGTTTGATCTGAAAACCCGTAAGGCAAAAAATATAACCGAAAATAATTCTGTTGATGGTCACCCTATGTGGCACGGTAAATATATCTATTTCCTGTCAGACAGAGGAAATATGCAGAGACAGAATATCTGGAAGTACGATAAGAGAAGTAAGAAAGCTGTTCAGGTTACAAAGTTTAAGAACTTTGATGTAACATTTCCTGCAAAAGGACCTCAGGATATAGTTTTTGAAAATGGCGGTAAGATTTATCTGTTATCTATGGCAAACGATAAGATCAAAGAGGTTAATATAGAGATTGCCGGAGATTTTGCTTCTATGAAGCCAAAGGTGGTTAAGCCGCGCAGAACAAATGATGCTACTGTTTCACCTGATGGTAACAGACTTATTATTGAAGCCAGAGGCGAGCTCTTCTCAGTTCCTGCAAAAGAGGGCTTTACCAGAAATATTACTGCTACAACAGCAGAGAGAGAGCTCTATCCTTCATGGTCACCTGATGGTAAGAAGCTTGTATATATCAGCGATGCTACCGGGGAATATGAGTACTATCTCAGAAGCCCTAAAGGGGAAGGAAAAGCGAAAAAACTGACTAGTCTTGGGAAAGGCCTGAGATATAGAGCAAACTGGGCACCGGACAGTAAGAAGTTTGTATTTATCGACAATATGAACAAAATGGGTATTCTTAATATCTCAAATGGTAAGATTGAGTATTTTGATAGTGAAGATGGGGTTTCCCATGGGGCTCTTCAGAATTTCCACTTCAGCTGGTCTCACGATAGTAACTGGATTGCCTATTCGAAAAAGACATCAAACAGGCAGAGTGCTCTGTTCCTTTACGATCTTTCAAAGAAGAAGACACATAAGGTAACAAGCGGTTTCTATAATGATTCAGAACCTGTTTTTGATCCTGCAGGAAAATATCTGTATTTCCTGTCAGCAAGAAACCTGAGACCTATGAACAGTGCAATTGATAATACCTGGATCTACACAAATGCAACAGCAGTATATGCGACAGCATTGAGAAAAGGTACTCCTTCTGTACTGGCACCGGAAAATGATGAGTTTAAACCTGAAAAGAAGAAGAAAAAACCTGTAGCTGATAAGGGTAAAAAGAAAAAGAAGAAGAGTAAGAAGAAAGCTAAAAAAAGTCCTCTGAAAATAGACCTTCACGGCCTTGAGTACAGAATGGTTAAACTTACAGATGCCGGTCGCTATGGTAATCTGGCAGCTGTAAAAGGTATGGTTCTTTATCTGGCATATCCAAACAGTGGATCAAACAGCAGAACCAGTACTATTATGTTCTACAGCCTTAAAAAGAAGAAAGCCATGCCTGTAACCAAAGGTGGAGGCTTTTTAGTAACTGCCAACGGTAAGAAGCTTCTGGTAGTAAACAGAAGACGCCAGTTTCATATTGTTAATATAAAGCCTAAACAGAAACTGAAAAAACCTGTTTCAACTGCAGATATGATGATGACAGTTGATCCTGCTGCTGAGTGGGAACAGATAGTAACCGATGTCTGGAGAAGATACAGAGATTTCTTCCACGATAAGCATATGCATAAAGTTGACTGGGCTGGAATGAAGAAACAGTATCTGGGGCTTCTGAAGAGTGCAGTTACCAGAAGAGATGTAAATGTGGTTATCGGTAATCTTATTGCTGAACTCAATGCATCACATACTTATGCTGGTGGTGGAGATATTAAATATCCTGAAAGGCAGAATATGGGACTCCTTGGTATTAACTGGGAAATTGCAAATGGAGCCTACAGAGTTAAAAAGATCATAAAAGGCGCTCCGTGGGACAACGAAGTACGTTCACCACTTATGGAATCTGGTGTGAAGGTTAAAACCGGAGACTATATTCTTGCAGTTAATGGTGTGAAAATCGATACTTCCAGAGAACCTTTTGCTTCTTTCCAGGGACTTGGAAACAAAACTGTGGAACTTACTGTAAACAGCAAGCCTTCAATGACTGGAAGCAGAAAGGTTATTGTAAAAACCCTGAGAAGCGAAGTAAGACTCCGTAATCTTGACTGGATCAACAATAACCGCCTTATGGTTGAGAGACTTTCAAAAGGAAGAGTAGGTTATGTATATATGCCTAATACCGGCTCAAGTGGTTTAACTGAACTTCTTCGTCAGTATTATGGTCAGATGAATAAGGAGGCCTTCATTATTGATGAGAGATTCAACGATGGCGGTAACCTGCCTGACAGATTCATTGAAATGCTTACAAGAACTCCGGGACACTATATTGATAGAAGAAATGGTACTATCTGGAGATCTTCAGATATGGCTAATGGTGGTCCTAAAGTAATGCTGATAAATGGCTGGAGTGTTTCCGGTGGAGATGCTTTCCCTTATGTATTCAAGTACAGAAAGGCAGGAACTATTGTAGGTATGAGAACCGTTGGTGGTCTTATTGGCCCAACTATCCGTCACACACTGATGGATGGTGGAGCGATTACAGTTCCAAGTGGCAGAATATTTGGCCATGATGGTACATGGTTCCCTGAAGGACATGGTGTGGAGCCGGATATCAAGGTTATTGATAATCCTGAAATTCTCGCAACAGGAATGGATCCGCAGATTAAAGCTGGTGTAAAAGAGGCTCTTAGATTATTAAAGAAGAAGCCAACACCAAAAATCACTATTCCGTCTCCTGAAGACAGAACTGCAAAAGCAAAAAAATAATCAATATCAGATATCGGGGACAGTGATTTTACTGTCCCTGTTAAGGCTCAGTCAGTTCGGCTGAGCCACTCTCTGATTTTATAAAAATCCACCTCTTTATCGTAGAAGATTCCTCTTTTATAAACTCTTACAGAGAGAGTAAAAACAACAGCCATCATAACCAGATTGCCCATAATGGAGAAGAATAGCTGCCAGAGAGGAACATCTCCGGTTGTGAGTCGTGCAGACATAACTATCAGTGATGAGAAGGGGATTATAGATAGAATAACCTGAAGTCCGCCTGAAGGGTTGTGAAGGACTGAAAAGATTACAAATATCGGAAAGCCCGTGAAAAGAGCTATCATTCCCATAGCTCTTCTACCTTTGTGGATCTCATTGAAGAGAGAGCCTGCAGCAGCAAAAAAAGAGAGTGCTGTAATGGAACCAGCCAGATAACTTATCCCCAGATAGGGAAAGAACAGGGGGGAGGTGGAGTTGCATTTCTGCTGAAGAAGGAGAAAAAAGAGGGGAAGAAGACAGATAGACATTAAAATCAGGCCTCCAAGAGACATTGCATATATTCGCCCAAGAAGAGTCTCTCTTGCTGATACTGAAGATAGAACATTTTCAAATGGCCTGTTACTCTTATCTTCAAGAATGCCATACATCATTACGGAACCCACTATTATGATACATATTACATTCATAAAGGCAGACAGCCAGGCAAGTATAAAGTCCTCGGAAGATGTTAAATTCTGCCTTGATGAAACCATCTCCTGTTCTATTCTGACAACTCTTTCAGAAAACTCAAGATCACTTTTAAGAATATCTCTGTCTCTGAAATAGTTGCGGGAGAAGAGTTTGTTCATAGAAGCTCTTATGGACTGGAGCAGTTCTTTATCAACTCTTCTTTTTGAAATAAGAGAGAATTTCTTATCAGACAGGGCAGTTGAAGGTATGAAAACTGCAGCCTCCACTTTTCTGTTAATAATAGAGCGTCTGTTGGTATCGAGCCATATCTTAAACTCCTTTTCTGTACTGTTGTTGAAGCTTACTCTGTAGTTGTACTTTTTTAACCACTCTTCCGGGCTGATCAACCCGGGGAGGCTGTTAAGGATCAATTGAGAGTCGCTGAAAAAGATGATCTGACGTGGAGTAACTACAGGTGTCATAAGAAGGAGATGTATCATTCCACCCAGAACTATTGTTATAAGAATAAGCATCACGGAGCTGGTAACAAAACTCTTGTTATAAGCCAGATTACGAAACTCCTTTTTAAAAATAGTTCTGATTTTATAGTTGAACATACAGCACCTCTTTTAAATATTATGAATCGGTTCTGTATGAATTACTACTCGGGAGATATCTGCATCTTATTGTTAAGTCTGTGAGTTAAATCTTTCCGGGCTTTTAAAAGACAAAGTGAGATTTAGCGAATCAGTGCAGCTTGACGGGGAGAGATTGGAAAAGGGCAGGGTTACTGCCCCTTTTATAGGTTTTAATAACTAGTTTTCTATGACATTTTCAGCCATTTAATGATCTCTTTAAATGAAGGCT
This sequence comes from Candidatus Aminicenantia bacterium, assembly GCA_965225955.1. Lineage (GTDB taxonomy): Bacteria > Acidobacteriota > Aminicenantia > UBA2199 > UBA2199 > CBDDBX01. The sequence continues at coordinate 35,032 of CBDDBX010000038.1, forward strand.
TTTTACCGGTTTTCAGGATACCTACTTTGTATATCTTACCAGCAACCGGGAATATTGCCATAATTGTACCTATGTTGACAATAAAAGATAGTGCTACCTGCCATACAGGCACAGCTCCAAGTGTAAGTCTTGCAGGCATTACCATTATTGAAGCAAAAGGGAGCATTGATGATACAAGAGCTATCATATTGGCTGGGTTGTTAATTAATGAGAAAGTTATAAAGAACGGAATCATAACAAGCATCATTAATGGGAAAACCCCGGTCTGTGCTTCCTGAGCGTTATTGAAAATCGCCCCAACTGTAGCAAAGAGCCCAACATAGGTGATAATGCCTATCAGGAAGTTAATCAGATAATAGACCAGAAGAAGAGGTTCCAGATGGAATGTTAAACCTGCAGGAATTCCCGGAATGGCTATACTGAAGGCTATTATTATGTATATTGGTGTGAGCCAGATCACCATCTGTAAGAGGCCTGTAAAAGATGCACCAAGAATTTTACCTATCATCAGCTCTTTTGAATCAACTGCAGATAGTACAACTTCACAGATTCTGTCAGCCTTTTCTTCCAGAACTGACTGCATTATCCAGGTACCCATCATCAGAAGACTGATATAGAGGAGCATGGTGAATACATAACTCAATGCCAGGTTGGCTCCACTCTCTTTCTCAATATCTGTTTTGGTTACTTTGAAAGTATTTACTTTTACTCTCTGTTGCGCAAAAGCAAGATCAGCTGCTGATACACCTTTATCTTTAAAGTAGTTTTTTATAAGAATAGGATCCAGAATTCCTCTTAACCTGCCTTCCACTGACATGTTTTTGGTACCTTCAGCATATAGTTCAATCTGTTTATTGGTAAATGCAGCTTCTGGAATGAAAACCATACCTGCAAGTTTTTTATCAAGGATATCTTTCTTATTCTCTTTAAGAAGTTCGTCAAATTCAGCTTTATTACCCTTAATATACTCAAGCTTATATGTGCCGTCTTTAACCCATTTCTGCTGATTAAAGGATGACTCCAGTTTTGGAATCAGTTCGCTGCTTTCACAGATAATCTTAAGCCTCATCTCGGTATCACTTTCCATTTTCAGCATCAGAGCCTGAGCTCCTATTATTAAACCTAAAAACAGAGGAAGAGCGAGAGTACTGATAATAAAGGATTTTGACATAATCCTCTCTTTCAGTTCTCTTTTGATTAATGCAAAAACTCTGTAATTAAACATACTGCACCTCTTTTTCTGTTACAACTTCATTATCACCAGCCAGATTAACAAACATCTCCTGAAGAGAGATCTCGTTTGTATTGAACCCTTTAACAATGACTCCTTTTGCAATGAGTTCTTTAAGGAGATTCTGGGACTCTTCTGCTTCAGTAAGTTTTATTGATACATTACTTCCGTAACTGGTAACCTTATCAACATAAGGAAGCTTTTCAATGAAGGAGATGTCACCTTCAAAACTTAGTGAAACATTTTTTCTGCCATGTTGCTGTTTAAGCTCACTGATAGAGCCACTCATGATTATTTCACCATGATTGATCATTGCAATGTGATCACACATTTTCTCTGCAAAATCCATGAGGTGTGTTGAAAGGATAATCACTTTACCTTTTGCTTTAAGCTGAAGAATGATCTCTTTCAGAATATTTGTGTTAATAGGATCAAGGCCTGTAAATGGTTCATCAAGGATTATGAACTCAGGCTCATGAAGAATTGTAGCTATAAACTGGACTTTCTGCTGATTACCTTTTGAAAGTTCTTCAATTTTGGCATTCTTTCTGTCCAGAAGAGAAAACTTCTCAAGATAATCAAGAGCTCTCTGTTTAATCTCTTTACCGGTTTTACCCTTTACTTCTGCAAAGAACATAAGCAGGTCTATAATCTTCATCTTCTTGTACAGACCACGCTCTTCGGGCAGGTAACCAACGTTGTTTCTGAATTCCTGACCTACTTTAACTCCTCTGAGAATAACCTCTCCGCTATCAGGAGTGTAGATGTTCATCATCATTCTGATAGTAGTGGTTTTACCGGCACCGTTTCTTCCGATAATACCGAAAATGGATCCTTCAGGAACTGTAAAAGAGGCATTCTTTACAGCTTTGATTGAACCAAATGATTTACACAGGTTTTTAACTTCCAATGCGTTCATTAATTTTACCTCGCAATTTTAAATGGTACATCAATAATTTTTTGACTATTGACTCATACAGAGTATCAGTCTTTTTTATTCACACAATCTCTGTACCATAGTTCTAGTACAGTGGCTGGAAAAAGTCAAGAAAAAAATTTACTAACTCTTTCCTGAACACCCCTCTTTGCTACAGCAGCAGTCCAGGTTAAAGACTCTGAGGGAAGTTATAGCAAGGGCTGCACCTGTAAAAGGAGCTGTGAGATATATCCAGATATTTTCAAAATTAAATTCTGCCAGAGCTGGCCCAAGAGATCTTGCAGGGTTCATTGAAGCTCCTGTAACAGGGCCAAAAACCAGAGCAGCAAGAGCAACTGTTGAACCTATAGCAACACCAGCCATAATACCTTTCTCTTTTGAACCTGTAGCAACCTGACTTATAACAAACATAAGAAGTGCAGTAAGAAGTACCTCCATTATGAAAGCTTTGGGAGGGGGTAGTGTAGGCATAGTCATTCCTGAAGAGGCGCTGTTAACCGGCAGAATATATTTTAGTAGAAGAGAGGCAGTTACAGCTCCGGTAACCTGAGCAGCTGTATAAGCAATAACCTCTTTAAACTTCATGCTACCACACATGTAAAAGCCAAAAGAAACTGCAGGATTAAGATGGGCGCCTGAAACATCACCTACAGAGTAGATCATAATCATTACTGCAATACCAAATACCGCAGCTATTCCGGTGTGACCTATGTTGTTGTAGAGAGAGTCTATAATAATAGCTCCGGTTCCGGCAGCAACAAGTACAAAGGTTCCAGTAAATTCGCTGAAAAGATTTCTTATGCTTATCATTATTTCCTGCTCTGCATTCTGCTTATGAAATCAGCAAGCTTTTCTCTGAGTATTATGTTCTCATTAAATGATAATCTTCCATCAATATTTGCTATTTCGCCATTTATAGCAAAGATTGTAACAGGGCATGAATCTGGTGGTGCAGGTTTTAGAAAGGAACTCAAAATTCCTGCTTTAACCAGTTTTTCTGCTTCACCTACTTCCAGAGACGGGCAGCATCCATCAGGATCAGAAGGACTGGAGCCAGTGAGAATAAAATATCTGTCTGAACTATCCAGCATTCTTCTTATTTTATCTATAAGAACATCTCCTGCTAGATTAAGAGCATCTATGTCACACTCTTCTGAGCTCTTCACAGAGTCTGATGATACAGGGAAACTGTTCATAAGAACTGCAGAACCCTCTTTTTTATAAAGACTGTGAAGTTCTGGAGGGGAGACTGGTTTGATTGTTCCTGTATATATTTCACCTCCTTCTTTCAGGAGTTCTTCTGCATCAGTTCTGTTCAGTTCGGTTATTTCACCTCTTCTTATAATGGTTCCGTCTTTAAGAATAAGCAGCCTGAAAGGACCTTTATAGAGAAGATTAACCTTATCACCTTCAAGTGAAAATGACTCATCTGTTAAAGCCAGAAGCTTTTTAAGATCAACTTCATATGTGTTACAGTCAAAAGGCACTGGTTCTGTCTCAAGTGTTGCCAGAAGTTTTTCATCAGCATCTGTTATCTCTATAATTCCACTGTATGGTGGTAATTTATAAACAGTTGCTGTTTTTTCACATACTCTGAGTTCATTAAAAACAAGATGGTTATCGTCATCTACAGCAGCAGTAGCATAACCTTTGTAAAATGCTGATCTTCCGGTTTCAAAACATTCGCCATCCTTTGCCTTTATTCCACTTATAGTGTGTGGTTCTGTAGAAGTATCTACATTTATTGCTGCAAAACCCGCCTCTTCCATTAATGCTGAAGCCTGAGAATAGCTCAGATCACCAATAGTGGCTCTGAATACATCAAACTTTTTAAGTTCTGCATAGAGCCCTGACAGGTCTTCTGTTCTATAATCTGATAACATATTAATATTCATGATCTACTCCTCTTTATTGCTTTTATCAGCTCTTCAGTAAGAGCCTTAACCGATTCTTCTCTGTTTTCCGGTCCCATTGAGACTCTTATTGAGCCGGTTGCAAGGGCGTCGGATCTTCCCATTGCTTTAATAACATGAGATGGAATAATCTCATTTGAGTGGCAGGCAGAACCTGAGGAAACCGCGAATCCTCCCAGACTCATATCTGCAATTAATGAAGATGCTGACAATCCCGGAACAGAAAACGAGAGAATCCCCGGTACTGAAGCATCTTTATATGTGTTGAACACTATATCTTCAATATTTTGCCCAAGTTCAAACCTGAGCTTATCGATGTAAGTTGTTAATTTCCGGGTAGTGTCGGAAATATATTCTATTGAAATTTCCAGAGCTTTAACAGCTGCTCCAAGAGCAGCAATATTTTCTGTACCAGCTCTCAGACCATACTCCTGCTTTCCTCCGGCAATAACAGACTCCAGTATCGGATTATCTGTAATAATCCCTCCGGCTCCTCTCACTCCTCCGAACTTGTGAGCAGAGAAGGTGTAGTAGAAGTTCTGAAAAGAAGATAGATCTACATTTATATGACCAACTGCCTGTACGCCATCAATAAGAAGGCTGACACCATACTCTCTGCATAGAGATGCAATATCTTCTATTGGGTGAATCCTGCCTGTTTCATTGCATATATGGGATATGCAGAGTAGAGTAACACCTTTCTGAAGAGCTTCTCTCAGATCTGAAAGATCAATTGATCCATTATCTGTAACCGGCAGAGTAGTGCTGTTATCTCCATACCAGTTAAGTGCAAACCTTACTGATGGATGAACATCTGCAGCTATAAGGAGTGATGCTTCAGGCTCATTTATTACATGACCATGAATAACGAGATTGTTAGCTTCAGTGCCTGTAGATGTGAGAATAAGCTTTCCTTTTCCTTTCAGAAGATTCAGGAACTCCTGCTTTAACCTTTCAAGATTACTGAATGCTGAGTATCCTTCATCATGGGCTGAAGATGGATTTCCGAAGAACTTACCGGAAAGGCGGGTGAATTCTTCAACTGCTTCTTCAAAAGGAGGGGCAGATGCTGCATAGTCAAAATAGTTTCTTTTTAATATGTAACTCATTTTGTAACCTTTTATTATACTCATATAATAGCAAAAAAGTTTTCACCTGTTTATTAAAAGAGTCTTAAATCCATTTAAAGTTCAATGTAGAGGGGTGAATTGTAGAACCTGTGTTCTGGAGGAATCAGGAGAAGATACAGGAGGAGACAGTTTTAAAACCAGATGGAGCTATTTGCGTATTACTACTTGTAAATGATTTGAAATTTTTGAAGGAGACAATTAATTTATGAAAAGCACAGCGTTTAACAGATCCTTGTCAACACTGCTGGTAGCCGGCCTTTTGATGCTGACTCCAGGGCTTTCAGGAAGCGACTGGAAACAGTATAGGGGGCAGGCACACAACGGAACAACTCAGGAGAAAGGCTTTCTGAAAAAATGGCCGTCAAAAGGGCTTAAGAGATTATGGAAAGTCGATATTGGCCCCGGCTTCTCAACTACTGTTATTGCAAAAAACAGACTTGTCACTATGTATGGTGATAAGAAAGCCGGTAAAGAGTATCTTGCAGCATATAGTACTGCAAGTGGCAAAATGTTATGGAAACTTGAAGTTGGTAAATATTTTCCCGATGAATTTGGTGATGGTCCAAGATCAACACCTCTTATTTCCGGCAATATGATCGTATGTTTAAGTTCTTACGGTCAGTTCATGGGAGTTAATCTTAAAGGTAAAAAAGTATGGGAAGTAGATTTTGTAAAAACCTATAAGAGTAAAGTACCAAGATGGGGATTCTGTAGCTCCCCGGTAGTTCTCGGAAAACAGGTTATGGTTGCAGTTGAAGGTGGTAAAGGCAAAGCTATTGGTGGTTTTGATCTTAGAACCGGTAAAGAACTATGGCTGAATGGTGACGGAAATGAAGAGTACAGTTCACCAGCTGTAGTAACTATAAACGGGAAGAAACAGGCTATCTTTGTGAATAATAAAGATATCTACTCTTTTGATAAAACAGGTAAGCTGCTATGGAGATTAAAATCAGGGCTCCGCAGACCAACAGCTGTGCCTCTCTATATGGGAAATAACACATTTTTCCTCTCAGAAGTAAGCAGAACTGGTGCTATGCTGGTTACAATAACCGGAGAAGGAGACAAGGCTGTCAGAAAAGAGATCTGGAAGAGTAGAAAGATAAAAAATGACTGGACCTCTTCAGTTCATCATAATGGCTATATTTATGGCTTTGATAATGCAACTCTGAGATGCGTCTCAGCAGATAAAGGTGAAGTAAAGTGGTCAAAAAGAGGATATGGTAAAGGCTCTCTTATTGTAGTTGAAAATAAGCTCCTGGTACTTTCTGATAAAGGTGTACTTGTTCAGGTTGATGCAAATCCGGCAGCTTATAAAGAGAGTGGAAGGTTCCAGGCTATTACAGGTAAATCATGGAGTGAACCTGTAGTGTCAAATGGAAAACTGTACCTGAGGAATCTTCAGGAAATGGCTTGTTATAAATTAAAATAGTAGAGGTTGACATAATGAAAATATTGAAAACAGCTGCACTTTTTTCTTCTCTGGCTCTCTTATGTGGCGGATTTATTCAGGCGCAGAGTGTCGATGAGGTTATAAATAAACATATTAAAGCACGTGGCGGACTTAAGAAGTGGAATAAGATTAAAACAATGAAGATCACCGGAACATACACAGGTTTCAGTGTTCCCCAGCCATTTACGCTTATAAAGGCAAAACCTTCTTCATACTACTTTGACCACCATCTTGGTAATAAAAAAGTTGATGTTGGTTATAATGGCAAAGTAATCTGGAAAAAAGACCTCTGGAGTGAGAGTAATTATGCACATCCCATGAACCAGGCTCAGAAATCCACCTGGTTACAGCTGGCAGATTTTGCAACACCTCTCTTTAACTATAAAGCTAAAGGTCACAAGGTAAAACTTGTTGGTAAAGAGCAGGTTGATGGAGTTGAATGTTACAAAATAGAGCTGGAAAGAAAAGGTGGAGGCAAAGAGGAGTGGTTCCTTAATGCAGAAACTTATCTTGAGTTTAGTAGTAAAACTCCTGCAGAAGACTTTGGCGGACGTTCTCTTCAGACAACATTCTATGATGATTTCAGAAAGGTAAAAGGTGTAAAAGTTCCTTTTGCTGTTGAGTCAGAATTCAGTATCAGACACAGAGTTTTTGAAGTTGCAAATGTAGAGTTCAATGTTCCTGTTGATAAGAAGGTTTTTGAGAAACCTGTTTCAGATGAGATGCAGAAACTCGCATTTATGGAAGGCAACTGGGACGTATCTATTGAGGTTATGAGCAGAAGAGATGGTAAGTTCCATCAATATGATAAGCTTACAACCAAAATCACAAGTGACCTTGATGGTGAGATCATGGAAGAGAAGGTTTTACGTTCAAAAGCCAGAACAGCTCACTGGGTTATGCTTAAATACTATTATGACGTAGCAGCTAAAACTTATGCTTTAAATCAGCTTGATACAAGAACTTTCTCTACTGAAATTCTACATGGTAAGATGGAAGGTAATAAGATTGTTTTTGCTAAAAAAACTGATGATAAGAAACCTGCAGGATCAAGACTGGCCTTTGTAATGAAAGATGCAAAATCTTTTGAACTTCATTCAGAAGTCCTGAGAGGGGAAAAATGGATGGTTACTGCTAAACTGATCTATACAAAAAAATAAGTACTTAAATAGAGAAGCCCTGGTTCCAGGGCTTCTGTTCTAAATTAATATTTAAAATTTACCTGTATATTTACTCCACAGATCATCACCAAGCTTCCAGTAAGCCTGTTCAAGACGAATCATCCATTTGTTACTGTAATCTGTGAGGAATTTTCTTGCCTTTTTAGGACTTTTTTTGTAAAGAGCAGCTGCTTTTTTCTCAATTTCGGCCTGTTTTTCAAAAGCCTCTTTTTCAAAAGCACTCCATACTTTTTTACAGTCTTTTCTCATATAGCCCCATTTCTGAGCTGAAAGATCTGCTACACGGTTAAATGCCCACCATGCACAACTACGGTTGAAACCTGGCCTTCCGCATACTTTATATGATTCCGGCACTTTTGTCATTCCGATATAAAGAGGTGCATAAGATGTCATAGCAGGGTTGTCATAACTGAACCATACAAGTCCGCCAATTTCATTTGGCAGCCAGCTTCTTACCTGAATAACAGTTGCATATGTGCAGTAGTATCTGGCTATGCATCTTTCTCCAAGCTCATTCCAGCCTCCGTTTACTTTGAGAAGAGGCATCATGTCATAATGCATAAAAGGGTTTGCATATGGGCTTTTTACAAATTTGCCTGTAAGTTTGCCTTTATCATCTTTTTCCTGCACCAGCATATATTTTGTCATATCAAAAGGAGTTCCTTCATAGGTATCTCTGAAGATTGTCATAATATCTTTTGGTGATACTTTTTTGTCAGGTTTTACTGAGAAAGGAAAATCTTTACCATTTGGGTCAAGTTTAAGTGAAGGAGCAAGAATATCAAGAACTCTCCACTCTCTTCTTCTGGAAGCCATGCTTCTTCTTGATGCATAGGCATAGCAGAAGCGGAATGGTTTACCATCGGCTTTTTTCCATAATCCAAGCTCTTCTGCTCTTGAAATTACATTAGATGAAGCCATGAAGTTTTTTTTATCATTAAAATCAATTTCCATGATTCTTGAGGCATTGGCATTTACACTTACGTGATCATCAGGAACTCTCTGAGCAGCCCATACAGCACCAAAACGATCTTTACCAGGACCAACTATTTCAAAATGCCATACCTCTTTGGGGTCAGCAATAGTAAAGCATTCGCCACCATCATTGTAGCCATATTTTTCAGCAATTTTACCAGCAATCTTAACGGCTTCTCTTGCTGTTGTTGCTCTTTCAAGCATAAGACGGTTAAGTTCATAGTAGTCTATTGCGCCTTTTTTACTGCGCATAATATCTTTACCACCAAATGTTGCTTCCCCGATTGCTACCTGATGCTCATTGATACAGGGGAGAGCGGTATTGAGGTATTTATGGGTTCTTGCAACCTGAGGTATCTCTCCAATCTTTTTCTGTTTTGAAAGATCTTTGGCAGATACAGTTCTTGTGGTGTCAAGATAGGTGGCTCTTTTGGTTCCTTTTTTGTGTTTTTTTGCAGGAACAATGTCGATCCAGGTACGGTCAACTCTTGAGTCACATGTATGAGATGTCATTACTGAGCCATCTACTGACGCTTTTACCCCTACAGTTACAGTTGTACAGGCGTCATCTTTTGGATAACCGTCCTTATCAGTATCTCCGATAAGAAGGGTTGAAGTTAATAAAAATATAAGAAGTAAGTACTTCATTAGGCCTCCTGAATATTAAAAGCTTATTATAGGGATGTAAAGAAACATAATCAACCCACCCTGATGTGTAAAGTATCTCTGCGAACGAAGGAAGCAGCGAAGCGGATGACGAGTAATTTCGCAGATGGGAGCAAGCTTTAGCTTGTCACAAAATTAAACAGGAGTGATGAGCTTGCGAAGAACGACTATTGCGGAGATGGGCGGCGCGGCAGCGCTCTCCTTATATTACTATAACGACGTAACGAAGCGAAGGATTTATAAAGAATAGTAGTAAAGCTCTTTACTTCTCTATAATCCCGCATAATGTTTAAAACTTTCGCTGCGCTTCAGATATTAAATGCGGGATATCGCAGATGGGAGCAAGCTTTAGCTTGTCACAAAATTAAACAGGAGTGATGAGCTTGCGAAGAACGACTTCTTTTAATCTACTCTTCTTCTATGTTTTTACTGGCCTGAGTGACACTATCAATTTCCGGCTCTTCTTCCTCTGAACTTTTACTTAATATACCGGGAATATTCTCTTTAAAAATATCTATTAATACAGGAAGCTCCAGGGCTTCAGGATATGAGTATGCGTGCTGGTCAAAAGCCTGTGGTACATAGTCTGCATCACTCTCTTTTATTCTCCATGTAAAGGATTCAGATCTTGATACGTGTTCATATTCCGGTACTGTGACTTCAACAACTTTGAGCACTGCATCAAGGCTCCAGGGGATACTGATTCCTGCTTCACTGTAGATGTCTGGTAATTTGCTGAGTCCGTCAGCCTCCCATGCATGGGGGATTATATCAAGAGTATTCCAGATTCTTCTTGATTTATCTGCCAGCTGTGAATCAAAGTATTCGGCAAATGCGCTGTTTCCAATTGTAGGACTTGCAAAGGTTGATAGGTTTATCTCTGTTTCACCGGATTTATCCCAGTCTTTTTGTCTCTCTTTCAGATAGAGAGCAAGAGCTGAAGTCAGAGCACCACCCAGGCTATGGCCGGTAATTGTTATCCTGCACTTCTCTTCTGTTACTTCTTTAAGAAAATCAACAATACCCATACCTTCACCAGGTATATTTTTTGCAGGTATCAGTTTGTTAACAACAATATCAAGTCCCCGGTCTGTGGATTTTGATATTTTCGGAGTCTTGTCTGTACTGTATTCCATCTCTTCAGGTATTACCCAGTCAACCTGTTTCCAGACATCAAAATCTTCTTTAATCCAGTCTATTATTGATGGTATATTTGTTCCTCTTATTGCTATTATAAGATTAGATGGATCTGATATCTGTCTTACTACATACATCATGTTGGATTGGAAAAGTGCTTCGCTGAAAGTATAAATTGCCGGTCCCCATACTACTTCCCAGTCGGAGTTACCTTTAAAACATAGTTCTTTAACAGATGCTATGTTTTTTCTGATATCTTTCAGCATCTTCTCTTCAATACTCTCTTTACCATCTATAATAAGCATCTCACCGGTATAGGCGATATAAGCCATTGATAAGTTGATCTGATCTTCGTGAATATAGCCAAACAGTTTTCTCATTATCTTTCTCCACTCATTTTCTAAGTTCATATATATCAAAGATAGACAATTTTTTCAAAAACCAGCTTTAATGATAGACTATCTGAATATACTTTTTGCCGGAGGTTGAGAATGGGAAAAGTTATTGAGACGGAGAGGCTTTTATTAAAGGGAAGTGATCCACAGATGGCTGCAGGTGTACTTAACTACTATCTCAATAACAGGCAGTTTTTTGAGGAGTGGGAACCCTCAAGAAGAGAAGAGTTCTTTACTTCCGGTTTTCAGAGAGAATCTCTTGCAGGGGAAGTGGATAAAGAGGTTGCAGATGTGGCTTACAGATTCTGGCTGTACAGGAAGGGAGAAGATCGGATTATCGGAATGGTTGTGCTAAATAACCTTGTGAGAGGTGCCTTCCAGTCGGCTTTCCTTGGATACAATCTGGATGAAAAGGAGAGTGGTAAAGGTTTTATGGGTGAAGCTCTTAAAAGGGTTATCGATTTCGCATTTAATACTCTTAAACTCCATAGAATTGAGGCAAACATTATGCCCCGGAATAAGAGATCCATTGAGCTTGTCAGGAAGCTTGGATTTCACAATGAAGGTCTTGCCATAAAATATCTGAAAATTAATGGGGTATGGGAAGATCATATACATATGGTGCTGCTTAATAATAAAATGGATTAAATTCCTGTCTGATTGCGGGTTTTAGTATGGAAGTGATACAATCTTTAACATGAGGGATCTGTTTATTGGTGAGTTGAGAACTCTTTTTAAGGGAAAATACAGAATAGTAGAGAAGATAGGCAAAGGTGGAACAGGAAGAGTCTATAAAGCTGTAAATAACGATGGTATTGAGGTTGCCCTTAAAATAATCCGCTCTGATTATGTAGATAGTGAGGTTTCAGTAAAGAGAGTTAAACGGGAAATTGAAACTGCTTCCAGAATTGATAATTCAAATGTTGTTAAAATTAATAGTATAGGGGAGATCGGTGAACTCTGGTATATTGAGATGGAGCTTGTGGATGGAGATAATCTGTTAAATAAAATAAGGAGTGGGAGCCTTAAAACTGAAGAGAAGATTAGTATTACCAGAGATATCATCAATGGTCTGGAGGCAATTCACGATGCCGGTATTATTCATAGAGATGTTAAGCCTTCAAATATTGTTGTAGATAGTAGAGGCAGAGCTGTTATTACCGATTTTGGCCTGGCAAGGGCTGAAGATATGAGTCAGTTAAGTCGTACTGCAGTCTATTCAGGTACTCCTCAATATACTGCACCGGAAATTTGGAAGGGGGGTGGGTATTCTGTCCAGACTGATATCTATAGTCTTGGTATGCTGCTATATGAGTTGTTCTATGGAGTTTTGCCTTTTACCTCTGATAGCGATTACGGGTATCTTAATAAGCATCTTTTTGAAACAGTTACTTTTCCTGAAAATGAAGATGTTTCCCGGAATATCAGAACTGTAATTGATAAGGCTCTGGATAAGAAGGTCAGAAACAGATATAAGAAAATGAAATTTTTGACTATTGATATTCGCGGTACTGATAAAAATATTAAAAATAGAGCTGTAGCTGTAATAGGTCTAGGATTGTTTTTCACAGTACTTTTTATGTTGCTATATTATTCTTCAAGTAATTTCATTTATTTGGCTCATGATGAAAGTCAGGCTCCTGTTAAAGTAAAAATTCTTTTTAGAGATAAAAGCTGGAATGAGACTTTTAGAAAAAAAGGGGAAATACTGAGAAACCAAATTGCTCATATGTTTAAAAGACCCATTAATATTAAAACTGAGTTAAAACTGAATGATAAAAATATACCGGAAACTATAAGAATCGCAGAAGTTACCGGAAACACTAATTATGACTACCTTTTGGAACTGGTTACTACAAAATCAGGAAAAATGATTAATGTTGATTGTTTTCTGCGACCTGCTTTAGAGCAGAATCTGTGGACAGCCAGATATGGAGCATTACCTGAGAAGCTGGATCTCCTTCACTGTACAGATTCAGTTAAAAAAATGCTCTTAAAACATATTCTCAGTGAAAAGTATAATTTCATTGAGCAGTATAGTAATTCTACAACTATAACAACAAGTACTTCTATTGATAAATTAAAGCACTTTATAGATAGAGAAAATTTATTTGGTGATAAAAACTACTGTACTAAGAAGAAGTGGTATGTAGAGATTATGGATAAGAATCACGATATATCTGAAATCCTTGATGAGATAGATAGCCTTCATAAATCAGAAGCTGTTGCAGACGCTCAAACTACAGGTTTCCATGGGGAGCTGGATTATAAAAACACTTTGAGTCTTTTTGCCCGCTTTTATGAGAGTAGTGAATACAGAAACGACATGAATCTGGAAAAATTACATAATGGATATAAGGAACTATATGCCAAATATAAAAAAAAGAACCCCATTATGTTTGACATACTTAGCTCCCATTTTACTAGATACTGGTTGTGGCGTCACAATGTGAAATTATTCAATGATTGTAAAGAAGAAAAGGTCGCAGCAAATTCATATGCCAAACTTATCTATACCTATTTTAGAACAGGTGAGCTCACTAAATGTGAAGAATTCTTAAGAATTGCCGGTCAGATAGGAACCCGACACAGTAAGAGGCAGCAATGGCAGTACTATATCCTGAAAAAGAAGTTCAGAAAAGCAGAGGAAACAGGTGATGAAATAATTTATGATGAAATGGGAAGTCCTGAGAGTAGAAGAGTAAAAGGCCTGACTTATTTATGGAACGGCGATATGAAGCTGGCAGCAGAAGAGTTTAGAAAGATACATAAAAAGAGTAGTTATGGAACAGGGGTTCTTTTTCATAAGATGAGTTTTGCTCTTAATATGTATTGTGGAAGATATCGTAAAGCTCAAAAGGATGTACAGAGTCTTTTCAGATTATCCCTGGAAAATAATCAGTTATCTGATCTGGTTGAAGCTCTGTCATTGAGAATCAGGCTTGATATTATAGCTGATAAATTTAGAGGGAAGCAGGATATAGGTAGATATTATACTTATATTAATCCTGATAAAATGAGTTATGCTGATAATCTGAAGTTGCAGGGAATGTTGTTAAAGGCTTATCTTAACAGGAAGCAAATTGAAAATGCCTGTGGAATATACCTGAAATATATAAATAACATAAAGTTCATCAAAACTCCTGCCGAGAAAATTTTCAAACGATATTTGTATGAAGAGATTGAACTGGCAGCTTTAAGAGGTGGCAGAAGCAGAATGTATGAAGAGCTGGTTGAGTCGTATTATCATGAGGCAGATATATGGGGAGAGAATCACCATGCCCTTTTTCTCCAGTCTCTGGCCGAAGCATACAGATATGAGAAGAGAACCACAAATGAATTGCGAATCTACAGAAAAATACAGCAACTGACCTTTGGAGCTCTCTATTACGGTGATATCTATACCCGCAGCTTCTATCACTGCGGAAGAATCTACTATAAGAGACGGAAATGGAAAAAAGCAGAGAAAGAGTTTAAAACTTTTCTTAATTTATGGAAAGAGGGAGATCGTGATGTTTTCCCTGAAATTGAGAAAGCTGAGGAGAAACTTGAATATATAAGAGAGAAGCTGAGGAACAGGCCCGGAGATACCGGACCTGCATAGGAGTTTATATTATTTACTGTGCGTTAACCCAGTTTGTAAAAGCTGCATCTTCTGAAGTACCTATAGTGTTAATAAGGTAGTTCTCAAGACCAGCATAGTCACCGGCTCTCAGATAAGTCTTAATCTGATTGAACCTGGCAGGTTTCTGATCGATAAGGAATTTAACAGCCACAGGAGCACCAGTATAAATTCTGTCGCTGTCCCATGGATCTCTTGGAGTACTCAGAAGGTAACTCAGATTGATATTATTGTTTTTAATCCAGGTGTAAGAGGCCTGGAAACTACCAGGATATGAACCTTCCTGCTGAGTGAAAGCTATGAAGTTTGCAAGTCCTTCAGTGTAGCAGACATTAATATTCTGTATCTCATCTGAATATGTACCTGATTTGATATATCTTCCATCCAGATAGTGAGTAAACTCATGAGTTCCGTTCCAGATACCGTAGGATGAAGCTGATGTATCGATATCATAAAGTATTGAGTATGGAGATGTTGCATCTGTAGGATCACCTTCAATATACATACCTCCTGCTGGCTGATAGATACTGAAGAGAATACCACTGTAGAATTTGAAATCTGAATAGTTCTTAAAGAGATAGAGATTAACCGGGAAGTTAACATCTCCGGTTACCGGATTATTTGAAGCAATACCTGTTTTCTGGTGGAACAGATTC
The DNA here is from genome assembly GCA_965225955.1 of Candidatus Aminicenantia bacterium. Lineage (GTDB taxonomy): Bacteria > Acidobacteriota > Aminicenantia > UBA2199 > UBA2199 > CBDDBX01. The sequence goes on from CBDDBX010000038.1 coordinate 50,325, forward strand.
TTTGTTCTTCCGAGCATAGCTGCTATAGCATCAAGATCACTGGTACTCATATCCTGTGTAAACAGTTTTGCTTCTATTGAAGCATAAAGCTTCTGATTGGTGAAAATTGAGTTCAGAATTGTAGTTTTCCAGTTTGAAGGCACACCATACCAGGCGAGTTCAGAAGGTTTGTAGTAGTTTATATTACTACACATCTCTGCCCAGGCTTTTTTACTTGTAAAACCGCTGACAGTCTGATATGCGCTTTTAATATAGTTTTTGATCCATGAGTACAGGGTACTGTTCTCAGTAGACATGTATCTGCATATCTCTCTACATAGATCTGTTAACTGATACTCAATATTACTGTTCTGCAGAGTTGATGCATGATTGTTGAAATATGATAGAAAATCCATGAAGCAGTAGTATGCTTTTGTCTGATCTGTCATAGTCATGTTCTTAATAGAAGTACCAACCTGCCTGAATCCAGCATAATTCAGTGTTAGAATAGCGGTCATAACTCTACCTACATTACTGTTGGCTGAAATCTTTGCTGGTGTGAAGTAGCTGAGTTTGCTTGTTGCTATACCAATGAATTTGTCCTGCATTCCCATTAAACTGGTACCTGCGCTATAAGCCTGATAAAGAAGAGTACATCTTCCAGTCTGATCCTGAGTGGAGCCGTTGAGATTGTACAGTGAACTTGTATTAATTACTTCAAGAACTGCATCTCTATACTTGTCTTTTGCCCATGTGGCAGTAGGAGGATTTGCTCCGTAAATTCTGTAAAGAACATATTGTGAGCCTCTCAGAAACTTAAAATACTGAGCTATTGGGTTCACTCCTGCATCACTGGTATCTCCATTCCAGTTCTGCATTCTGTAGATAATCTCCTGGCAGACAATATAGATATTGTGGCTGGAGTACAGTACTTCACCTTTTGCATTGTTAATGTTGAAATAGTGACCTTCATGAACTGATGAAGGAACAGCTGCTATCCAGTCGAGAAGCTGGCGGTTTGTGAGGTTGTAATAGTTAGCAATGTCATAATTACCTGAAGCTCTGAATTTCTCAAGCTGCTGTTTCTGTTTTACCACCAGATGTGATGGATCTGAATGCCCCTTTTTACTGTCTTTAACGCCAATTAACCGATAATCACTCTGTGTACCATAACAGATACCCAGCCCCCAAATCATTAATAGCATGAACAGCGTTTGTTTAATAAATCTCATTCTTGTCTCCTTTTATTTATTACTCTTAATTGAGCCCCTGCAAGCAGACTAAATTTTAAATATTTATCTCTTTTTTAAATCAGATAAAACTTTCTTTTAAACCAACTAATTTTAAAAATAGATAAATAACACCAACTTATTATCTTACTGTTTACTAAAAACAAACAGGATTATTACGCAAAACTAACAGTAAGTCAATGGTATTTTGAAGAAAAATTCAAAAAAACGAATGTTTTTTTAAACTATATATATTTATGTGTTATGTAAAGAATAGGAATTCTTTTGTTAAATGTATAAAATCTGATGTATTAGTTGGAAGATATGTGATGTATCTGAATATATTGCGGTTATCCAGAAAAAAACAGAATGGGGAAATCTGGTTTTCTGATCAGATAAATGTGGACTACATCAGGCCTTTTAAAAAAGATTCTATTGCCAGTTTGAAATTTGGAGTAAATTCAGGAGGGGAATAGTCCAGCTCAGCTCTCTCTATTGCAGTAAGTTGTTTATCAGAAAGGTGACACATAGGGTAGAAGCCAACTGAAAGTGCCAGTTGGAGATGAATGAAGCGTCCGGCGCTCTCTTTTGTCATATCCGGGAATATTTCACTCATTCTCTGAGCAATATCACCAATATGCTCAACAATAGATTTTTTGAAACACATTATACTTTCAACTGAAGCGTTCTTTTCAAGAAAAGTAAAGAGAATAGTAAAGATATCCAGCATCCTCTTCTGCCTGTTAAACACCTCAGTCCATATGTCAGTGAACTGACTTACAGAGATCTCTGAAAATTCTGAAAGAGCTTTGAGAACAGCGTCCCGCCAGTTTGATACGTCTCTTGTAAGCATTGAAAGAAAAATCTCTTCTTTATTACTGAAATATTTGTAGAGGTTGGAGCGGGTGAAATCTGCTTTTTTTGCAATTAATGCAAAGGTTATATCTTCAAAACTATTGGTTTTATAAAGTTCTGCAGTAGAATCTATTATAGCTGAGATTCTCTGCTCTTTCTGTTCATCACTTCTAGCTCTTGACCAGCACATACAAAAAATACTCCCGGGTTATTATAACATACCGACTGTATGAGCCGGTATGTTAAACTAATTTCTTATATAGCTTTTTTCAGGATTTCAAGACTGATATCAAGGGTAAGATCCTGTGTTTCAGATAGTTTTGTTAAGCCTTTCTGTTCCAGAAGAGGAATTATCTCTTCTACTTTAGATGTATCCACACCATACTCGCTGAGTCTTGTTTTAATTCCAAGACTTTCAAAGAAAGATCTGGTTTTTTCTATAGCTGCATCAATTTTTTCGTCATTACTTCCTTCAGTTATATGCCAGACTCTCTCTGCATACTGAACCAGTTTATCTCTCTTCTTATCTCTTCTGACATCCATCATTACAGGAAGAATTATAGATAAGGTTTTCCCGTGATCTATGCCATACATTGCTGTAAGTTCATGTCCCAGCATGTGAGTTGCCCAGTCTGAAGGAACACCTGCTCCAATCAGGCCGTTAAGAGCCATTGTTGCATTCCATACCAGGTTTGCTCTTGCATCGTAATCGTTGGGATTGTCAATTGTGTATCTGCCGACTTCGATAAGAGTCTGCATAATACCTTCTGATGTTCTGTCCTGGAATCTGCCATCTACAGAGTAGGTGAGGTACTGTTCCATTACGTGAACGAAGGCATCTGCAACACCATTGGCAACCTGGGTTTCAGGAAGAGTAAAGGTAAGTTCAGGATCAAGAAATGAGAATACCGGGAAAGTAAGAGGACTCATAACCGGATATTTACTAGGGCCATGGCTTATTACAGCTCCCATGTTCATTTCAGAACCTGTTGCAGGAAGTGTTACTACAGTTCCAAGAGGAATTGCTCTGCCTACTGCGGGAGGATTAAAGCCATTGTACAGAAGAGTTTCTGCATTTCCTTCAAAACAGGAGGCAAGAGATACAAATTTTGTACCATCCATAACTGAACCGCCACCTACTGCCAGCAGAAAATCTATATTGTGTTCTTTAACCATTTCAACGGCTTTCATAAGTGTTGAGAATCTGGGATTAGGTTCGATTCCACCAAACTCAAATACTTCGCGATTACCAAGAGAATCTTTTACTTTATCAAGAGTACCAAACTTTTTGACACTACCACCACCAAACAGAATAAGCACTTTTGCTTTAGCAGGAACCATTTTATCCAGTTCTGCCAGTCTGTTTTTACCAAAAACAATGTGTGTTGGGTTATAAAAATTAAAATTGTTCATCATAAGCTCCTTTCTTAATTTGGAGACACTGTGTCTCTAAAACAATGTTAGGAGACGTGGCGTCTTTTGTCAATAGAAAAATTAATTTTACTCATTATGCAGGCTGATAGATATATAAAATTTATCATCAAAAAAAATCACTCAGTTTTTCTGAATTGAAATATAAAGCAGTGAAAAGTATAACTGAAGTCCCATTAATAAGGTGTTTCGCTATATTACTTAGTTTTTAGTTAATTTATGGAACATTGTGGTAGAATATCCGTTATTTGTTCTTTCAGGAGATAAAATACAGATGATTAGAAAAACTTTTATTATAGTTATTATGTTTGCTCAGGCTATTATCTGCTCAGGTAAGGAGCTCTCAGAGCTGATGAGACCTTCAGCAATTGTTCTCTTAAAAGAGAAAGTCTACATAGTCGATGGCACTCAGGTGCACTACTACTCTTTAAGTGATCTCTCTTATCTTGGGAAATTCGGCAGAAAGGGGGAAGGCCCTGGTGAATTTATCACTACAATGAACTATCCTGCCAGAATAACCGGAGGAGATAACTGTATTATTGTTGAATCAATAAATAAACTGAGCTATTTCAGCTATGATGGAAAGTTTATAAAAGACGTAAAGAAACCACCACTTCTAACCAATATCAAGGTTGCAGGTAAAAATATGGTAGGCCGGTCAATTGTTCACTCTACAACAGCTATTTCAAGAAGCACTGTATCTCTCTATGATGGTAATCTGAAAAAAATAAAAGATCTGTACAGTCAGGACTTTGCTGAACAGAATCTAAAAGGTAAAAGGTGGATAAATCTAGGTCAGGATTTTCTGGTATTTACAGTTGGTAATGATAAAATTTTTGTAGAGAGAAGCCCTGAAGGTCTGCTAATTGATGTTTTCGATTTTAATGGAAAGAAACTCTATACAGTAGGAGATGGCAGCAAAGGGCTTGCAGCTGGTGAGAAAATGAGGTCAGTGCTTGAAGATATTCTGAAAAATGACCCTCAGATTCAGAAAAGAATGATGATAATGAAAAGAACCTGGAAAGAGATGAAAAGAGGAATGAATTTCAAAGTTCCTGAATTCCTGCCGGCAATTCAGAACTTCTTTATAACCCAGGGGAAAATATATATACAGAAATCACTCATAAAAGATGGTAAAGCAGATTTTGTCATTATGGATATTAAAGGAAAGAAAATTTCTGATAAAACAATGAAGGTTTATGGCAAAGAGGCTTTTATGGCTAAAAATGATGGGAATCAAAAGAAGTGCATATGTGGATGGTAAAGTGTACTATCTTCTTGAAAATGAAGATGATGAGACCTGGGAGTTCTACTCAGAGACTCTCTGATAAATAGAATTAAATCAATATACAGAACTGCGCCTCAGCATTAAGGCGCAGTAGTACTAAGACACAGTATCATTGTAAGTAGATATATTTTTTTCATAGTTCACCTCATTGATTACATGTTCTGCAAAGGCCTTCTATTGAGAAAGTATGCTTCTCTATTTCACAACCTTCCAGTTCCGCATAGGAGTCTATATTTTCTTTAAAAAAACAGTGGTTTAAATGTATAACTTTTCTGCAGCTGCTACAGAAAAAGTGGTGGTGGTGCTTATCTGATGGAAAACAGAAGTAGTAGTATAGATATCTCTCATTATTATCTGTTTTTCTCAGAATACCAGCTTCACAGAGCTCTTCCAGAATTCTGTATACTGAAGGTATTCCTGTGGTTATTCCTGCTCTTTCAAGACGGGCTCTTACTTCAAGAGGATTCAGGTAGATATGCTCTTTAACAAAGAGCTCAAGGACTGCTCTTCTTCTGGGAGTGTTTTTGAAGCCCAGGTTCTTCATATGTTCTATTGCTTTTTGGATCATACTTTTTCCTTAATAGAAATCGTTTCTGTTTATATGATTAATCGGTCCGGTTTTCAACAAATATCAGAAAAGATTCTGTAAAGAATAATTTTATGGAATTCTGGTGTGAACTTATGAGAAAAAGGGGAGTATTGATACAAAGCTGAAACCAGGATGAGTTCCGGTCTCAGCTTTAAAAGGGCAGATTATTACTGCTGAGCCTGGAAGTAAACCTCTTCGTAAGGCTGGACAACTACAAAACCATCACCTTCAAAATACATCTGAATTGATTCTCCACTTCCTCTTCCAAGGAATGTCTTAAAAGAGACATCAGTTCTCAGCTGAGGCTGTAAATTTTCAGACCAGGCAACTGTAGCATTAGGATCAGTGGTAACAGGGTGGCCTGAAGATACTTTGAGAGTCATTGGATCGTAATGAGTTGTTATTGCAATCATCCCTGTTCCTTCAAGTTTAATATTAAATAGACCACCAGCCATTACTGAGGTTAGTTTTTTCATGAGTTTTATATCCCATTTGATACCATCCTCAAAAGCAAGCAGATCATTACCATTTACATATATAGCTTCATTCTGAAGTTTAAGAATTGTTATCTTCTTTCCGGTATCAGCAAGATAGAGTTTACCGTTGCCTTCAGCTTTAGTCAGTTTTGTACCTTCACCAGTAAGAGATTTCTTCAGCATTTTACCTATTCCGTGTTCAAGAACACCTTCACGCTTAAACTTAATATCTCCATTATAAGCAACCATGGAACCCATTTTAGTCCATACCATACCTGAAAGATTTATCTCCAGCATCCTCTCACTTTCAAGTTCGAAAAAACCCTGTCCATGTTCTTTTTCAGCGGTTTTAGTAACAAATTCATTCAACGAATATTTTGACATAACTCCTCCCGAGTGTTTATTTGTAAACTATGATATCATAATTGAGTTCTTTTTGGTACAATCTTCTGTGTGACGAAATAAAAAAATCAGGGGATTAAATATTCCTTAATAAAAAAGTAACTATCTATACTGTTCCTCAGAATTTAAAGTATCAGCATAATTCTGATCAGAGTGTAGGATGTGGTTTATCAACCATTTCATAAGATAACCAGAGATAATATCAAAATCTGTACTATTATCCTTTTTAAATTTTTTTACAGATTCAATAAAACGCCTGTGTTCAGCCTTGTGACTCTCCAGCTTCTCATAACCGGATTTTTTCATATACTCCTCTTCAAGCTGAAAGTGAACCTTTGAATATTTAATAAGTCTCTTAACTATCTTTCCAATATCTTCAGAAGATCGATTCTCTCTCATAGCAATCAGACACTCGTTAGTAAGCTCCAGCAGACCCTTATGCTGATCATCAAGCTTCTTAATGCCTATAGAGTAACTTGCTTCCCATTCTAATAATTTCAAAATTACCTCTCAGCTCTGTTAATAAATAATTATATATCAGATATTACAAAATATGAATATTTTTACTGGGGACGGTACCTAAAAATATATAATTTTTTTTTCTCATCTCTTCAAAATAGGAGTTAATTAATACGAATCAGATGTAATATTTTGAAAAATTGCTTCTTTTAAGTGCAATACTGAAAATCTGGCCTATAAAATTTTATATATTTTTAGGTACCGTCCCTGAAGTAGATTTTTAAAAGTTCAGAGGTTAATATAAGAGAATGTTTCTGAATGACCTGAGTTTGTATATTAAAGAGAGTTTTGGTATGCCTCTGGATGTGCAGGAGAAGATTCTGCAATCTTTTGTAATTATTCTTGTGCTGTGGCTTATACGTTTCATTATTCTTCACTTTGTAAGGAAAAGAACTGATGACGTGAAAGTTCACTATATGTGGCGTAAAACTACTTTCTACATTGTACTGCTTCTTGGAATTCCTGCTGTAGGAAGGATATGGACAATGGGGTTCAAGTCAATATCTACTTATCTGGGACTTGTTTCTGCTGGTCTTGCTATTGCTCTTAAGGATCTTATTGCAAGTGTTGCAGGATGGGTATATATTATTGCCAAAAAGCCTATTGCTATTGGGGATCGTATTGAGATAGGAGAGTTCAGAGGGGATGTTATAGATATAAGGCTTTTTAAATTTACTTTAATGGAAATTGGTAACTGGGTAGATGCGGATCAGAGTACAGGAAGGGTTATACATTTACCGAATCAGGTTGTCCTCACTGAAAGCCTGGCTAACTATAGTAAAGGGTTTGAGTATATTTGGGATGAGTTACCGGTACTGGTTACTTTCGAAAGCGACTGGGAGAGGGCTAAAGATATTCTAATGCATATTGTTGAGAAGTTTAGCGCTGTTCATGATGAATCTGCAAGAGAGAAAGTTACTAAAGCCTCAAGAAAGTTTATGATTCACTATACAAAGCTTACTCCTACAGTATATACCTCTGTTAAAGATTCAGGTGTAATGCTGACACTGCGTTATCTCTGTGAACCCAGAAGAAGGAGAGGGCAGTCACAGATAATATGGGAAGAGATTCTCAGGAGATTTGCAGAAGAACCATCAATAGATTTTGCCTATCCAACTCAGAGATTCTACAACAACATCACCGAAGGCAAACCTGGAAAATCTTAAGAGGGACGGTACCTAAAAATATATAGTTTTTTTTATCATATTTTTAAAATAATGGAAATTAATACCGTCAGGTTATGATATTCAAAGAAACAATGACTTCTGGATAGAATATATAAAAATCACCATGTAAAATTTTATATATTTTTAGGTACCGTCCCTCTCTTTTATTCGTTGCGGAGGGAGTTGGTTATGTCGGGGGTGCAGTTTTTTGTTACTGCTCTGTTTATCCAGTAGTATCCGTTGAGTGTTATGAGAGCAATGGTGGTTATGAGGAAGATCCAGGGTATCTCTTTTCCTGAATTGAGAAGGGAGGGGAGTATTGCTATGAGGGCTGTGATTGTGCCTGCTGTTATTCCGGATATGAATGGGGTGAGGTTCTCTTTTATGAGCAGTTTTTTTATTGTTTCTATGCTGAATCCTGTTGCCATGAGGAGGGCAAGTTCGCTTTTTCTTTCATGGATGTTTCTGGTTAATACTGTGCCAATGCCTATTGTTCCGATTATGAGTCCTAAACCTCCAAGGGCCAGAAAGATTGAGAGGTAGGTGTTCTCAATTGTGTTGAATTCAGCTAATCTCTTTGTGGTTTCTGTTAATTCACTTCCATAATCTTCAAGGTTTGATGCTAATTTTGCTTTTACGGTTTCCATTTTATCTGCAGGAAGATCGACCAGGAATAGTTCTGTTCCACTGTTTGAGGGGAAGTTTGCTACAAAGTTCTCTTCTGAGATAATGATGTTACCTTGGAAGATTGAGTTTTTAAGTCCTGCTATGAGTTTTAGTTTTATGCTTTCACCTTTTTCGTTGGTGTACTCTACTGTATCCCCGGGCTTTTTACCCAGTCCCCAGATTATAACAGTCATATCTGCTATTGCAGGAATTGATCCGTCTCTGCATCTCCCGTAAAGTGCTCTCCAGTTTCTGTTTATTTCTGGTATAGATTCATCAAAGCCGGCAAATGAGAAGGCTTCTCTTTTAAACAGCTCTTCCGGATTGGTGGCAATTATTGTTGGTCTGCTTATTCTGTTAAGGTTAAGACAGCTTGCATCGTCTCCTTTATGGGTTCTGAACTGAAGGAAAGATGTCTTGTTTTTTTTCAGGTTTATTCCGTGAATTGAACTTTCATTGAGGTTGTATTTTATGGGAACCGAGAGTTCACCAATCATACTAAAACCTCCTGTACCGGAACTTCTCAGGTTGTCCATACTTGTGGTATGTCTGTTTGCTCCGACTGATACGATTGTAAAAACACCTGCTGCTATGAGTGCGGTTGCAGTAACGCTTCTGCCTGAACCTGCAGCAATATTTCTCCAGCTTACTCTTTTAATAGATGGATAACTGCTTTTTGATGCTGCTACTTTCTGAAGAACTCCCCGATAGACTGCAATAACTGCACCCAGAAGCAGAAAACCAATTCCCTGGAAAATAGCAGACACATCTTTACCAAGCTGAGGTTTGAATGTTAAAGCCAGATAGAGTGCTCCACTGCTTAGGATTCCGGCTATAATAAAATTAAGGCTGATTCTTCCTTTTAATACAATAGATTTACCTGCCATTGCAGAAATAGATTGATGGCTATGCTTTTTAACAGTAAACCATATAGCCAGCAGAGCAGTTATGAAACTTACTCCAAAACCTATAATCAGAGATTCTACTCTAATATGCATATGGAGATTTGCTGTTCCCGTTGCACCACGCCATATGGTCCCAAGGAACCAGAGAACAAGTTTATTGTAAAAAATACCCGCTACTACTCCCGGTAGTGCTCCAATGAATGCAATTAATGCTGTTTCTGTAAAAAGCACTCTTCTGATATCTGAAGGAGTGAAACCAAGTGCGAGAAGTACTCCGTGTTCTGAACGTCTCTGTTCTGCAGAAAGAGAAGCAAGGAGAGCTGTAAGAATGAGAGCAGCTGCAATTATGAAAAAGCTAAGACCCAGAAATAGTTCTCCAAAATCCACAGCTTCAGAGCCAGCAGCATGGCCTTCCTCTTTGAGAGGAACAAGTGTAAAGCCAAGTTTCAGAGGATCAATAACTGATCTTATATCTTTTATAAGTGTCTCTTTATCTGTTTTTGCAGGAAATCTCAGCATTGTAACTCTGCCGAAGCGATTTGCCCATGCTGTTGTAGCTGTATCAAAATTGATGAATCCTTTGGGAGTGCCTTTGTACTTTTCCCAGTACTTCTCATCTTTCTGTCTGATCATTGCAAGGTCTATAGGAATTCCGGGATCCCAGTCACGACAGCTCTCTTCGTCCACTATTCCCGGGAGAATCGGCATGAGAGTACCATCTGCAGCATAGCCACTGATATCTGTTATGGACCTTACGGTAAAAGAGAGGTCCTTTGTTTCCAGAGTGTCTCCTTTATCAGGTACAAAATATTTAAGTTTTACTTTGTCACCAGTTTTAACTCCAAGATCTTCAGCTACCCATCTGTTCAGAACCACTTCATCCTTTTTCAGCTCTTTAAGCGCCTCTGGTGGTGTTCTGAAAGCTGTTATGAAAGAGTATGGAGTGACTTTATCTCCATATTCAACTGAGTTCACAAAATAGGTGAGTACTTCCACGGGGTTCAGATGTTTGAGATTTTTTTCTATATATGAATCGATAAATATTCTTTCTGAAACTATATCTATAGAGTTATTGTTCTTCTTTAATTCAAGTGATATGTCTGCAGGTGTATAGATGTTCTTAAGGATTCCCGCAAGAACTTTAATTCCCGGTACCTTTTTGCTGTTTCCGGCAAAGAGTACTACATTGGCTCTGTTCTTCAGATCCAGTTTTTTGTTAAGCTCACTTATAGGAATAAATACAGAATATGGGGGAACCTGATTATTTCTGATGCTGAAATTACCAAAATCATCCTCACTGAGAACCTTTTTAACAGTAGCTCTGAAAGAGACATTATCTGACTCTTTGGGAGTAAGTGTCATGTCTCCGGGAATCGCATTGGGTTTTCTGATCTTAACAAGAAGTTCGTCTCCTGCATTGAGTCCGGTTTTTTCAGCTAATCTCTGATTTATGAACACCTCATCTTCTTTTAATTCAGGAATAGAGGATTTAGCATTCCCGGCTTTCCAGAACCCGTGACCGTAGCCATTAATTGCTGTTTTGTTAACTCTGAAGCTGTTCTTTTCAGCAACCACAATACCTCTTGTCATTAAGAGGGATACACTCTCTATACCACTGGATTTCTGAAACTCTTCTGCCAGTTGGGCGGTAAACATGCGTTCTCCGCCAAGAAGAGCAGATTCCACTGACCCACTTCTCATTTCTGCCATTCTTACAAGGCTGTATCTTACTGAGTCACCTATAATAAGTGCTCCTGTTAAAACAGCACTACTTACCAGAACTCCAAGTACTACAGAGAGATTGGTTTTTTTATAGAATCGCAGACTTTGAAAGATCAATCTGAATCTGTTCATACTGATGCAACGCCTCCGTTTCTTATTTCAAGTCTCCTGTCCATAAGTCCTGCAATTTCGGATGAGTGGGTAACTACAATCATTGTTAAATCCTCTTCTCTGTTGAGGTCAAGAAGAAGTTCCATCAGTTTTGCACTTGTTTCTGTATCAAGAGAACCTGTGGGTTCATCTGCAAGAATCAGTGAAGGGGAGTTAATAAGAGCTCTTACAAAGGCCACTCTCTGACTCTCTCCACCGGAGAGCTGGCCGGGGCGACTCTCTTTTTTATCTGCAAGTCCTACCCTGTGGAGGAGTCGCTCTGCTCTTTCAGTTATTTCTTGAATATCTGGATTCTTTTTTGAGGGAACTGTCGGAAGGAGGATATTTTCTATTACAGTACACTGGGGCAGAAGGTGGTGCATCTGAAAAATGAATCCTGTTTCCCGGTTTCTTATTTTTGCCAGTTCAGTTACTGAAAGATCAGAAGTGCTTCTGCCTTTAAGGATAATATCACCACTATCTGGCTTATCAAGTGAACCGATAAGGTTTAAAAGAGTACTTTTACCTGAACCAGATGGGCCTGTTACAGCTACAGTTTCGCCTTTTTCAACCTTGAAAGAGACTCCTTTAAGAACATTCTGGAAATTTTCACTTCCGGGAATCTGGTAGCTCTTTTTTACATCTCTTAATTCAAGTATCATTCTATCCTCCGGTTACTACTCTATTAAAATTCTGTATAGGAAATTCTTTTTTTCAAATTTTCTGTTCTACTGCTATTTAATCTCTTTTTCACCAAAACAGTAGAGATATCCATCTTCAGCTCCGACAATAATTCTTCCATTAGTTACAGCAGGGGAGCCGGTTACGGGACTGCCTATCTCATAAGACCATATTTTTTTGCCTGTTTCAATATCCAGTACATATATTCTTCCATCTGAAGACGCTGTAACTACGCGGGTTTCAGATACAACAGCAGAACTGTCAACATCATCAAGAGCTTTGAATTTCCAGATAAGTTTGCCACTGAGTTTGTTGAAGCAGTAGAGAACCCGGTTTCTGGCTCCTGCAATTACATATTCTGATGAAATTGCAGGGGAAGAGAAGAATGCATCTCCCTCTTCACGATCTTCATAACTCCATTTAATAGTATTGGTTTTTATATCTATACAGAGGAATTGTCCATCGTAATTTCCAAGATATACATAATCACCGGATACTGCAGGAGAACCTGCTGCATAGGAGTAAACATCAATGCTACTCACTTTTTTGCCGTTTTCTGCTTCTACTCTGTGAAGCAGTGCATCACAACCTCCAAAGAGAACACTGTTCTGATATAATGCACCTGTGCCGTTTATATAGTTTTTAGTATCATAGTTCCACAGCTTTTTTCCGGTTTCAAAATCGATACCGTGCATTTTACTATCATAACAGCCCTGAAGGATAATCACTTTACCGTTTTCATACCTGTAGAAGTTGGCTGATCCTGCAACTTTTCTTTCAAGATCCGTCTGCCATACCTTCTTACCGTCAGAACTATTAAGAGAGAGAATAGTTCCGTCCTGATTACCTGCAATAATACGATTGCCTATAAGAAGGGGAGCTGCTTCAAAACCGTTTTCAGTTTTTACTGCCCACTTCTGCTTACCACTTACCAGATCAACAGCATATAGTGAGGTGTCCATTGATCCTACAAAAACCATCTTACCATCTGTAACAGGAGAGGACTTAATCTCATCTTTGGTTTTAAATCTCCAGAGACGGGTGTAGTTATCTGCAATTTTTACTTTAGCAGCCCCTGTAAGTCCTGAATCTCCACGGAATATTTCCCATTTTTTAAAACTTGTCTGCTTGTTATTCTCTTTAGTCTCTTTATTTCCACAGGAGATAAAGAGAAGTGATGCAATTATCAGAAAAACCAGTCTGTTCATTTTCTGACTCCTTCTGTTCTGAATGAAAAAGCACCGGTAGGGCAGTTTTTAACAACCTCTTCCAGAGATTCAGTAATAGCATTATTGAGGCTGTAATTGAGTGCAGGAGATATTATAGTGTCGTACCCTCTTCCTTTGAAAGCTACTCCTCCTGACTCATTCTCTGCTCCGGTTATTCTTACACATATTCCACATCTGATACACTTCCCGGGTTCATAGACTATTTCGGGGTGATCTGTATTTCTTACTATACTATGTCTTTCAACTGCTCTGTATTTGATAGATTTTATTCCATACTCTGTTGCATATGATCTGAGACTACAGGACTCCTGTCTGAGACATTCACAATGCATGCACCTGCTACTCTTTTCAATAATGTCTGTCTCTTCAGCGGTCTCTCTCAGAGCCTCTGATTTTTCTATCATATGCTTGATCTCTTCAGCTTCAGGTTTGCTTATTTTTGAATCAAACTCCCGGGAAACTTCTACTGTGCTGTTGCTGAAGTTTTGTGCTATCTTTTCAGCAGCACCAGCTCCTGAAAGAATAGCAGCAGGAAGTAACATTCCAGGTTTTAGTGAGGCCCCTGCGAAATATATGCGCTCATTTTCTGTTTCTGTTTTATCTCCTGTAGCAACTACTACAGCGTCAAACTCTTTAAGCACAGCTTCCAGATTACCTGTTTCAATTTCCCTGTTACAGCTGATTTTCAGTCCAGACTGTTTCTCAAGTTCATTGAGTTCATTTTCAACAACTGATAAATCTATATCTTCTGTCAGGGATCTCAGAGAAGGAGCCACTCTGCTCTCTTTCTCAAAGATCTCTACCCTGTAGCCTTTTTTCAGAAGGTACCATGCAGCTGAAATACCGGCAGCTCCACTACCAATAACTGCAATATTTTTATCTTCAGATACCTCAAAACTATTTGAGGAGGCCCGGGCTGAAGCCAGAGCTCTGTTTATATCCCTTATTTCAACTGCATAATCTTCACGTCCCCTGCGACACACTTTTTCGCAGGTAGCAGTACAGTTACTGCAGATAGTGTAGGGGAAAGGGAGGTGTTCTTTTAAAATATCAGTTGCAGCACTACTGTTTCCAGCTTCAAGATTGCGGAATACAAGAGGAATATTCATATTGGCAGGACAACCTCTCCTGCATGGAGCTTCGCAATCACCAACATGTTCACTGAGAAGAAGTTCCAGGGCTTTTTTACGGGCACTGAATACTTCTTCGCTCTCTGTGTCAATTTTCATACCGCTTTCAGCAATTGAGGAGCATGATGGTAAAAGGCGGCCTGTGTCTGAATCTTTTACAACGCAGATCATACAGGAGGTAAAATGTGGTAACTTTTCCATATAACATAGTGAAGGAATATTAATTCCCATCCCTCTGGCTGCTTCAATAAGAGTTGTGCCTCTGGCTACTCTGCTCTTTTTTCCGTTTATTTCTAATTCAACCATTTTAAAATACCTCTATTGCTCCTCTGGGGCATACCGATTTGCAGGCACCGCACCTTATACATTTACTCTGATCTATCTCATGCTGCTCATAAGGTTTGAACTCAATAGCTTCTACAGGGCAGGTTCTTGAACAGAGTGTGCAGCCGATACAGGTGTCACCAACCTGATAGCTTATCAGAGCAGTACATTTCCCCGCAGGGCATTTGCCGTTAATATGAGCTTCATACTCTTCTCTGAAATGCTTGATTGTCGAAAGCACAGGATTCGGAGCGGTTTTACCAAGTCCGCACAGGCTGCCTGAAATAATCATCTCACCAAGTTCTTCCAGAGATTCGATATCACCTTTACGACCTTTTCCGTCACATAATCTGGTTAATATCTCCAGCATTCTTTTAGTGCCTATTCTGCAGAAAGTACATTTCCCACAGGACTCTTCCTGAGTGAAACTCATGAAATATCTGGCTATATCCACCATACAGTCATTTTTATCCAGTACAACCATACCACCGGAACCCATTATTGCTCCGGCTTCAACAAGCTCTTTATAGTCAACCGGTGTATCAGCCAGTGATGCAGGAACGCATCCACCGGAGGGGCCTCCAACCTGTATGGCTTTCAGAGGAATATCATCGGGAATACCTCCACCTATATCCTCAACAATTTCTCTCAAAGTGATTCCCATTGGAACTTCAATCAGACCACTTCTTCTTATTTTCCCTGCCAGGGCAAATGCTTTTGTGCCTTTGCTTGAAGGGGTTCCTATTTCAGAAAAATCTTTGCTACCTTTTCTTATTATGTAAGGAATAAGTGCAAAGGTTTCTACATTATTAACAAGAGTTGGTTTATCCCATAATCCTCTTTCTGAAGGATAGGGTGGTCTGTGCTCAGGCATACCTCTTTTACCTTCTATTGCAAGAAGAAGAGCTGTTTCTTCTCCACATACAAAGGCTCCGGCTCCTGATACCACATTCAGATTAAAGGAGAAATTACTCCCCAGAATTGAATCTCCCAGGAAATTCTTTTCTCTGCATATCTCTATGGCTTTTTTAACTCTTTCCATTGCCAGAGGATATTCTGCTCTGATATATATGTAGCCTTCCCGGGCATTAATTACTTTTGCAGCTGTTACGATTCCTTCAATTACCCTGAAAGGGAAGGATTCAAGAATCATCCGGTCCATAAATGCACCAGGGTCACCTTCATCACCATTACATACTACATATTTTACAGGGGAATCCTCGTTAAGAACTGCTTCCCACTTTCTGTGAGTCGGAAATCCTGCTCCACCACGGCCTCTGAGTTCACTATCTTTAACTATCTCTGTAATCTCATCGGCTTTGAGTTCCAGAACTGCCCGTCTGAGTCCTTTAAAGCCCTCAGCTGCGTCAATATATTCATCAATGTCCAGTGGTGCAATAGAACCACCTTTATCAGTAACAATTGTCTGCTGGGGCATTACATATGATGAGTCGCAACCCGATCTTGTATCTACAGAGTATCTTGTAACCGGCTCCCAGGACTCATCAGTAAGAAGTTTCTCAAGAAGATTACCTATTTTTGCTCCGGTTCTTTTTATGAAACCAGATGGAGAGAAGTGTCGCAGAACTATTTCACTGAGATCATCTTTTGTAACTCTTCCGTATTTAAATCTCTGTCCAGAAGGAAGAGCAATCTCAATCAGTGGAGCCTGATATGCCATGCCGGTGCATCCAACGTTTTTGATCTTAACATCCAGTTCAAACTCTTCGATAAGCTCTTTCAGGTGCCTGTTTATTTCTTCAGCACCTGAAGCTGAACAGCTTGAACAGAGACAGAGTCTTATTTCTCCAATAGACTCTTTCCCTTTTTTACGACTCTTCTTTTTTTCACTATCTGTTTCATTTGCCTGAGCGAGGAAATCTTTAAGTACTTCCGGTACTTTTGATGGGGTCAGAAAGCCGTAGGTAATATCGTCAATCTGTACTGCCGGAGCAAGCATACAACAACCAAGGCATGCAACCTTTTCCACAGTAAAGATCCGGTCTTTATCTGTATCATCATCTTCGGGGATTTCCAGGTACTCCTTAAATGAGTTGTAGATACCTTCTGCTCCCATAACGTGACAGGCTGTTCCTATGCATACTTTTACAAAATGTTTACCTGCGGGTCTGGTTCTGAACTGGGAGTAGAATGTTGATACTCCTGTTATCTCTGCTGGTTTAATGTCTGTTTTCTCTACTATTCTCTCCAGAGATTCAGCAGGAAGGTAGTTGTACCTCTGCTGAATTGCCTGAAGCAGAGGGATCAGATCTTCAGGCTTTTTGCCTGTATCCTCAATTATCTGATCTATCTCTTCTATTGTGTAATCCATACTGTTTCTGGTTTCACTCATATTCCAAAACTCCCGACTCTATTTACCGGTAATACAGTAGAGGTATTTTTCACCTCTCAGGTAGATTCTGTCTTTAACAAATGCCGGTGTGGTTACTGCTGGTTCTCCCAGTTTGAGATCTCCAACAGCTTTATACTCTTTGTCAGCTTCAAATACATGCATTATTCCCTGCATATCCATTACATACACATTATTTCCTGCAATAATTGGAGAGGAGTAGAAACCGTCATCAAACTCTTTTTCCCATAACATTTTACCGGTTTTAGTATCAAGGCAGACTACCAGAGCACTGCTTGTTGCAAGGAACAGGTAGTCATCTGTTGCAGCAGGACTGGCTGTGTCAGGAAGGGTATCTGACCATTCCCAGGCAATGGATACATCCTGAGTTCCATCCTCTTTTTCATTGAGTTTAAGGCCTGCAGTTACAGCATATTCGTTTGCTGCAAAGATCATTCCGTTTGCAAACACTGCTGAAGGTCCCATTTCTCCACCCATGCACTCTCTTTCCCAGAGAAGTTCACCGGTTTGTGGATCGTAAGAGGAGACAGTTTTGCTGTCTGTAAGAACTATCTGGGTTCTTTTGCCTGTATTTACACAGATTGGGGATGACCAGGAGATGATTTTACGTTTTTTCTCCCAGACAACTTTTCCGGTTCTGCTGTTAAAGGCAATAAGTCTTGCTCTTTCATTCTGGTCATACTGAACAATAAGAAGATTCTTCCAGTTAATCAGGGATGAAGAGTGACCATAGTGGTTTTCCGGGAATCCAAGATTCTCTTTCCATACCTTTCTGCCATCCATATCAAGAGCAACAAGATCACCACCAGGAAATATTGCAAAAACAAGTTTACCGTCAGTACTCATTGTTGAAGGAGCATAGCCTGTGTCATCATGAACTTCAGGCAGTTTTTCCCCTGGAACACCCTTAACACTATATGTCCAGAGAAGTTTTCCATCTTCAGTACTGAAACAGTAGACCTCTTTATTAAGCTTTTTGTCTGCACCTGTAATGAATAGTTTTTCACCCCAGATAATTGGTGAACTGAAGCCTTTTAACGGAACTTCAACTTTCCATTCAACACCTTTTCCACTTTTCCCGTCCCACGATATGGGAGCTTTATCTGTAAAGGCGATTGCATTGCCTTCATAACCTCTGAAGTTAGGCCAGTTGTTCTTAAAATCCTCTTCTGTTGCTGCTGCAGCTACAGGTTTCTGGAAAACATCATCTCTGGCGAGTTCAGTCTGAGCCAGAAGCATCCCCAGAATTCCAAGCATAAAGAGAAAAGAACCGGAAATAGTAATCCACCGGCGGGATCTGTTTTTAGCATTCCATATATCCTGTGGCTCTTTACCGGGAGCGTATACTTTCTTTCTGTATCTTCCTGTGAGATGCAGTGCGCCAAACAGAACAAGAAGAGCACCACAGAGAATATAACCTCCTGTTCTTAGCTGCCATTTACTTGTGAAATAGGCCTTTCTTGCCAGAAGGTCAAGAGCTCTTATCTCCTCTTTCAGGGCATCTGATCCGGGAGTCTCTTTCAGTTTTTTCATAAGAAGGTGAAGAGCCGGACTGTCTATAGGATCCAGAGACTCCATCTGAATGTAATTGGCTGCCAGCATTGCGGACAGAATAATTGAGAAGAGCAGAGAGGCAATAACTACTCCCTGAAGAATACTAAGGTTTTGTTGGTCTTTCTTTGTCAAATCTTTCATTTCTTTTCACCTGAAATCTTAATCTGGGTTAATCTATCGTGTTCAACAGGGCAGTAGGGTATACAACGCCCGCAGCTTACACAGGCACTCTTATCCGGTTCATATCCGGCAGGTCTGCGCCTTAAAGTTAAATTAATCATTTTTATTATGAAAACAATGCCCAGGAAGATACCTATAATCCATCCTCCGGTATTGAATCTTTCTCTTATCTCCACAGCCTCTTTCATAAGAGTCTCAACAGGTATACCGGAGGCTCTGAAAGTACGACTCTCAAGAGTTGAAGCAACATTGCTGTCAGCCTCTTCCTTTGCAATCTGTTCTGCAAGCTGAACAGTTTTATTATATTTTGAGAAGCTTATATCCAGAGATGAGAAGAGCATGCCTGCTAAAAGAGAGATCACAGGAAGGGCTATAAGAAGCAGAGTAAGTTGCTTTCTACCTTTACGTCTGCTCTCCTGGTTCTTTTCAGCTGGAGGAACTACTATTGAATCATCAGGGCAGGAGTTTTCACATAATTTACAGTTAATACACTCATCAGGTGTAATGGTGAGATGCTTTTTTGAGAACCATGACATCCAGCCCAGAATAACTCCATATGGGCAGAAGAAACGGCAGTAGGGGCGGGAGATAAATACTCCCAGAATGAGAAAAGCTATGCCGATTACAATCATAACTATATCTCCTCCAAATCTGAAGAACCCTACAAAGGGATCAAACCTGCAGATAAGGAAGGCTGTTCCTGTAGATGCAAAAAGGATTGTAAAACCAAGATAGAGATATGGAATTACAGAAAGAATCTGTTTTAATACAACAGGTAATTTAACAGGTTTTACTGCTACCAGATCCTGAACTCCTCCAAGAGGACATACTGAAGAGCAGAATACTCTGCCTGCAAATAGTGCAAACAGTATGGGAAGAGCAAAGAAAACTGCTGCTGAAACCGGTAGTACATAAGAGGAGTCGGATATTGCCAGTACAAGGTTCTGTATAGAACCAACACTGCAGACGCATCCTTCTCTTATAAATCCAAAATATATTAAACATGCAAGCATCAGACGGAAGATATGCTTTCTTGATCTCTTTTTTAACACCAGCCATGAAGCCAGAGACAGAGCTGCACCAAGCAGAACCATGTCAAAAATCTCCATACCGGGATTTGCCGGCTGTGGGGTAGTAGTAAGAGGTTGCTTGTATTTAGTTTCAAATTCCGGTTTTGGAAATCTCTCAATAGCTGCTATCTGAAATGCAGCAGCAAGTACAATTAAAATAATAATAGTTCGTGAAATAAGGCTGTTTCTGGTCATCAGGCTTTTTCCTTCTGATCTCCTCTGAGGAGATAAGGTTTTGTTGATGGAACTTTGACAAAGGCATCTGAAGGACAGGCAATTGCAATTGCACACTCATTACAGTTTACACAGCGGTCGTGTCTGACCTGAAGGTAGAGTGAGCCGTTTCCAAAGGCTCCACAGCCTTTGACACATTTTGCACAGCCTATACATTCATCTTCATCTATTGAGTATTCGTAGTATGGATCTTCTATAAATGTTCTTTTTATTGCTCCTGTAGGGCATAGCTGATTCTCTGCTGCAGTATCAAGGTTTTTGGCATCAGGCTGTGAATAGCCACCACAGAGTTCACAGTAACCGCACACATCGTAGGCGTGTACACATTTTACCGCAGATTCTGCCAGAACACAGGCTGTTGCACACTGTTCACACTGGGTACACTTGTCAGGATCTATCTGCCACACCTGATATACATCACTCTTCTTTTTCAGAAGTTTTGCCGAGAGTCCCACAACTGATGCAGCAGCAGTAATACGGAAGCCTGACTTTAAGAATGAACGTCTGTCTTTTTTTTCACTCATCAGGCTTTTCCTCCGGCTATTTTCTGTTTGAGAGATTCAGCTGCAGGAAGGATACAGTTCTTCAGTTTGCTGCAATTACCACACATCTGCTGGTTTATACAGCTGTGGAGCTTCTTCTTTTCAGGCTTTCTGAGAGCCAGCCATCCTGTTGTTACAGGAATTGATGTTAAAAGCAGAGCTCTTGCACTTTTTCTGAAAAATTCCCTTCTGTCTATCTCTTTCTTACTTTCCATTTTCTACTCCGATCCCACTCTTTCTGAATATTCTTACCTGTTTTCTTACAGGATCAATAATAAAAATTTCTTCAGATGAGTTTATGGCTATATCCATACCTTTTGTCTCTTCATAGAACTTTTCTGTGCCGGCAACTACAACTCTCAGGTCTCCGGTAGGTTCATGAATTTTTAATCTTGGGAGTCCTTTTTCACTTGTAACAAAGCTCCCATCTTTAAGAAGTGCAATGTGGCTGGGATTACAGCATCCGCAGAAGCCTTCAATAGAGAATGAAGATCTCTCCCATGATGATATAAGTTTACCTTCAGGAGTGTAATTCTCAAGAGCATGCCGTCCCGGATTAACTACCCAGATGTCGTTATCCAATCCTCTGACTACATCCATATACGGGCTTGGAACTATAAGTCCCGGAATACCGTTTTTCTCATCTTTTTCAGCAATTCTGTTCAGAAGCTTCATATCTTTACTGTATCTGAGAACTACACGATTACCTGCGTCTGCAAAGAAGAGGTTGTCATTAACTATTGCGATTGAAGATATCCAGCTGTTCTTATCTATATCTGTTATAGTTATTTTGCCTGAAAGGCCTCCTGTGATCTCTGCTACAGCATCTTTTATGGCTGCATATATAGTCCCGTTATTATCTATTACAAGAGCAGTAATCTCATTCCTGTATCTGATATTTGCACTGCCAAGGAGTTTGAGATCTCTGGAGTAGGAGGTAATCATGTTTTTCCCTGCAACCAGTATGTTATCTTTACTGTCTATTGCAATGGCTGCAGGAGTGGATGTGAGGGCTAAAGGTTTTAACTCACTGTATTTTACTGCTACTTTTTTCTTTTCTGTTTTTTGAGGAGCAGGCTCTTTGATTTCATACTTAAGACGACTCTCCTGTTTTTCACTGCTGCAACTTAAAATAAGGGTAAGTGAAGCTATTAAAATCAGACTTTTTTTCATAATTTATCTCCTAAGGTCTATACAGGCCATGGTTTTGGAATCTCTCAGTACCATCAGACCTCCTGCAATAGCAAGGGGGCCCCAGGCATCATGGCCTTTAAGGATTCTGGCTTTACCAAGAACGTTAAACTTCTTTGTGGAAGCTTCTATCATAGTTAAATTGCCATCATCATTAAGAATATATATCTTATCATCTGCAACGATATAGGGACCAAGACCAAATCTGGCTATGGTATTACTTGTCCATACAGGTTTTGTACAGTCTTTGGGTTTGAAACATACAAACTGGTTTCTCAGGGTTCCTGCATCCTTTGGCTCAATACCAAAGAGGTGACCTTTGTAGTAGATGGGAGTCTGCTGCTCCGAAGCCAGTCCCTCTTTTGGTAGAAACTCCTGTCTTTTTTCTACTTTATATCCTTCAGCTTCTTTAGATACCTGAAGAACCATGCTGCCGGCACCATAACCTGCTGTGAGAAAGATTTTACCGTCAGGCATTACTACCGGGGATGGAGCCAGAACAGAGTGAGTCCATAGTGTTGTTTTCCACAACAGTGTACCCCGGTCTTCTTTTTCAGCACTAACAGCAACCATTCCTTCAATAGCACTGTAGATATACATTTTCTTACCGAAAAGTTTAACCTGAACAACTGAAACGTGGGACATATTCCACTTATCAGGATTTGGGGTTTCCCATACGACTTCTCCGGTTTCGCAATCTACTCCAACCAGGAGTTTACTGCCTGCAGGAGCAAGAACAGCTATACCATCATCAATGATCGGACACTGACCTGTGTACCAGAAAGGGGTTTTTGTACCATATCTTTTTTCCATGTCAATACCCCATATCATTTCACCAGTATCTGTTCTTACACACATTGTGTGACATCTGGGGCCAACAGTAACTATATATTTATCTGTAACAGCGGGTACTGTTCTTGACATACCGTGATTTCTCTTCACTTTAACCTTGTACCATCTGCGCCAGAGCTCTTTTCCGGTTTTAAGAGAGTAACATCTGAGAGCATCACAACGCTCTTTTTCCATATAATCCAGAAGATATACTTTACCTTTATGAATTGCCGGGGCAGCATGACCTTCTCCAAGTTCAACAGTCCATAGAATTTTCGGACCTTCAGGACCCCAGCTATCTGCCAGTGAAGTTTTTTCTTTACTTATATTGTCTCCCTCAGATCCTCTGAAACTTATCCACTCTCCCGGCATGTTCTCCGGTGGAGCAGAGTCGTACTGTTCAAAGAACTCTCCGATTTTAACTTCCTTTTCCGGTGTAGAGGCCTGAACGGCACTTTTGTTATCCATTCCCGGAACATTGGTGGTGAAATCTTTTGTAGGATCTGTTGAGAACCATATCAGAAGGGCTATTATACCCAGAATGGCTGTTACTGAGCCGGCAATTAATCTAAGTAGTGGGTGTGACATATTTTCCGATTCCTCTGTTTATTTCTCTTCTTCTCTGTAAAACTTTATCATACGATTCAGTGCTCCCGCAGTAAATATAAGCGGATATTTCTCTTCATAGTACCATAAACTGGCAAAATAGAGGCCTATAGGCGCGGCCTTAATATTATCGATATTATCAGTTAGCCATGAGACACCTTTGCGAACAGCTTCACCTCTTACTCCACAATCAAGCAGAGCTGAAACTGAGAGTCCCGTTTCCTCAAATGTTGAACTACCTGTAGAGCTGTTGCCCCAGCCACCATCACTGTTCTGGCAACCAAGAAGGAATTCACAACCTCTTCTTCTCATTTCTGAACTGTCCCCGGAGAGAGCAAAGAGCACCTGTGAAGTACCATATACAGGATTCTCATGATTTTTGTTCCACTGATTGCCAAACCAGAGAGGTAACCAGCTTCCGTCTTTTAACTGATTCTGCTTAAGATAGTCAGAACATGATTGCCTGAATTTATCAACTCTTCTCTTCATATCTGAATCAAGAAGAGGATACCAGTTATATGTAGCTCTCATAGCATGAGCTGTAATATCAGGGCAGCTTCTGTCAAAAGGAAGTTTACCCCAGCCTCTGCAGAATGTTGGAAGTCCTCCGTCTCTGTTCTGAAGGTTCATTAACCATCTAATGCCACTGGAAGCACTATTGAGAGCTTCTTCTCTATTTTCGCCGGACATGTGGTGAAGAGCCAGAATTGCTCCTGATGTATCATCTGCATCCGGTACTCCTCCAGGAAGGTCAGTCCAGCTCCATCCTCCTGGTTTACTGCCGGTAAAAGGGTGAATTTCTCTGAATTGCTGGTTCTTAATCCATTGAAAAATCTCTCTATATCTGTCTTTATTATAGAGATCTCCTTCATAAGGAATAGTATTATTAATTGTAAGAGTTGTAACCCAGATATCAAGATTTGAATCGATTGGCCAGCTTCCATCTTCTCTTAAGGAGGAGATAAGAAAATCTGTGCACTTATTAACTATATCGTGATCTTTGAAGCCTGCGGATATGAGACTCATTGATACAAAACCAGTTAGAGGAATCGCTTCAAGATATCCTCCGTTAACTGGTTGAATCTCCTTTGCCTTTTTCAGAACAGTATTAACTGAAAGTTTCCTGAATATGTCAGCAGGGAAGCTTTTTCTGCTCTTCTTTTTATAAACAACCAGCCCAATTGCAATAAGAGCAGGGAGTGCGTAACTTACTACATTCAGGTTGAGAGATGAGTAGAATTTCCCGGGGAGTACTGCCAGTTCAAAAGGTAGCTGAGGTACTTTGTCCCAACAGTTGCTATCATCTCCCAGACGCCCGCTTATAGCGCAGAGGGCTAAAATAGGAACTGAAAAGGTCTGATCTTTGCCATAGTGGTTGAGAACAGCTTCTATAATTGAATCAGGATCTACGGCTCCGGTTATTTCACTAATGTATCTTTCCGTTTCTTCTATGGCTTTCTGAACTATAGCTGAACTCTTATCAGAAAAATTCAGTGCAGACCAGCATAGAAGTGTGGTACTGAGATTACTTAAACTTCCTGGAGTGTCACCCCAGCCACCATCGGTATTAATGTTTGAGATAAGCCACTCTATACCACGACTTATCTCTTCATGGTATTTAACGGGATCTTTTTTGCCCAGAGCTACTATAGCTACAGCTGTTGAAAGAGGACTTGAGGAGAGTCTGCTTTTAAGAGAAGGATTCAGGGATTCAACCAGATTGGTGTTGAGTCTGCTGGCTGCGGATATCAGCTTCTGAAAGTTCATGAAAGGGCTCCAAGGCTGATAAGACCGTAGTATGTGTACTCACAATCTGATCGGTTATCAAAAAGTGAACCTGTGAAACCTCCATCTTCAAGCCACATGGTTTCTATAAATTCATAAAGCTCTTCTCTTATATTGTCCAGTGGCAGGTTAAGCCCCTTTAATACCATTAATGAAGCTGCTGTTGATAGGAGGTCCGGTGTAGCTGCTTTTGGAGAAGCAAGAAAACCTCCATCTTTATAGAGAGATGAGAACAGTTCTTCTATATTGTTCCCCGCAGGTTCATTAAAAAGAAGTTTCAGAAGTATAGCAGCTGCAGTAACAGTTGTTGTTGCTATTGATGCACCAGGAGTATCTGCATAACCTCCATCCGGTGTCTCCAGGTCTGTAAATCCCTCCAGAACAAATCTGTACTCTTTTATATTGAGTTTAACCTCAGTAACAGTGCTCAGAACCAGAAAAGCTGCATATATTGAGTGTGTCTCTGAATCACTGTTCAGATAATAACCTCTGTTTCCTGCTCTGAAATTTTCAATCTTCTCTATAAGTGAAGGAATAACTGTATCTGGAATAAAGTCCTCAACTCTTCTGAGAGCTCTTATAAGACAGGTGAGATGCACAAGATCAAGGTTCTGTTTCCCGGTAAAGGGTTTGAGAAACTGCCATGTAGCAGCATGATCTGTTCTGCTGCCTGCCAGAGCTTCAAGTTCAAGTCCGAACCATGTGTAGTAGAGATCACTGAGGTCACCTTTCCCTCTGAAGCCACCGTCACTGTTTCTGCACTTTTTTATAAAATACTCAATAGAAGAGACAGACTCTTCTGTAAGAAGTCTGAGAGATCTTTTAATAAGATAAGAGGGAGCTTTTCTGAATTTATACGTTCTGATCAACTTTTACACTCTCCCGGTTTATCTCTTTCCCAAGAACTTTATAAACAATTTTAAAAAGAAGACTTTTAAGTTTCAGGTTCTTCAATGGTGTTGTTGCATCAAGTGCAAGATTACGGTACTTTTCAAACATTTCCCATGCATCAGCTTCATAATCCTTTGCTACAGGTTCAACTGAAGGGGAGGTTTTACCATACTTCTCATACCACATCGCTCTTATCAGAGATGGTCGGTTTGCAGCAAGGTCATTACCTGTTTCTGCCATAGAATCTTCTATGTCATCTTTTATCTGATAAGCTATTCCAAGGTAGTGGCTGAACTCTTTAAGGATATTTATAAGATCTCTGTCTTCTTCACAACAGATGGCACCAAGAACCAGGGCAACCTGAAATGCCGGGGAAGTTTTGTTTCTGAAAATATTCAGCACTCTCTCTATAGAGATATCTCCTCCATTGTGCATCAGATCCAGCTCATCTCCCTGTCCAAGGCAAAGATTTCTGTGGTTTTCTGAAGCCTCATGAAGCATGTCAGCTTTTATCTCTTTAGGAAATGATGATTCTGAAATTAATCTGTAGCCTTCACCCAGAAGCAGATCACCTGCATTGAGAGCCACAGGGATTCCGTAGAGTTTATGAAGTGTTGGTTTACCATATCTTTCATTATCGTCGTCTTCAATATCGTCATGAATAAGAGACGCTTTATGGAAACATTCAATAGCTACTGCGATCTTTTCTATATCTTCGGATTTAATTGCAGGATTCAGAGCCCGGCATATACTCAGATATAGAAAGGGACGCCATCTCTTACCAGCTTCTCCAAGCCAGTCGCAGGCTATTTTTTCAGTAAAAGATCCGGTTTGCTCTATATGAGTTGATAAATTATCTCTTTTAAAAATATCTTCTGTCTCTTCTCTCAGCTGATTGGGTTTAACATCCTGCTCACCCGAATAGTTACCTATATATTCAACATATTCATCAATCCAGGTTGTATCAAAAGAGGTGGATTTACAACCATCCACTACCAGAGGTAAAGCAATTGCAGGTACTGCTGTTGATGCAGTATAAGGGAATGATTTCTCAAGAGCACTTATGCAACTAACCCCGATAACAGCATCAACCTGATCTTTCTCAATAAGTGAAGTAACTATGGTTGAACCTTCCGCAACAAGAGTCAGGTAGCCCAGAGACTCTGCTTTTTCCAGAATAGGCCCTATTACACAGGCACCGCAGGATTCACAGAGAATTCCGAACTCATCCATTTCTGCTTTACAGTTCAGGCTCTTAAGGCACTGTGGAAGAATAAGTATTCTTCTGTTGTATGGAACTCTGCTGAAGCTTTCTCTCCAGATTGAATTGCTTATAAGTATAGTTATAAAGTTACTGTACTTACGGTGAATATTATAGGTTTTTGAAACTTTTACCGTAAGTTCCTCCATCTGTTTAAGAGACAGGGGAGGGCATAACTCTTCGCTTTTAAGAAATGAGTCTATCAGAGTTCTTATTCTCTCTCTTTCTGATGCACTTTCAGGTATGAGACCAGTTACTTTGCTACTATCTTCCATTTTTAACTCTACAGCCATGTTCCTCCTTCAGCCATAAGCTCCAAATCCAAAAAACCAGTACTTTTTAGCCAGCCTGTAAGGCCAGAAAGTCTCAGGTATTTCAGAACCCGGAATATTATGACTGCAACAGGGGGGAACAGAAAGTACTTCTGATGTACCCCCGACTCTTCCGCCTGTATTAATCGCACTATTTCTTGTAACAATCTCTGCAAGAAGTTCAGGATTATCCATAATGATACAACCTCTGGAATCTTCTGAAGAGTGTTTCCTGAAATCTTTAAGAAACTCAGACTCTGTAAATGTTCTGAAAAGATCTCCTCTATTATCTTCAATATTATCTTTTGCAAACTGTATGGGAGGGCAGGGTTCAATATATCCGCCGGGGCCAATGTGGTGAGAGATACCTGTATCTGCAGGACACATGGCATTCCCTTTATGGTCCCAGTAGGAATCCACTACCATTATCGGCACTCTGGATCTTATATCCACCATAAATCTTCTGAGCTTCAGTATCTCTTCTTCCGACAGTGTCAGTTCAGGTGAAGGCACAGGGCCTACCGGTCTGTAAATGTAGTACCAGAGGTAGTGTGCTTTCAGTTCAATCAACCGGTTAATAAAATCTGTGTTAACAAGGTCATCAAAATTGGATTTACAGACGCTTGTTGCAACTCCGGTTATCAGCTTACTGGAAGTGCAGTTCTTCAGACCTTCAATGGTTCTTGAAAACACCTCTTTACCACCTCTTCTGACATCACTTACAACTTCATTGCCTTCGATACTTATAAGAGGGGTTACATTACCGCATCTTCTCAGTGATTCAGTTATGTCTTCTGATAAAAGTGTGCCGTTGGTAAAGAGAATAAAGTAGCACTCTTTATGTTTTCTGAAAACTGAAATAAGATCTTTGTGAAGAAGAGGCTCTCCTCCAAGAATACCGTAAGTATAAACTCCGTTTTTCTTCCCCTCTTCAATAATTCTGTCCAGTTGATCTTCGTTAATCTCTCTTGAGGGATCTGATGCTGTAACCCAGCATCCCTGACATGAGAGGTTGCATCTATCAGTAATTGATATAAATATGAAAGCAGGAAAATAGATGCCTTTTTTTACTCTTTTATTGAACTTGCTAACTGCAGAAACTCCCCTTAAACCGAACTTTGTAATAAAGTTCATAAGAAGTGTGGGAGATGTTTCACGCAATATCCTGGAAGTAAATTTTAATAACATTAGCCCTTCTTCTTAATTCTGAACAGGTTCGCTCCGCTTTTACCTGCACATCCGGCCCTCTCTTTAAGAGCCCGCTCTCTTGCACTCTCTTTTATGAGTTTTTTCTGCGCTGCTTTTTTTCTGCGATTTCTTAAAGCTCCTGCTATATCATCACCAAGAATAGTATCTCTGTTTCTCTGAATCTGTTCCTTAAGAGCAGCTTCGTCTGTTATTTCTGCTCCGTTAACAGGAACTTCCGGTGATTTAGGGAAAATAATCGCTCCAACCGGGCATATTCTTGCACAGGCAGGACAGTTATTCTTGCAGTTTGACGGCTTGTTAACTGCTACACCACCGTCATCTACACTATATACATCAAAAAGGCAGAAGCTTGAGCACTGTCTGCAACCAGTACAGCGACTATAGTCTATTACAGGAAACCATGCAGGTGTGTCTGATGACCTTTCAACAACTTCAGTGGCTTCTCTGTTCTCTGCAGGAGGATAGAGGGCTCTCAGTTTTTCACAATCCAGCTCTCTCACATTGTGCACTTTAACTGAATCCGGTAACTCCAGATCTCTGAATGCAAACAGATCTCTCACTGCTCTGGGATAACATGCTACTATAGAATCTATGTTATGAAGGTCTTCCTTTTCTGGCAGACCTTCTTTTTTCAGCACAGAATCACAGAGGTCCTTATAGTGAACTACTCTGTAACCACTGTCTGCAAGTATTGCAGAAATTTCTCTTCTTTTATCTTCCTCAAGAAGTTCTGTATAACTACAGCTGCAGAAGAGTATTCTTTTCTCAGTGCTCTTACTACTCACCTGATCTCCTTATCTCATATCGATGCAGATAAACTCACCATTACTGCTTCTTGAGTAGATGTGTCCGTCAAGAAACAGGGGAGCTGTCCAGCATACAGTTCTCTTCATATCCTGGAATACCTGCTTGCCTGAGTGTTTCCTGAAACCTTCAGGAGAAGCCTCAGCAATAATCAGTTCTCCATTCTCTTTCTGTATTACCAGTTTATCTGAAACCAGCATAACAGAATTGAATCCCATCTTTTCAAACCAGACTGTTTTCCCTGTTTTTATATCAATACAGCTCAAACCGCTGGTTCTTCTTTTTGTGTTACCATGAGGTCCGTATATATACCCTTTATATAGTACTGAAGTACCAAAATGGTTAGCTAAATCTTTTGTTTCCCACACTTTTACAGGTTTACCACTGCTTATATCGATCAGAGAGCAGCCTCTGCCATATCCTGAAGATATGAAAATTTTGCCATCTGTAACAATAGGGTCTGCAGCATTTACTCCATAAGATGTTTCCCAGGTATACTGCCATGAGATTTTCCCGTTTTTGATATTTACACTATAAAGAGCATTTTCTCCAAAGAACAGTGCCTCTTTTTTCCCTTTATAATTGTAGATAACGGGAGTTGCATAGCCACATTTTGTTCCGGGGCTTCCCCAGATCCTGGCTCCTGTTTTTTTATTAAGAGCTATTCCGTTTTTACAAATGTTAAGAAGCAGTGTATTGCCGTCTACAACAAATGAGCTGGAATATCCCCATCTTGGAAGAGAGCAGTCAAATTCTTTAACAAGGTCTTTTGCCCATACTACTTTACCGGTTTTTGCATCCAGACAGAGTGCCGCACCATATTTGCTGATAGTGTATATTTTTCCATTATCATAGATTGGTGTGGCACTGGGACCTTCCCATCTACCGGTTTCACTGGGATATTTATGAGTCCAGATGATTTTTCCGCTATTTCTGTCGAGACAGTGTATATAGTCTGTTTTTTCATCATGTCCCATAGTGTACATGTGGTTGCCCTTTACTGTAGCAATTGCCCAGCCTTTTCCTACCTGAGCTCTCCATTTCACCTCTTTAGTGTTCAGAGCGTCAGGTTTCCAGTTCTTTTCATTTGAGATACCTTTTCCATCTGTACCTCTCCATTTTGTCCAGTCAGTAGCTCCAATATTTGCTGCGAGCAGTGACAATGCAATTAATAAAACCATGCTTTTCATTAATTCACCTCAATAAAGATTTTAATACGTAATTTAATTTATTAACGTTATCTATATAGATACATTTTTTGCTTAATTCTTTTTCTATTCTTCTTTTTTTTTATAAAAATTAAAATTAATTTTGCTTTCTGTATGTAAAATCCGGCAAAAATTCAATAAACTGGATTTCGTTAGCCGTGCTTTCTGACATGTTTTTACCACTTTTTCTGTTAACATATTTGCCCTGGCAATTAAGATACCGCCGGTAACTAGTATAGGCGGGAAGGAATTCAAAGTCAATACTAAAGAGATAATATCTGATTTAGTTGTTTTTTGAGAAAAAATCTCACAAATATCTTGAATTATTAATTAAAAAAGATATCCTATATGTGAGGTTGAGAAAAATGCTCATACAGTTCAATTTTGAAAATCATAAATCTTATAAAGATGAAGCCAGCCTTAATATGATGGCTTCAGGAATAAAAGAACATCCAGGAAATCTTATTACTGGTAAAAAAGATGCAAAATATCTGAAAGTAGCAGCTATATACGGAAGTAATGCCAGTGGAAAATCCAATGTGTTCTCTGCTTTTGCTAATATGATTCGCATAATTAATAACTCTTTTAGTGACTTATCAAAGTGGGAAACAATACCAATTGATACTTTTAATTTCTCAAGAACCGGAAGAGATGGATCTGCGATGTTTGAAATCTTTTTCGTGCATAACGAGAATGAGTACCAGTACGGATTTAAAGCAAGTAAGTACGAGATTCTTGAAGAGTGGCTATATAAAAGGGACTATCGGGGTAAATCCAGGTACAATACTCTATTTGAAAGAAAAAGAAGGGAGATGAATCTTTCGAAGAAACTTGAGTCATTCAGGGATGTATTAAGTAATCTTAACGAGAAAACTCTGATTCTGTCTTTTTTGCAGAACACAAAGCTTGAAGAGATAGCAAATATTAAAGATTGGTTAGATAATGTGAGAATAATCAATTATGGAAATATAGAATATGAAAGGCTAATCGCCAGAAGAGTTCCTTTCAAAAAGAGCAACGAAACCAACTATAAGCAGTTTATGGATTTTTTAGGGGCTGTAGATGTTGGAATAAAAGACATTGTACTGGAAAAGCACGAAGATGATATTAAGAAATACAGAGTTTTTACTGTGCATGATAATATTGATTCAGAAGATGATGTGCATATGAATCTGGGCAGCGAATCCAGTGGGACTTTAAAAGTTATCAGTATGTACAGAGATATAGCTGGAGCTCTTGAAAATGGGGGAGTTATATTTGTTGATGAGATGGATGCAAAGTTGCATCCCCTGATTACAAGATTTATAGTGAATCTGTTTCAAGGGAATGGGAATGAGAAAAATACCCAGCTCATATTTACGACTCACGATATAAACATTCTAACGAAGGATGTTTTCAGAAGAGATCAGGTCTGGTTTGCAGAGAAAAATTCATCAGGGGTATCTGAACTTTATTCCCTTGTAGAATACAAATATGATAGTAAAAAAATAAGAAATGATGCTTCATATAATAAAGATTATTTGAGTGGGAAATATGGAGCTCTGCCTTATATAGGAGAGTTTATGGTAGGGGAAAAAAAGAGTGGGAAGCGATGACCTGTTTAAAAAACGTAAGGGTGTATTAAAAAAAAGAAAAGAGCAAATACGGGAACAGAGATTCCATAATAATTCAGAATTGACTTGTGTAATGTAATTATTTGTGACAATTATCCTCTGATTCTTTTGAAAATAGCAGAAGCTGATATTATAACCCTATTTGTTGACTGAGAAGAAAATGAAAAATAAAGTAAAAATACTAGTGGTTGAGGATCATGAATCCACAAGGTTAATGATTGAAAAGATTCTTATTGGTATGGGGTATGAAGTCTTCGGTACTGATGATGGGGAGAGTGCTATTCTGATGGCTGAAAGAATCAGGCCTGATCTGATACTTATGGATCATATACTCAAAGAGGGGATAACCGGATACGAAGCTGCAAAAGTTATTAAAAAAAGTGTAGATATTCCTGTGGTTCTGGTGACCTCTATGCCTGCTGAAGGTTTTCTTGATGATATGGGAGCAGCAAACCTCTTTGGTTTTGTAAATAAGCCTTTCAAAGCAAATAGTCTTAAGTTTGTTATTGAAAATGCTCTCTATAAATATAAGATGAGCAGAAAGCTTGAAGACAGCGAACACAGGTCCAGGGTTATTTTTGATAATGTTAATGTGGGAATAGTTATTATTGATAAAGAAGCAGGAGAAGTGGAGAATATAAACAGATTTACAGAAACTCTGATTGGGCTTAAGAGGGAAGAGGTCGTAGGGAGAGAGTGGGGCAAATTTGTAAATTACAGAGAGCAGGCAGCTGCATTACATGGAATTACAGGTAATGGCGAAAGAGAGGATTATGAAACAGAAATTGTAAACAGAGATGGTACCAGTATACCAGTTATTGTTACCAGAACTCCTATGAGATTAAGAGAAAAAGATTACTTCATTGAGAGTATAACTGACGTTTCAGAGCTTTACAGAGTCAAAAAAAAGCTACAGTCCATTGGTGACAGGTATCATCAACTCTTTCAGGATTCAAAAGATATAGTCTTTATAAGTAGTGCAGAAGGCAATTTTATTGATATAAACTCCGCAGGAGTGGAACTATTCGGGTACTCATCAAAAGAGGAGATGAAAAATATCAATATTTCAAAAGATCTATACTGTTCAGCAGATATGAGGGATATTATATTAAAAAAACTGCTGGAAAAGGGGTATGTCAAAGATTTTCAGCTGGAGATGAAAGCTAAGGACGGAAAGAAAATAACTACCCAGATTACAGCTCATGCCTATATGGGATCTGATGGCAGGCTTAAAGAGATTGTAGGATTTATAAAAGATATTAGTCAGAAAATGGAAGATGAGATTATGCTTCTTAAAATGAATGCTGAATTACTGGAGATAAACCAGAAGCTTCAAATGACTCAGGTTACACTTGTGCAGCAGGAAAAACTTGCATCTATTGGTCAGCTTGCAGCAGGTGTCGCTCATGAATTAAATAACCCCCTTGGTTTTGTGCATAGTAATTTTGAAGCACTGGAAGATTATATTTCAGTCTTCAAAGAGTATATTGATATGGCTGCCAGACTTTACAAAATAGGTGATAGTGTTGAAGATCCTGAAGTTAAGAATATTATATCTGATATGAGAAAATTTGAAGAAGAGACAGATATGGGATTCATGAGAGACGATCTTAAAGCAATTTTTGAAGAGTCAAAAGATGGGGTATCAAGACTCGTTAAAATTGTTAATAATCTCAGGAGCTTCTCAAGAATTGATGAAAGTTCACAATTTGATAGTTTTGATCTGAATAAAGGAATAGAAAATACACTGGTTATATCAAATAACAGCTTTAAATATGTTGCAGATGTTGAGACGGATCTTGGAGATATTCCTTTCATTGAGTGTAATGGAGGGGAGGTAAATCAGGTTATTCTGAATATTATCGTCAATGCAGCTCAGGCTATTGAATCTATGAATCGTCAGGAAATGGGAAAGATCAGAATAAAAACAGAGGAAGATAAGGAGGGGTTCATTAAGTGCGAAATTTCAGATGATGGTCCCGGTATTCCTTCAGAAATTGTTAATAAGATATTTGATCCTTTCTTTACAACAAAAGAGATTGGCAAAGGAACAGGACTTGGACTTAATATAGCTTACAATATAATAGTTAATAAACACAAAGGGGATTTACAGGTAGCAAGTAGTTCTGAAGAGGGAACTACATTTACTATAATCCTTCCGGTGAAAAGCAGTTTACAGGGAGATCAGGATGAGTAAACCTAAAGTTCTGTTCGTTGATGATGAGTTGATGATTCTTAAAACCATCAAAAGGCAGTTTCTAAAGGAAGATATTGAAATTTTGATTGCCGACAGTGCTATGGAGGGGCTTGAAATTCTTGCAAAAGAACCTGTGGAAGTTGTTGTGAGTGATTTTAAGATGCCAGGAATGGATGGTTTACAGTTTCTTAAAAGGGTAAAAGAGTTATATCCTGATATTAACCGTATCATGCTCAGTGGATATGTTGAGCAGAACGCTGTAATAGCTGCAGTTACTCAGGGTATCGCTACAAGCTATTTTGCAAAGCCCTGGGATACAGCTGAAATCAAAAAGGGAATTGCCAAGATTATTGAAATAAAAAAAATTATAGGTTGTGCAGATATGTTATCTGTAATCAACTCAATTGACCAGTTACCTTCGCTTCCCGGAGTATACAATGAACTGCTACTTGCTATATCTGAAGATAAATCCACTAAAGATATTGCTAAAATAATAACAAAGGATACATCTTTCGCAACCAGAATACTACAGATTGTAAACTCAGCTTTTACAGGGGGGATGCCAATCTCTTCAATTGAGAGAGCTGTTGTTCAGTTGGGAGTAAACCTTATTAAAGATATTCTACTGACTATTTCCATAAATCCCGGCGGACACATAACTATGATGCAGGAAAAGGCGCTGGAGGGGATTTTTGAACACTCACTTCTGGTTAATAGAATTGCATCAATACTTCACAGGAAAATACACAACGAAAATATTGATAAAAAATATAGTTCACTAGGGGTTCTTCACGATATTGGAAAAATAATCCAGTGTCTCTTTTTTACTGATAAATATAAGAAGATTGTTGAACTTCAGGAAATAAACAAAGCTATGTCCCATTATGATGTAGAAGAGGAGCTTGGACTTGATAGTTTAAGTCACTGCAGACTTGGAGCTTTTTTTATTAAATGGTGGAATCTGCCGGACATTGGTGTTGAAGTAAGTCTGTATCATCATACCCCGGATGAAGCATCTGATCACAATTATAAAATTGTACAGTTAATTAACAATGCAGATAGGGTAGCAAGACTTCTTGAATCAGAATACAATGATAAGGAAGAGAATCCGGTTCAGTTGACTGATTCCCAACTGAATGAACAGGTAGCTATAGTAGTTGAGGAGGCTGGATTAAAATATGAGTGATGATTACAGTGCAGCAACTGTTCTTTTTGTAGATGATGAAGAAAAGATAATTAATTCTATAAGAAGAGGGCTTTTAAGAGAGCCTTATAGAAAGATATTTACTACAAAGCCAAGAGAAGCGGTGGAGTTGCTGAAAAAGAACGAAATATCGGTGCTGGTTACAGATATGAGAATGCCGGAGCTTCAGGGAACTGAGCTTCTCCAGATTGCAAGGGAAGTGTCACCGGATACTATAAGAATTATACTTACCGGATATGCTCAGATATCTACAATAATTTCTGCTATTAACAGTGGCTCTGTATATCGTTATCTAACCAAACCCTGGAAAAAAGATAGTGAATTTATACCAACACTTAAACAGGCAATAGAGTTCTATCACCTTAATCTGGATAATAAAATAATGGTTGAAAAGCTTAAACAGAAAAATATGGAGCTTACTAAACAGAACTTCCAGATACAGATGCTGGCGGATAAAAACCGATATCTTGATGAAAAAAGAAATGAGATAATCAGCTATTTTACAAATGAGATTTCTCCTTATCTGAAGAGCATATCTGAACTCATTGACGAACTTAGTACATCAGAACCTGACGTGGCTATGGCTACTATGAAAAAAGAGTTGCTGGATATGAAGGACAAAGCACTTCTTCTTAAAAAGCAACTTGATAAAACAACAAGTCTGACCAAATAGGTCTGTATGGATTATTTACAGATTAAATTGGTTTGCAAATTATATTTACATATTATATATTAGATTGATCTATTTCTTTCAGGAGGATCACGGATGAAATTGAAATGTTTTTTTATTCTTCTTATTCTGCTTGCTACATCTGTCTACAGTAGTTCTATAGATTATAGAGGAAATATGAGTCCAAATTATATAAGACTGTTATCAAGAAACGGCGCTATCGACTGGGCAGATATTGTAAATTACAATCCTGCAGGTACAGCTTTTCTGCGTAACGGTTTCCATCTTCAGATTGGTAATCAGGCTTTTTCAAAGATATATACAATGAATTTTGAGGGAACAGCTTATAAATCAACTATACCATCACTTGTGCTACCTTCAGTATATGCTGTATATAAGAAGGATCGCCTATCTCTTTTCGGAGCTTTTACGGTTCCTGTTGGTGGAGGTAAAGTTGAGTACAATGATGGTATACCTATGACAGCTCTTCCAAAGGCACTTGAAATGCAGCTTCTGGGAGCTTACGGTCCGATGGGAGCAACATCAGCAAGTAATGATGCATGGGTTCATGCATACTCATACTCCTTCGGATTCACTGCAGGAGCAGCTTATAAGGTTACTGACAACCTCTCACTTTCTGTTGCTGCAAGATATACATATGCTTTCAGAAATTATGACGGGGAAGTTAAAACAATGATTCACGGTGGAGCTGTTGACGGACTTCAGCACGGATCAACTCTATCCCTCGATGCTGATGAGAGAGCTAAAGGAGTTGGTTTTATTTTCGGACTTAACTACAAGGTTAATAATCGCCTTAATATTGGTATAAGATACGAAACATCAACAAAGCTGGACTTTGAAATGGATGTTAATAAAGGTAAGGATTTTGGAGGAATGTTCCCTGATGGAAGGAAAACCCGTCGTGATATTCCTGCTCTTCTGGCTTTTGGTATTGAGTATCAGATTATTCCGGAAAGGCTTTTTGCCAGTTTCAGTATGGTATGGTATCACCTCGAAAATGCAACTGGCCCTATTTTCGAGAAGTATGATGATGGCTACGATATTGGTGGTGGTCTTGAGTACTACATTACACCTGGGAAATTGTCTGTAAGTATTGGTTATCAGTATGCTCCTAGTGGCGGAAATCCTGATACTTTCAATGATCTCGATATGACTCTTGATTCACATAATTTTGGTTTTGGCTGTAAATATATCTTCAATGAGAAACTATCAATGACTCTTGCAGGACTTTATGCACCATATAAAAAGAGCTGGAACAGAACCAGAACTGTTGATTTCAAAAAAGATGTATGGGTATTTGCAGCAGGTATCGAGTTTTCACCGGCAAAAAAATAAGTTAAATCAATTAATCATAAGGGCAGATTCAACTGCCCTTCTTCATTTATATATAAAAAGGATTGCAGGGGACTTGTGCGCAATTTTTCTCTATTCGGGTTTCAGACTGACACGGACCATCACTGACTTACACACGAATAAGAACAGGCATCATGATGCGATCTGTTTTATAGTAACTATTGTGATGTTATAAGTTGGTATTTATTCAGGCAATGTCCGTGAGAGTCTGTGCCAGTTAGTGTTAATACACAGACTCCTTAAGATACGACTCGCTACTCTTCTTCAGATGTTTCCTTAGCAGAAGCCTCTTTTTTTCCATTAAGAAAGGGAAGGCTTAACTGACTTAATGAGTTTATCTCTTCAGATTCATCAGGTTCTGAAGCTACACTGTTCTGTTCAGAGCCTTCTGTAACGGAGGAGTCCTGTTCATTCTCATCAGGTTTGATATCTTCTTTTACAGGTTCCAGATCATTAATGGATTCTATCTCATAAGTGGTGATTCTTTTACCTTTTGCTTTGAAGCCTTTTACTCCAATAAAATCTTCAATATCGATTACTTCCATTGGTCTTGCAGAGTGACTTCCACCAAATTTCACTGCAACTCTTGGATAAGGGTGAAGAGAGAGTGAGATAATTTTTGAGCCCTCAGTATCACCTATGAAACTCTGAAGCCTGTCTGAGTCTTCAAATTTGAATCTCTTAATATAGTAGAAATTCTTCTCTCCATCGTAGTATACAATTGAGCAGATAAGAGATGGATCAAACTTTCTGATTATTTTCAGATTATCGGGAAAGTGATTAGTTAATTCAAATGAGAATAGTCTGAATTCACCTGATTCAGTTATAACAAGGATCTTGTCATCACCGGAGAATTCTCCCAGAAAATCTCCACGCTCTTCAGCATTTAAGCGTCTGACATCTCTGTCAAACCATATATTCCTGCCACCAAGAGTTGATATTCCTTTCTCTTTCATTGTAATTTTGTAGACTTCGTGTTTTGAAAGCTGATTACCCATTGAGCTTCTGCCTTTAATTGTCAGATCTCCAAAATCAAAATCGAAGCCAAGTTTTCTCATTCTTGGAGATGGCTTTAGTGTAACTCTTATCTTTTCTGCTTCACCATTTGGGTTTGCTGAAAAGTAGAGTATTCTTGAGCCTTCAGTTCCTTTCGTCAGATTGTAGGTTTTATCCCGTGTTACTGAAGTTACATTGAATCTTTTTATATAACTCTTACCTCTTTTACCATCCTGATAAGCTACGTTGTAGACTGTACGGGTATCATTCTTTCTGAAAACATCGATGTGAATGATATCTTTGCCGGCAAAGGATTTATCACTTATTTTTGATACCATATAGGTGCCATTTTTGAGAAAAACTATTACATCATCAATTTCAGAGCAGTTTGTTACAAACTCATCTTTTTTAAGCCCCATACCGTAAAAACCCTCTTTTCTGTCAACATAGAGCTTCTGGTTTGCAATTACTACTTTTGCGGCTTCAATTGTGTCAAAGTTTCTGATTTCTGTTTTTCTCTCTTTACCTGCAGAGTATTTCTTTTTAAGATCCTCAAACCAGGCAATAGTATAAGCTGTCAGGTGAGCAAGATGATTCTTTACAACTTCCAGCTCTTCTTCAAGGGATTTTATATACTCATCTGCTTTGAAAGCATCGTATCTGGATATTCTTTTAATCTTTATTTCAGTAAGTTTAATAATATCTTCTCTTATAACTTCTCTAAGCAGAAGATGTTTCCATGGATCAAGACCTTTATCTATTGTCTCAATAATTGATTCCCAGGTTTCACAGTTTTCAATTTTCTGATATATTCTGTTTTCAATAAAGATCTTCTCCAGAGATGATTTATGCCACAGATCTTCAAGTTCACCTTTACGGATCTCAAGTTCCATACCTAAAAGTTCTCTTGTTTCCTTTGTGGATGTTTTCAGAATTTCTGAAACCCCAGGAAAAATCGGTTTATTATCTTTAATAATACAGCTGTTGGGAGATATGGATACTTCGCAGTTGGTGAATGCGTATAAGGCATCAATTGTTGTATCTGAAGAGACACCAGCTGGAAGATGAATAAGAATTTCCACCTTATCAGCAGTATTATCGTCAATTTTCTTGATCTTTATTTTGCCTTTCTCATTGGCAGAGATTATTGAATCAATGAGACCATTGGTATTTTCACCAAAGGGAAGTTCGGTAATCTTCAGTGTTCTTTTGTCTTCTTTTTCAATTCTGGCTCTTACTCTTACCTTACCACCCTGAATACCATCATTATATCTGGAAAAATCTGCCATACCACCAGTCTGGAAATCCGGTAGAATAGTAAACTCCTCATCTTTAAGATGGGCAATAGATGCATCGATAAGTTCTATAAAGTTGTGAGGCAGGATTCTGGAAGCCAGACCAACAGCAATACCTTCAACTCCTGTTGCAAGAAGAAGTGGGAATTTAACAGGAAGAGTTACAGGTTCATTGTTACGACCATCGTAGGAGAGTTTCCACTCAGTGGTTTTATGATTAAAAACTACATCAAGAGCAAATTTTGATAGTCTTGCTTCAATGTATCGTGGAGCAGCAGCACCGTCGCCGGTATAGATATTACCCCAGTTCCCCTGAGTATCAATAAGGAGGTCTTTCTGCCCCATATTAACCAGAGCTGAACCGATTGAGGCGTCTCCATGAGGGTGAAACTGCATTGTAAAACCTATTACGTTTGCAACTTTGTTGTATCTCCCGTCATCAAGTTTTTTCATAGCGTGGAGGATTCTTCTCTGAACAGGTTTAAGGCCATCCATCACATGTGGAACGGCTCTTTCAAGTATAACGTATGATGCGTAATCCAGAAACCAGTCTTCATACATACTGGAGATATATTTTACGTGGTGAAAACCGTTTTTGTGTTTCTTCTGTTCCTGCTCCTCTCCGGGAGCAACTGTTTTGTCTTCGTTGTTATCCATCTATTCTGTTCCTGTTTTCAATTTGTTTGCAGATCTTCAGGTCTGTCTTCTTCTACTTTGAGGTTGTTTACAATAAAGTCCTGTCTGTCAGGTGTATTCTTACCCATATAGAAAGTCAGCATCTTTTCAATGGACTCTTCACGGTTAAGAACTACAGGATCCAGTCTTATATCTTCAGCAATAAAGTTTTTAAATTCGTCGGGTGAAATTTCACCAAGCCCTTTGAATCTGGTTATTTCAGGTTTTGGAGCACATGCTTTAATTGCAGCAACTCTCTCATCTTCAGTGTAACAGTAGTAGGTACTTTTCTTATTTCTGACTCTGAAGAGGGGAGTCTGAAGAATATGAAGATGCCCTTTTTTAATAACTTCAGGAAAGAACTTAAGAAAGAAAGTAATAAGAAGGAGTCTGATATGCATACCATCCACATCAGCATCAGTTGCAATGACTATGTTGTTGTATCTGAGATTTTCGATACTCTCTTCGATATTAAGAGCAGCCTGAAGAAGATTGAACTCTTCATTCTGATATACAATCTTTTTAGTAAGGCCGAAGGTATTGAGGGGTTTACCTTTAAGACTGAACACAGCCTGGGTATTTACATCTCTTGCCTTGGTTATTGAACCACTTGCTGAGTCTCCCTCAGTTATAAATATTGTTGTCTCTTTTCTTCTGTCGTTTTTAGAGTTCAGGTGCACTCTGCAGTCTCTGAGTTTTCTATTATGAAGGTTTGCCTTTTTAGCTCTCTCTCTGGCAATTTTTTTAATACCTGCCATAGCTTTACGCTCTTTCTCTGATTCCTGGATCTTTGAGAGAAGGGTTTTGGCGGTTTCCTCATTTTTATGTAGAAAGTTGTCGAGATTGGTTTTAACAAACTCCATCAGGAAGTTTCTTATGGAAATTCCATCAGGGGTCATATCTTTTGACCCAAGTTTTGTTTTGGTCTGGGATTCAAAAACCGGCTCTTCAACTTTTATGCTTATAGCTGCAATAATTGAGGTTCTTATATCAGAAACATCAAAATCTTTTTTGTAAAACTCTCTTATTGTTTTGGCATAAGCTTCCCTGAATGCCTGAAGATGGGTGCCACCCTGAGTAGTGTTCTGCCCGTTAACAAAGGTATAGTACTCTTCACCGTACTGGTTACCGTGGGTTAATGCAACCTCAATATCTTCAGCTTTAAGATGAATTACAGGGTAGAGTCCTTCTGAGCTCATATTTTCGTTCAGAAGATCAAGAAGCCCGTTTTTAGAGTAGAATTTTCTGTCGTTAAAGTAGAGAGTCAGACCTGTGTTCAGGTAGACGTAGTTACGGAGCATATTTTCGATATACTCAGGACGGAAATGGAAATCTCCAAAGAGTTCTGTATCTGGTTCAAAAATTACTTCGGTGCCGTTCTGTTCAGTAGTTGATGTTACCTGATGATCCTCTATAACATTACCGCAGGAGTAGTCAACTACTTTTACTTCACCTTCTCTGTAAGATCTGATAGTGAAGTTACTTGACAGTGCGTTAACTGCCTTTATACCAACACCGTTCAAGCCAACAGATTTTTTAAACACCTTTGAATCATATTTTGCACCGGTATTCATTTTCGAGGAGACATCTTTTACTTTACCAAGGGGAATACCACGGCCAAAGTCCCTTATAGATACTGTCCGGTCAGTAAGTGTAACCCGGATCTGTTTACCATTGCCCATCATAAACTCATCTATTGAGTTGTCCAGTACCTCTTTAAAAAGAATATATATACCATCATCCTGGGATGAGCCATCTCCAAGCTTACCAATGTACATACCGGGACGTTTACGTATATGCTCTTTCCAGTCCAGGGTTTTTATTGACGATTCTGAATAATTTTCCGCTCTCAATTTAATCTATCCTCTAAAAATACTTCTTTAAATGTTCGTAAATTATTCTATAAAAAATAGTCGCCTAATGCAAGGTTGAGGAGAGTGAACCTGCTGGTGAATAAACCTGTTTAATCAAGTTTTCACGGGGATTTTAGGTGGGTTTGAAATTTTTATTTTTGTCTTGTAGGGGCGGATTGTATATCCGCCCTCTTTAAGGTTTCCCGGTTGAGGGCAGAAATCGATTCTGCCCCTGCGTCTGCGGAAAATTTCAAATATTGAAATTTTTTAAGAAAAACCTATTTACAGAAACAGTTCTTTTTGTTAGAATCAGATTTCCTTCTTCAAGGCTTGCTGCAAGCTATTGAAGACGAGGCGAGTTGTTCCGGCAATTATGAACCTCACCAACCTGTTCCTGAGGAATAAGGTGGTTAACCGGATGCGAGAGATTCGTAAATAGTTGAACAGGAGGCTTGATAAAATGATACCTATCTATTTTTCAGTTTTTTATAATCCATCTATTGTTATCCCGGGAGTAATATCATGAACTCCTTTGCGATTAACAGTAGTGGCCGGGCTGTAGTAAAGTTTGGTGGTTCAAATCTCAAAACCCGTAAAGATCTTCTGAGGCTTGTAGATATCGTAAAAGCCTATAATAAACCAGTAATCATTGTTGTGTCAGCCCTCTATGGGATTACTGATACGCTGGTGGATGCAGTAAAAGGAATAGCCACCAGTGAATCGGTGATACCTGAGCTGAAAAAGAGACTTC
This sequence comes from Candidatus Aminicenantia bacterium, assembly GCA_965225955.1. Classification (GTDB taxonomy): domain Bacteria; phylum Acidobacteriota; class Aminicenantia; order UBA2199; family UBA2199; genus CBDDBX01. The sequence continues at coordinate 93,742 of CBDDBX010000038.1, forward strand.
TTAAAGAGCATTTCAGTGTAATTGAAACAAGTATAAAAGATGAAGTTCTGAAAAAAGAGCTTAAAAGTGCTATTACTGAAAGAGTGGAAGAGCTTACCAGGTATCTTCGGGGAGCTCACTATCTGGGGGGAATGCCGGATTTCGCATCAGACATGACACAGAGTTATGGAGAGAGATTATCATCTCTTATTCTAAATGCAGTTCTTAATCACAGAGGAGTTGACTCTGTTGAAGCTCTGCCGGAAGATATCGGTCTGGTTACAGATGGTATTTATGGAAATGCTACAGTTAATTTTGATGTTTCAGTAGATAACCTCAAGAAGAATCTCAGAACAGATGTGGTTAATGTTGTGCCCGGTTTTTATGGTGTTTCAGAAGGGAATCGCATTACTCTTCTGGGGAGAGGAGGAACTGATTACTCTGCAGCAGCGATAGCCAGATGTGTAGGAGCAGATTTCCTGGATTTCTGGAAAGATGTATCCGGCTTTATGAGTGCTGATCCTAAAATTACATCTGAAGCAAAGCTCATTCCTTCTCTCTCTTACAGTGAAGCTGCAGAACTATCATATTTTGGAGCAAAAATCCTCCATCCCAGAACTTTTGAGCCGGTTCGGGAAACAGGTATAGAGGTGAATATATGCAATGTTGATAAATTCCCTGAAAATCTCAGGCCTGGAACTGTAATAGGCCGATCCGGCAGAGTAAGCAGAGATGTAATAAAGAGTGTGACCTGTAGTGACAATTTTGCAATTCTCAAACTCATCGGCCCCGGGGTTGGTATTAAACCCGGAATTATGGCTGAAGCAACAGCTGTTCTGAGTAACTCCGGCATTAATATAAGATCTGTTATTACATCCCAGACATCTATTAATATTATGCTGAGTCGTGATGATATAGAGAGGGGATACAAAAAAATGGAAGAACTTAGCGTTGCAGGAGTAGACAGACTTGAGAAGATGGACAATATATCACTTGTTGCTCTGGTAGGGGAAGGAATTCCACATCGTCCTGGTGTAGCAGGGAGAATTTTTGGAGCTATATCTAAAGAAAATATAAATGTACTTATTATATCTATGGGAGCTTCAGATGTAGCAACCTATTTTGTGGTTGACAGAGAAGATAAGCTGAAGGCTGTAAAAATAATACATAAGGAGTTTTTCAATGAAGAGTGTTAAAGAGATTAACGAGAAGATCAAAAGAGGTGAAGTTGTCGTTTTTACAGCTAAGGAAGCCAAGGAGTTTGCAGAACAGAGATCTGTTGAGGAACTTGCTGAAAAGGTTGATATTGTTACAACAGCTACCTTTAGTCCTATGTGTTCTTCAGGGATTTTTATCAATACAGGTCATACAGCACCTGCCATGAAAATGCAGAAAGCTTTTCTGGATAATGTTCCAGCTTATGGAGGGATTGCTGCGGTGGATCTCTTTCTGGGAGCAACTGAAGAGGACCCTGCTAATCCGCAGTATGGTGGTGCACACGTTATTCATAAGCTTATTAAAGGCGAATCTGTTGAACTCAGAGCTCAGGGAAGACCATCCCACTGTTATCCCGGAACCTCTGTTAACAGGGAAATAACACTTGAAAATCTCAATCAGGCCTATTTCTATAACCCAAGAAACTGCTATCAGAATTACAATGTTGCATACAACTCGTCTGATAAGCCAATGGACACATATATGGGAAGACTGCTTCCAAATGGAGAAGGTATAAATTTTGCCGGTTCCGGTGAAATATCTCCACTTTTTAATGATCCTTTTCTTAGAACTATCGGACTGGGTACCAGAATCTTCTTTGGTGGAGGAGAAGGTTTCATAACCTGGGAGGGGACTCAGTATAATGGAAATACAGAAAGAGATTCTGCTACAGGAATACCAATTACTCCATCAGCAACTCTGGCTATTCATGCAGATCTGAGACAGATGAGGCCTGAATATATTCAGCCGGTCTATATACCTGGATATGGGGTTTCAATCTATATTGCTATGGGAATGGCAATACCGGTTCTTGACGTAGATATGGCATCCCATCTTGCAGTAAGGAACAGGGATATTAAAACCAGAATAGTTGATTATGCTACCGGTGAAGTTATAAAGATCACTAACTATGATGAGCTTATCAACAGAACCGTTGAAATAGATGGCAGAAGTGTGAAAGTTTCAACAATGTCAAAAAACCGGGAAGCTGAAGAGATTACTTCTGAATTTAAGAATCTGATTGGGAGTGGAGGTTTCTATCTTTCTGAACAGGTAAAAGATCTGCCTTTGTATGGCAAAGTAACAGGATTTGGTGAAAAATAAGTGTTTTACAGATCTGCAATATCAGGAGATTTTGACTATATAGAAGTAAAATTCAGGCATACATCCCTGCTTTGTGGTTATAGAGATTCCTGCTGTTCAAAAAATAATCTCAGAACAATAATAGAACAGAGAGTGGAGACGCTGTACTCTATTCTGGAGCAGTTTAATAGTAGAAATCACGGCTTTTTTGATTCACTCAATCCAATGTCATTTGATAAGCCTGTACCTGAACTTATAGGTTTAATGAACCGTGCTTCAGAAAAAGCCGGGGTTGGCCCAATGGCTTCAGTTGCGGGGCTTGTGTCTGATGAGATTTTAAAAATTATTATGGAAAACTGCAGTGCCGGATTTGTAGAGAATGGCGGTGATGTGGCAGTTAATTGCGACAGAGAGATGAATGTAACAGTCTTTCCCGGATGGGGAGATGATTCTGCAGTTATAGGGTTTCGTGTTCCTGCCGGAACTTATGGTATAACCACTTCATCAGGTAGATATGGTCCCTCTTTTAGTGAAGGAGAGGCTGATATGGTTTCTGTAGCTTCAGATACAGCTGCTGAGGCAGATGCTTTTTCCACATCCATCGGAAACAGGATAGTAGAGGGAGCAGATGTGCAGAGGTTGATAGATTCTTACGATGGACTAAGGGCTGTAGCTGTTATGTGGAAGGGGCAAATCTGGTATAAAGGTGACTTTGAACTGATTTTCCTTTAATATCGTATATTAAGTTCAGGATTAAAAATGGATGTAATTATAAATATTTCGAACTATATGGTGGGAAGTCTTATTCTTCTAATGGGAATACTGGCTGTTGACAGTACAATAAGAGAAAAAGAGTGGCGTGCTTTCTGTATTTCACTGCCTGGAGTTTTAACAGGAGTTTCTGTTTTTGTCTTTCTTATTATGGAAGGAGAGAAATACAGAGAGCTTAATATGTATTTCCTTTTAACACTATTTATAACCGGAGTTGTATCTCTTACTCCTTTCCGCTTCTTTAAACCTGCTGTAAAAGATATGACAGATGTCTCCCTCTTTGATGAGAGGGACCATATGTTTGCCCGTAATGCTCTTAAGGATTGTGATGAGAATTACAGAGAGTATTATGAAGAGAATAAGGATAAACTTGAGCATGATAAGAGGCTTCATGCCAAAGAGGATCTGGAGCACCCATCCCAGTTGTACTACGATAAATACCATACACCGATTTTTGAAGCTGCCTTTACATATCTTGACAGAGTAAGATTTGCTTCTGAAGGACCTGTTAAGGAAGAGAAGGTAGATGTTGATCCTGAAAAGCTCACTCATACAGTGAAAGAGATATGCATGCTTTATGGAGCTGTGGATGTAGGGATTACTGAACTGAAACCCTGGCATTTTTACTCCCATCGGGGGCGCAGAGCTGAAGGGTGGGGGGAAGAGATTGAGAGGCGTCATAAATATGGAGTATCAATTGTTGTAAAAATGGAGCCGGACCTTATTAAGAAAGCTCCTTCTGTTTCAGCTATTGTTGAATCTTCACATCAGTATGTGGAAGCAGGCAAAATAGCAAATGTTGTTGCCCACTACTTAAGGGCTCTGGGATATGACTCCAACGCCAATGTTGATGGTAATTATGAGACTTTATGTGTTCCGGTTTCCATAGATTCAGGTATGGGAGTTCTCAGCAGAATGGGACTTCTTATGCACCCTGTCTATGGTCCCTGTGTGAGAATCTCTGTAGTTACAACCGATGCTGAACTTCTGACTGATACTCCGGCAGATTTCGCCTATATGGAAGATTTCTGTCGTATCTGTAAGAAATGTGCTCATAACTGTCCCACAAAATCTATACCGGAAGGGGAGGAACCAGAAGGAGAACGTGGATTCAGGCACTGGCACATAGATCAGGAGAAGTGTTTCGCTTTGTGGAAAAGTGTTGGTACAGACTGTGGTTTCTGTATTAGTGTCTGTCCATATACCAAACCCAATACTCTATTCCATACTATTGTAAGATTCTTTATTTCCAGAAATCCTGTAAACAGAAGAATCGCTCTCTTTTTTGATGATCTTCTTTATGGAAGAAGGATGAAAATTCCTCAGCATAACCCTGTAAAGATTATAGATAGATATTCTGTAAAAAAATGAAAAAAAACATTGCATTCCGGGGCTCTATCTATTAAAATCATTACAAGAAAAATGAAAGAAAAAACGCAGATTATATTTAGAAGAGAGATGGTGGCAAACAGTGACACCCCTTTTGCTTCATAATCAGCAATTATCAATATTTCTTTCCAATTCCTATTTATTTTGTTTTTTTAAACAGAGTCTAATATTAATTCAAAAAAATAGAGGAGCCATAAATGCACAAAAACGTTTTTAAAGAGAGATCTCTCTGTATATCTTCAGATTTTTCCCTTGACGAACTAAACTATCTTTATGATATGGGAAGGGAACTTAAAGAAGCCTGGTACCACCAGGGGCCTGACAGGCAGGAAAAGCTTGCTAAATTCAGGATCAACAGTCCTCATACCAATGATATGATGGACCCGGATTTCGGTATTTATGACGCCTTTTTTGAACCCAGCACAAGAACAGATCACTCTACAAAGAATGCTGCAAGGTTTCACTTTGTAAAACATCTGGTTTTTGAGCCCGGTAAGTCATCACTTAATAAAGAAGAGAGTTATGCTGACACCTTTATGACTCTTGCAGGGTACTATAATAAGATTTTTGTTCTCCGAACAAAACTGGAAGGTGTATGCAGATGGCTCAGTATGAAAGGCAGAGAGTTTTATGAGCAGGGAAAACTGGAGTTTGTTCCGGCATTTATCAATGCAGGAGACGGGAAGCATGAGCATCCTACTCAGGAACTTCTGGATGAGTTCTCTTTCCTTGAAGATAATAACTGGTCAAGAGAGAATATTCACATTGCACTTATTGGGGATCTCCTCCATGGCCGTACTGTTCACTCAAAAGCTTCAGGTCTTAAGATATTCAAAAATGTAAAAGTTGACCTGGTTGCTCCTGAACAGATTCAGATGCCTCCTTACTATGTTGATAAGATGAGGGATAACGGCTATGAAGTCAGATTCTTTGAATCTCTTGAAGAGTATTATGCTTCCGGTGATGTTGCTACAAAACAGTACTTCACAAGACCTCAGCTTGAAAGAATGGGGGATGAGATTATCAAAATCCAGGATCAGCTCAGAAACAAGGTTATTTTCAGAAAAGATTTTCTGAATCTTCTACCTGAAAATACATACTTCTACCATCCTTTCCCAAGACACAGAGTTCACCCTACAATTCCTGAATTTGTAGATACTCTGCCTCTTAATCACTATATGGAGCAGTCAAATAACGGTAAAATCATGAGAATAATCCTTATGTCAGCACTGGCAGGGAGAATCGGTAACGATTTTACTGGTAAAACAAATGAAAAAACAGCATATAGCGATGAGTTTATTAAAAATGTCACACCAGATGTAACTAAACTGAAAATTCTTAAAGAAGGTATAAATCCTCTGGAGAATGGTGTTGTAATTGATCATGTTTCAAGAGGCGGAACCTGCCCTGAAAAAATCTGGGATTACCTTTTCAAAATAATGGGAACAATGGACTTCATCAAAGAAAATGGTTCCTGTCATGTAGGGGAGTCAAAAGCTGATGGTGCTTATAAAGGCATTATTTTTCTGCCTAAATCAAAAGGGCTTACAGATAGTCAGCTCAGGAAGCTCTCTGCTATTACCGGTGGCTGTACTGTTAATCGCATCGAAGATAATTCCATTGCAAGGAAGATGAGACTTTCTCTGCCTCCAAAAGTTTACGGTATTGAAGGCACAGGGTGTTCAAATCAGAACTGTATTTCCCACCATTCACACCTGCAGAATGTTCCAGCAGAATTTGTGACCTTGAAAAATGGTCAGCTTTCATGTATTTATTGTGATACTCCACATGAATTTAGAAAAATATGGATTTAATTAAGAGGCTTAATATAAAGGAGATAATATATGGCTATCGAAAATAAGAAATATGTTGCTTTTGAATATGTGCTTAAAGACGCAGAAGGTGAACTGATCGAAACTTCTGAAGATTATGGCACAATGGCTTACATTCACGGGCAGGAAATGCTTATTCCTGGTCTTGAAGAGGCTATGGCAGGCAAAAATGAAGGTGATTCATTTAAAGTTACAGTAGAACCTGAAAAAGGTTATGGTGACTGGGATGAAGAACTTGTTACAAGAATTCCTAAAGATCAGTTTGGTGAAGATGCAGCTGAACTTGAACCTGGGATGGAAGTGGAAATTGAAGATGAAGAGAGTGGCGAACTCTATATTATGATGGTTGTTGACATTGACGAAGATCAGGTTGTAGTTGATGGAAACCACCCATATGCTGGTGTAACACTCGAATTTGATGTTAAAATCACTGAAGTTCGTGACGCAACTGAAGAAGATGAAGCACTTTTTGCAGAAGCAGAAAACTGCGAAGATGAAGGTTGTGGTTGCGATTGCGGTTGCAGTAACTAAGATTAATTCATTAATAGATGTGCAGAAGGAAACTTCTGCACTCTTTTTTTACAAAAAAACAGCTCTTAATCAATAGAAACTTATTGACTATAAATTCATTCTGTTATATAAAATTTGCATGATCTCTGCAAATAGTCTGTTAAGAAAAACATGTTTTTCTTTTTATAACATTTTTACAGATATTACCGACAGAATTGTTATACCCCCATTCTAAAACTCTCCTTATTTAATCGTGCTTTAAATTCATTAAAAAATTAATAAGGAGAAAAAAATGAAATTACCATACGCAGAACCATATAAAATAAAAGCTGTTGAAACAATTAAAAAGACTACAAAAGAAGAGAGAGAAGCTTATATTAAAGAAGCAGGTTACAATCTCTTTAATCTGAAAAGTGATGGAGTGTTTATCGATCTTCTGACAGATTCAGGTACCGGTGCTATGAGTGATAAGCAGTGGGCTGAAATCATGATAGGAGATGAGAGTTATGCGGGAGCCCGTTCATACTATAAGCTGAAAGAAACAGTTAAAGAGCTTCTTGGTTTCGAATATTTCCTGCCTACTCATCAGGGAAGAGCTGCAGAAAATGTACTCTTTTCAGTACTGATCAAAGAGGGGCATGTAGTTCCTGGTAACTCACACTTTGATACAACTAAAGGGCATATTGAGTTCAGAAAAGCCAGCGCTGTTGATTGTACTATTGCTGAAGCTTTTGATCCCCAGTGCATTCACCCTTTTAAAGGAAACCTGGATATTCCCAAATTAACTAAGGTTATTGAAGAACATAAAGCTGAAATTCCTATAGTTATTGTTACTATGACCTGTAATTCAGGTGGTGGTCAGCCTGTGTCAATGGAAAACCTGAAAGAGGTTTCTGCACTCTGCAAATCACACAATATCCCTGTAATAATTGACTCTGCAAGATATGCGGAAAATGCATACTATATTAAAACCCGTGAAAAAGGTTATGAAGATAAAAGTATTAAAGAGATTATAAAAGAGATCTTCTCTTATGCTGATGGTATGACTATGAGCAGTAAGAAAGATGGTATCGTTAATATTGGCGGTTTCATTGCTTTAAGAGATGAAGAAATTTTCCGTCAGGCTTCTACCTTCAATATTATTTATGAAGGATTCGTTACATACGGTGGTATGAGTGGACGTGATATGGGAGCTCTTGCACAGGGTCTTAGAGAAAGTAGTGAATTTGACTATCTGGAATCACGGATCGAACAGGTGAAATATCTTGGTGAAAAGATTGACTCATACGGTATTCCTGTAATGAAGCCAATTGGTGGTCACGCTGTATTTGTTGATGCTCTGAAATTCTTCCCTCACATTCCAAGAGAGGAGTTTCCTGCACAGCTTCTGGGTGTTGAACTCTATATTGAAGGCGGTGTCAGAGGTGTTGAAATCGGCACACTTCTGGCAGATAGAGATCCTGTAACCAGAGAAAACAGATATCCTGCTCTTGAGCTACTGAGACTGGCAATTCCAAGAAGGGTTTATACATATAACCACATGGATTATATTGCTGCATCACTTGCAAATCTCTGGGAAAGAAGAGAGTCTGTAAAAAAAGGTTTCTCAATTGTCAGAGAAGCACCAATTATGCGTCACTTTACAGTTGAGCTTGAAAGAGCGAAATAGTTTATAACAAAGATAAATTCTATATAAAAACAGGAGCAGAACCCTCTGCTCCTGATTAACTTATTGTAAATATCGTAATAAGCCGGAGAGGCATATATTAAACTAATGCTTTACGGTTATGGGAAGTTGTGATAAGATTCCCCCAGGTGAAATATGGCTATATCTCAATGTTTTCTGTGTGTACATTATAAGAAGGATCTGAAGTGCAGAGCTTTTCCGAGAGGAATTCCCAAAAGAATTCTTTATGGTGGCTTTGATCATAAGGAGAAGTACCCTCATCAGCAGGGAGATATAGTTTTCGAGGCTGCAAACAGGCCTTCAAGAGCTGAAAGAAGAAAGAAACTACAGGAGAATAATAAAGATGGAACTAACAGGAACTGAAAAAAAGCACCTTCGCGGACTGGCGCATGCAGTTAAACCGACTGCTTTTGTTGGAAAAAACGGTATAACTCCTGAACTTATGGAAGCTGTAGAAATAGCTCTTGGTGCTCATGAACTGGTTAAAGTAAAATTTACCGATTATAAAGAAGACCGTAAACCACTATCAGCAGAGATAGCTGAAAAATCAAAGTCAGTACTCTGTGGGGTTATAGGTAATAACGCTATCCTTTACAGAATGCATCCTGATAAGGAGAAGCGTAAAATCAAACTCTCCTGATCCGGTGATTATCCAAAGGGGAAACCGTAAGGTTGAAATTGACAACTCTCTTATAAAGGAGAAGTTTATACATTCAGGAGGCCCGGGAGGGCAGAATGTTAATAAGGTTGCAACTGCTGTGCAACTAAGATTTGATTTGGGGAACTGTACCTGTTTTTCAGCATCAGAGAAAGATAAGATCAGAATTGCTGCAGGAAGCCGTCTTACTCAGGATCAGATTATCGTAATTGATTCAAGAGTTCACCGTAAAAGAGAGATGAACCGGGAAGCTGCTGTTAACAGATTGAGGGAAATTCTTCTCGAAGGGTTTAAAAAGAAACCCCGGCGGATACCTACAAAGCCAGGAAAAGCTGCTGTTGCAAGAAGACTGGATAGTAAAAAGAAAGATAAATTAAGAAAAGAGATGAGAAAAAAGATATCCCCGGGAAGCAAATATGAGTAGTGAATTTAAAACCTTAATTGAAGATGCTCTTAATAACAGAAAGGCATTTTTTGAGAATATGAGTGGTGAGAATACTGACTGCTACAGATTATTTCATGGAGTTGCTGAAGGTTATCCGGGACTTACTGTAGATAGATATGGTACACAGATTATAGTTCAGACATTCAGAACAGATCTTGATACAGATTCTGTAAAAAATATCTTTCATACTGTGGAAGAATATTTTGATGCAAGGTTCTCTCTTTTCTACAACCACAGAGAGGGCAAATTTCCAAAACCAGTCATTGAACCTGAAGGTGAAACAAAGGATATATGTTTTGAAAGAGGTATAAAATTTGTAACACAAGGCAATCATGGAGGTCTTGACCCACTCCATTTTCTGGATCTCAGAGCCGGGCGCAACTATATTCAGAGCAATTGTCAGAATAAATCTTTTCTTAATCTCTTCTCATACACCTGTAGTGCTGGTGTTGTTGCAGTTGCAGGTGGAGCTTCGGAAGTATGGAATATAGATTTCTCAAGAAAATGGCTCTCTTATGGAAAAGAGAATCTTCTTCTTAATAATTACGATATGAGAGATATGAAACTTATTAAAGAAGATTTCTTTCCTGTTACAAGACAGTTATCAGGCCTTGGTATGAGAGGACGGGCAAGAAAGATAAAATATACAAAACTGATGCCTAAAAAGTTTGACATGGTACTACTCGATCCTCCTACATATACAAAGAGTAAATTTTTCTCAGTTGATATAGTCGGGGATTACCAATCTCTTTTTAAACCTTCACTTCTCTCTCTTAAAAAGGGAGGAGAGATTATTTGTACAAATCACTCAGCTCTGGTGGATTATGATGAGTGGATTGATGCACTTAAATCCTGTGCGGAAAAGGCTGAGATGCCTCTCAAATCAATCAGGCAGATTGAACCCGATCCGGATTTTCCAAGTTTTGACGGAAAGTTTCCTCTGAAAATAGCAATCTGCTCTACTTATGAGTAGAAAATAAGCTCTTTTTTGCTTACCCCAAGCTCACGAAACATCTGTTCAAAGAAAGTTTCATGTCCCGGTAAAGACGGCAGAACAGTGTTGTGGGATTCAGATTTAAACCCAAGTTCTTTTATAAGTACTGATAAATCATCATAGTAGTCCTGATTATCTGTTTTGAACCATATAAAGCCACCAGGTACCAGCTTCTCTTTAAGAAGTTCAAGAAATTTACTGTTTATAAGTCTCCTCTTTCTCTTTGCTTCCTTAATCCATGGGTCAGGATAAAAAACTGTAACACCCTCAATTGAGTTGTCCGGTACAATTGAGAAAAAATCTTTAGCATCAGCAATTACTGTGAGACAGTTATCAAGATCTCTATTGATAATCTTTCTTGAAGATTTAACAACTCTCTTGTATTTAATATCAATACCAATGAAATTGGTCTCTTTATTGTTCTCTGCAAGCTCTATAAGTGTAGCTCCCAGATAGCAGCCAATTTCTATAACAACGCTTTTATTGTTATTGAACAGTACGCCATTTAACTCTCTAAGCTCTTTAGATGTGAATATGTGGGTCTTAAGTTCAGCTGCTTCGTGCAGGTAGGGGTTTGAAGGTAGAGGTTTATCGTCTCTCTTTTCTCTTAGCCAGTCCAGATAAGTTCCGTAAGTTGTTCTGTTTTCCATAATTATCCTGATTTAAAACCGGGAGTTTACCATAATCAGACAGTAAAATCCATAATGTAGTTCTCAAGATCTTCGGGAACTATTCTCTCTTCTGAAATTGTTTTATCAGCAACTGACATACCGACTTCATGAATTGTATTTTTTGATCCCGATACCAGATGGTGCCAGGATGGGAGATCTTTTCTTTCGTGTATCAGCCTGTAGGCACAGGTTTGTGGAAGCCATTCAAAATCTTCAGTTGACCGGGGGGAGAGAATGGCACAGTCTTTTACATGATCTGCTCTGTTTTTATAATCTCTGCAACTGCAGGAGGTTGAGTCAAAAAGTCTGCAGGACACTGAAGTATAACAGATTTCACCACTGTCTTCGTACTCTATTTTACATAAACAACACTTCCCACATCCATCACATAGAGTTTCCCACTCTTCCTGATTAAGCTGGGATAATGATTTTGCTTTCCAGAAATTTTTATTAGTACTACTATTCACAACAACTACTCATCAGAACTGTTTTTGCCTCTCATAATAAATGTCATCTCTTCGCCTTTTCTGAGGACAACAATTGTAACTTCAGATACTTCGCCACTAAAGACTCTGTTTCTTAAGGCCATGAGAGTGTTGCCTGCACCAGCTGGTTCTCCGTTAACAGAAGTTATAACATCTCCTATTTTGATACCGGCTCTCATAAATGGTCCGGGAGACATTTTTGTTATTATGATGCCGTTCTCTATCTGTGTCCAGTTTACTCCATATTTCCGTTGATTAAGTATGATTGTTCCTGTTATACCGGATTCAGGAATTTTTTCTTCTATCTGAGGTTTTTCCTTTACTATCTTTATTTCTTCAGTTTCCACAGGTTTATCCGAAGGTGGCTCATATGAATTCTCTTCAGTTTTGCTGTTAAGGCTATTCTCTTCAGCTTTATCTGTTGTGTCACTGTTTTCGGTAACAGGTTGTCCGGTTTCCATTACAAGAGGCTTCTGTTGGATTTCAGCAGGTTGATCTGTTGAAGTTTTTTCAGAATCAGGCTGAGAAGGAGGTGTAGTTTCTGTTTTCTGAGCAACAGGAACAGAAATATCTGATAGAGAGGATTTAACAGTAAATATGTCGTACTTATTTACAACAAAATAGCCTGCTACAATCAGTGGAATCAGTATTCCAATAATTTTTGTGTTACGTGAGGGGCCGTTTTTAAAGATTATATGCTTCTTTCTGCAATTCAAACAAATGTACACAATTGATGGAAAGAAAAAAGATATAAATCTTTCGAGTAGTGATCCCTGTGCACTGTCAAAGGAGTAGTGGTCACAGTTAGAGCACTTTATAAATTTTTCCTGAATATTATCAACAAAATCATTCTGCTTCATAAGTAATTATTATATCGTAAATTTTCATTTATTCAAAAAAACATGTTATTCATGTTCCTTTTTAATGATATAATATAAGCGATGGAAAATCACCAAACTGAGCAACTATTATCTGAAGTTATAAATTCTGTACCTTCTGCGGTTTTTATTATAAATGAGGATGGAGTTATTTATAATGCCAATAATTCAGCAATTGCAGAATATGGAACTTCAATGGAAGAGATTACAGGCAGGAATTTTTTTAAAATGATGCCTGAAGAGTCAGCTATATACCGTAACTCTTTTCTTGCTATAGTTAAATCTACAGATCAGCAGGTGGTTTTTGAGGACAGCACAGGGGAGAAAGTACTTAAAATAACAATATCTCCATTACATGTAACTGATCAACAGAAAAAGTTCTATATCTTCTCATACTCTGATATAACAGATCTGAGAAGAGATGAAGATCTGCTCTACAGATATAATCAGATCCTTTCAACTGTTATGAATCCAGTTGCGATAATTGATAATAATCGCAGATTTAAAACTGTTAACCACTCTTTTCTTGAATTTTTCAACCTGCCTCAGGACTGTTTTGAGATTCTGACACTTGAAAATATAGTAGATGAAAAAGATTATAAGGACTATTTTCAACAGGCTTTTAATACTGCTTTTGGCGGCAGTAACAGTGGGTTTAAGGAGTGGATAACTCTTAAGAACAGGCGCAAATGTTTTATTAATGTTACGATTCACCCGCTTTTCAATATGGATAGAGCTGTTTCAGGTGTTGTTCTCAGTTCTATTGATATGACAGAGAATAAAGAACTTGAAGAGAAGCTTACTAAATTATCCATAACAGATCCTCTGACAGGAATCTTTAACAGAAATAAGATGAATGAAGCTCTTACAAATGAGATTAACAGGGTTTCACGTCACTATTCAGATATGACTCTTATGATGTTTGATATAGATCACTTTAAAAGAGTTAATGACACTTATGGTCATGATACCGGCGACAAGGTCCTGAAGGGTGTTGTCAGGATTGCTGATAATATCATAAGAAAAACAGATACCCTTGCAAGATGGGGAGGGGAAGAGTTTATGTTACTCCTTCCGGTTACTGATATTGAGAGAGGTAAAATGATTGCTGAAAGAATCAGACTCTCAATAGAACAGAAAATATTCCCTGATGTTGGCAGAGTAACCTGTAGTTTTGGTATTGGACAGTACAATACAAATGAGAGTATGGAAACCTTTATTAACAGAGTCGATTCTGCTCTTTATGAAGCCAAAAGATCCGGCAGAAACAGAATTGCCTTCTCTAAAGGAGAAGGCGTAAATAAGATAAACTAAAAGACTTCTGCTATTTTCTTAAGAGCTTCCTCAAGTATCCCGTGACTTGTTCCCAGATTTATCCTCTGAAAACCTTCTCCACCATCTCCAAAAGTTGATCCTTTCTCAAGCCATACTCCTGCCTTATCCATGAGTCTTTTGTTTACTTCATCTTCAGTTAATCCAGTAGATCTGAAGTCCATCCATCCAAGGTAGGTACCTTCCAGGGGAGATAATCTGATATCCCGCAGTTGACCGGAAATGAAACTGTCAAGAATTTCATAGTTCTTATTAATATACTCTATAAGATTGTTCAGCCATGGTTCGCAGTGATTGTAGGCGGCAATAACTGCGCCTATTCCAAAACTATTTGTCAGATGAAGGCCATTTGCAAACATCTGTTTGTCAAACCTGTCATAAAGATCTCTGTTCTGAAAAATTATATTGGAAACCTGAAGTCCTGCAAGATTAAATGTTTTACTGGGTGAAGTGCATGTTATCGTAAAATTTTCCACTCCTTCAAGAACTGTTGCAAACGGCGTATAGGGTATATCTCCTGTGATTATATCGCAGTGAATCTCATCAGCGACTACAAAGATTTTGTGTTTTATTGCAATTTCTGCAATTTTTCTTAACTCCTCTTTCTTCCATACTCTTCCTACAGGATTATGAGGATTACAGAGAATGAGAATTTTTGTTCTGTTATCTATAAGGGACTCCAGATGATCAAAATCTATTGTGTATTCACCGTTGCTCTCTTTGAGAGTATTAAGCTTCAACTCTCTTTTATTGTTGGTAACAGCAGTCATAAATGGATAGTAGACAGGAGTCTGTACAATTATTCCATCACCAGGATCTGAAAATCCCTGAACTATTGCATTCAGAGCAGGAATTACTCCAGGGGAGAAACGGATATGATCATTTTCTATATTCCAGTTATGTCTCTTTCTAAACCAGTTTTTTATAGATTCATAGTAATCTGCTTCTCTTTCCGTGTATCCGAAGAGATGGTGACCTGCTCTTTCCATTATTGCTTCGGTAACAGGGTGGGGAATTTCGAAATCCATGTCAGCAACCCACATGGGAATCATTTGTTTATCGTATCCGGTGAACTCTTTACAGAAATCCCATTTAATACTTCCGGTTCCTCTTCTGTCTATTGGTTTTATGTCAAAATTACTACTCATCTTATCTCCCTTTTTTGAAGAATTATAATAACGCTATAGAAGATATTAGTAAAGATACGGATACGATATTTTAAATAAAACAGAACTGATACTGACTATCACAATTAAACACAGGTTGCACTGTTTTTATTATTCTCTGGTCAGTACAGGTTATTGCTCTTTGTGTAGCTTAAGGACAGGCTCTCTGCCTTTACAAATCTTCAAGGAATCTGCCAGTTACACTGCCCCGGGAGATTTCGATTCTGACTTGTTTTAATGGAATTCATAAGTTAAGATTATTAATTAAGAAAAGGAGATAAGGATGAAACAATATAAGAAGGATTTTATAAATTTTTTACTTGAGAACGGTGCTCTTAAGTTTGGAGAGTTTACTCTTAAATCGGGACGAAAATCCCCTTACTTTCTCAATACCGGCATGCTATACAGCGGAAGTGCTATATCAAAACTGGGGGAATTTTATGCAGAAACCATTAAAGATAATGCTGAGGGTACTTTTGATGTGGTATTTGGTCCGGCCTATAAAGGGATACCCCTGGCTGTAACAACTGTTAATGCTCTCTATACAAAGTTTAAAATAGACACAGATTACTCCTTTAATAGAAAAGAGGCTAAAGATCATGGTGATAAAGGACTTCTTGTAGGAAGAAAACTTGAAGGAGATGAACGTATTCTTCTGGTAGATGATGTTATTACTGCAGGAACAGCAATAAGAGAAGTTCTTGAGTTACTTAAAGAGCTTGGAAATCCTGAAGTTGCAGGAGTTGTTGTATCAGTAGACAGAAAAGAGAAAGGCACAGGCGAAGAGTCTGCAATTCAGGAATTAAACCGTACAACAGGTATTAATTTCTATCCGGTAGTCACTATTGACGATATCATTGAGTATCTTCGGGTGAACCCCCTTGATGGAGATGTAGAGAAAACTGCGGGTTACCTGAAACTTATGGAAAAGTACAGAGAGGAGTATGGCGTAGCCTGATAGATGATTTTAAGGGGAGGAGCTGCTTTATTAAATCTTTGTAAAACTGCTCTCTTCCCACAGTTTTGTCACTATTGTAATGCACCACTTCTTAAACTGACAGAACTGGTGTTCTGTAATGATTGTCTGGGAAAAATAGAGAAAAAAGAGTTTATTAACAGTTGCTCTGTATGCTCTGCAGAGATCGCCGGGGGTAAGATCTGTGGTAGTTGCCTTATTACTCCTCCTTCATATAAATTTCATAAAAGTGTCACTCTTTATGAAAAAGAGGTCAGACAACTGATACTACTTTTTAAATATGGTGGTAAAGAGGTGCTGGCTGATAAAATGGCTTCGCTGTATAAAGAAACCGCAGAAGATCTGGTAAGAATATTTAAACCGGATTTTATTACTATTGTGCCGGACGACAGAAGAAGAAAATATGGTTTTAACCATAACAGAGTGGTTGCATCTGCTCTGGCTTGTACACTTGGCCTCAGGTTAGAAGCCGGGGTATTGAAAAAAATCAGATCAACTCCACCTCAGGCGTCACTTCGTGTTAATGAAAGGTTAAAGAACCTGGATAATACCTTTGTAGTAAGAAAATCTCATCGGAAATATCTCAAAAACAGTGTGGTGCTACTTCTTGATGATGTCTTTACAACAGGTACCACAATGGATAAATGCAGTAGAACTCTTGCTGATGCAGGAGCTGAAGTAATCGGTATTACACTGGCCCGTTCAGTGGTGGATTGAGTGGCTGAAATACACTTTTTTTAATATGAAGCCTGAAGATATTGAAATCTTTTGAGAATAATAATAAAATGATGCCTTGAAATACGATGACTACAGCTAATATTATTACTATACTTCGCATAATTCTTGTTCCGATTTTCATTGTTATTCTTTTAACTGAAATGGATAATAAAGAACTACTGGCTCTGGCAGTCTTTGTAGTTGCTGCTGTATCAGATTCAATTGATGGGTATATAGCAAGAAAATATAATCAGATCACTGATCTGGGGAAATTTCTTGATCCTCTTGCTGATAAACTTCTTGTAGCTTCTGCACTAATGGCTCTTGTGTATCTTAAAAGAGCTGAAGCCTGGGTTGCGTCTGTAATTATTCTGAGAGAGATTATTATTTCAGGTTTCCGATTCTATTTTCTCGTTCAGGATTCAGTTTTTTCTGCTTCATGGCTTGCAAAAAAGAAGACTTTTTTCCAGATGGCAGCTATTGCACTTCTTATAATCTATAATAAGTTACCAGATCCGTCTTTATACTATAATATGGGAACAATTCTTTTATATGTTGCTGCTTTCCTCACTGTATACAGTGGTGTGGAGTATATATTGAAATACTCACTCAGCGATGTGAAAAAATAATGCCTTACCCAAAATATAAACCTGTAGATGTCTCACTCTTAAAGCATAATTCCCCTTCAGATGAAGAAATACTGATACAGACAGATAAGTTTGCTTCACCTTTTATTCCCTGTTCAACTTTCAGTTCTTTTGTTGAAAGTCTCCCACATTCCGGTGCTGCAGGGAAACTGAAAAAACTAAGTGGAATTATGAAAAGAATGAGAGCAGGTGATTTTACGATCTCCTGGCTTCCTGGTGAAGAGTTCCTTACAGGCGGACTTGCTCCGGTACTCATTGATCTTATGGAGAGAGGATGGGTTTCCTCTGTTTCAATAACAGATACTTTCCTCCTCAGGGATTTTGAAACTGCTTATTCAGGCAGAATTCTCAATGGCACTTCAATATCTGAAGAAGCATTGATCTTTCTGAATGTGGCTATGCGAGAAGGTGTTGCAAGAGATGTCGGGGTAGGGGAGTGTATTGGTTCCTACATAGGTAGCTCAGATTTTATTTTTAAGGATGCCAGTGTTCTGCACAGAGCTTTTAAGCTTAACATTCCTGTAACAGTTCACTTCACAACAGGTACACCGGCTTTTAATATATCCTCAGTATCTGCGGAAGATATGCACAGAATGGGAGAGAAAGATTTCAGGCTGTTTCTATCGGTTATTGACAGTCTGAAAGATGATGGAATTGTAGTGTCAGCAGGTTCAAACTATTCTGTATTCAGGTTACTGGCAGATACTCTTGGGGTTTTTCGTGGAGCAGGGCATTTTACAGAAGATATAAAAATTGCAAAATTTGGTGGAGATTCAAGTGATAAGGTCAGAAGTCTTGAGTTTGACGGGGATCTGAATATTCTTATTCCACTCTTTGCGGCTCTTATTCTGAACCCTTAGAAAATTCAGAGATAATTTGAAAAAAAATGATTCTGGAATTAAGCTGTGTATATGAAAGTTAAATTTTCCAAAGAGGCTTTGGAACACCTCTCTGTACTTCAGGAACTTGACATAAGTGTAACAGGTTTTATGACAGGTATAAAAATGGGGAAGTACAGTATAGTAAAAAATATGATGCCTATACATCTTAACGAAGAGAACGTTGATGAAATATATAGAAAAGTTTACCATAAAACCAGATATTCTCTTCTGGGAGTTTTCTTTATAAACACTGCACCTATATCATCAGACTGGTTTGCAGGGGATATAATTCTGAAAATTATTGACTCTGAAAGAGAGATCTCCTTTTGTGATTTTGATGAAGAGATGAAAACTGTTAACAGAGGTTTTGAAAATGGATATGAAACAGGTCTACACTCATTCTGACAGATTATTTCTATTGAAACTTGCCCGGGAATCCATTGAGATTAGTTTAAAAGGAGAAGAGTTAAGTCCCGGCCCACACGACAGTAAGTTTGATGAGAAAAGAGGAGCCTTTGTAACACTGCATTCAGGTGGAACTCTTCGTGGGTGTGTCGGCTATCCTCTACCGGTTTATCCCCTTATAGATGCTATAATCAATAATGCGGCTTCTGCAGCTCTGCAGGATCCAAGATTCTCACCTGTAACCAGAGATGAACTCAGTGATATTGATATTGAAATCTCAGTGCTTACCATGCCCCGGAAGATAGAATCTGTTAAGGAAATTGTAGTTGGCAGAGATGGAATTCTTGTTACTTATGGCCCCAAACGGGGTTTGCTGCTCCCCCAGGTTCCTGTTGAACAGAAGTGGGATCTGGAAACCTTTCTTAAGTGTGGCTGTATGAAAGCTGGTTTATCTGAAGATAGATGGAAAAAGGGGGCTGAAATAGAGATATTTCAGGCAGAAATCTTTGGAGAGAAGGAGTTATAGATGGAGAAAGTTACAGGATTGCTGGAGATAGATACTACAAAAAAAACAGAGATGATAGAGATAACGGAAGAAGTGAAAGATTATGTAGCTCAGTGCGGAGCCTCAAATGGACATCTTCTGGTTTACACCCCCCATACTACAGCAGGAATTACAATAAATGAGAATGCAGATCCTGATGTATGTATGGACCTTGAGAAGTTTTTTGAAAGAAACTATAAAAATGAAGACTGGTTCAGACATTTTGAGGGAAATACTCCTTCACATATATTATCAACTCTGATTTCTCCTTCAGAATCTTTTATAATTAATGAAGGTGCTATTGTGCTGGGACGCTGGCAGGGTATCTATTTTGTTGAATGTGATGGCCCCAGACAGAGCCGGAAAATCTATTTAAGTGTTATTTCCTGAAATTTATTCATAATAGTAATTGTTATTGATAAAAAACTTGTGTTATAATTCTACCATGGAGTAAAAAATGACCGATACAGGATTTATTAATCACACAAAAATTTATGAAATTCTTAAAAACTCTACTGAACCTGAGAAGCAGGAACTCGATGCAATTCTGGCCCGGGCAAAGGAACTAAACGGGATCTCATTCGAGGAAGCAGAAAGGCTCCTTATGGTTGAAAAACCTGAACATGTAGAGATGATTTTAGAAACAGCAAACTACATTAAGAGTGAAATTTATGGAAAAAGACTTGTTCTTTTTGCACCTCTTTATGTCTCAAATCTCTGCAATAATGAGTGTCTCTACTGCGCATTCAGAAGAAGCAATAGAGAAATCCCGAGAAAAACCCTGACTATGGAAGAGGTCAGAACGGAAACTGAAGCTCTTGTAAATGACGGGCATAAAAGGGTTCTTCTGGTTTCAGGTGAAGGGCTTGGTGAATCAGCTCTTGACTATTCACTGAAAGCTATCGATACAATATACTCTGTTAAAGGGAAAAAACGGTGGGGAGATCAGAAGAATCAACATCAATATTGCCCCATTGTCGGTAGAATCTTTTAAAAGACTGAAAGAAGCAGGTATTGGTACATATCAGCTGTTCCAGGAAACTTACCATTACGATACTTATAAAGCTATGCATACAAAAGGACCCAAGGCAAATTACCTTAACCATCTTACAGCAATGGACAGAGCTATGGAAGCGGGTATAGATGATGTTGGTGTCGGGGTTCTGTTCGGGCTGCATGATTACAGGTTTGAAGTTATGGCAATGCTTCAGCATATAAAACATCTTGAGAGTCGTTTTGGCGTGGGCTGTCATACCATTTCTGTTCCGAGAATTGAACCTGCAACAGGTTCATCAGTCTCAGAAAGACCTCCTCATGAGCTGAGTGATCAGGATTTCAGAAAACTGATTGCAATTCTTAGAATAACAGTTCCTTATACCGGCATTATTCTAAGTACAAGAGAGAATGCTGAAACAAGGCGGAATGCTCTTGATCTTGGGATTTCCCAGATTAGTGCCGGATCCAAAACAAACCCTGGTGGATACTCCGAGACAGAATCCATGGAGCAGTTTTCACTTGGTGATCACAGATCTCTTGATGAAGTCATCTACGATATTGTTAAACTTGGTTATGTTCCATCATTCTGTACAGGCTGTTACAGAATGGGAAGAACTGGTAACGATTTCATGGATCTTGCTAAACCAGGGCTCATTAAGCACTACTGTCTTCCAAATGCATTAACATCTTTTAAAGAGTATCTTGTTAATTATGGAAGGCCTGATACTGTTAAATCAGGTTCAGCTCTTATTGAATCAATGCTTGAAACTCTCCCAAGTGAAGAACTTATTACTTATACAAAAGAGGGACTTGCAAAGATTGATGCCGGAGCTAAAGACGTATATCTGTAAAAAATTTTAATATACAAATAACCGGGAATCTCCCGGTTATTTACTTTCAACAAAGCTTTTAATATGTATAATAGAAGATGAGTTATCTATACCTTCTACTTTCTCTTATCTCTTCACTACTTATAGCTGTTATCCTTAAACAGGGTAGTAAAGTAAAAGGAGAGGGCAGCGTAATAATTGCTTCAAATTATATAGTTGCAGGTTTAACTGCATTGATTCTCACGGATTTCGGGAAACTACCTCCAGCTGTACTCTATATGGGGATTTTTACAGGAGGACTTTTTTTTGCAGGTTTTCTTGTATTTAATCATGCAATAGATAAATGTGGAATGACCAGTGCAGTAACAGCTGGTCGTATATCTCTGGCTGTACCAACTTCGGTTGCTATTATCTTTTTAAATGAGAAAGCAGATATCTTCAGTTATACCGCTCTGGCTGGAATAGCTCTGGTTATTCTGCTGTGGGAGAAGAAAATATCAGCCTTTGCTCCTTCACTGCTTATGCTTTTTCTTATTTTTGGTTTCAATGATACTGCAATGAAGCTTTTTAAATACTTTTTTGGAGCTGTGGATGAATCTATGTTTCTGGGGATTATCTTCTGCTCCTCAATAGTCTGGAGCTGGCTTTATATTCTGATAAGAAAAACTGAAGTTAACAGAAGGGATGTGAAAACCGGACTCATTATGGGGATTCCAAACTTTTTTTCCTCATTTTTTGTACTTAAAGCTCTTGAAACAATTCCTGCCTACGTAGTATTTCCAACTATAAATGTAGGGGTAATAATTGCTTCGGCA
>CBDDBX010000039.1:0-22370 GCA_965225955.1 Candidatus Aminicenantia bacterium
GATTCGTCATCCCAGCCAGCTCTTATACAGTTAAGACCTCTCTTCCTGAAAGCCTCCACCATAATATTATCTTCATCAAATGCCACCTTGCTCTTAAGATCAGCATCCTTATCCATTAACTCATTATCCGTAACAATTACTACATCGATCATAAACATACTCCTGCAAAACTACCCCAATTGTACACCAGAATGATCTGCTTATTTTACTGGTTCTGAAATTTGTGTATATGTGGCTGTTGAAAATAAAAATAATAAGTGGTAAGTTTAATTGAAACAGGAGAGGAAATGAATGAAAGAAATACTGATGATGTTAAACGAGATATTAGAAAACGTTTGGATAAAGGTAACAATGAAGATGTCATTATGCCTGCTACGATATCTTCTTCAGAATTACCAGAAGGTTATTCTGAGTTTCTGTCAGGTTTGAAAAATCGAATCAGAACTGAGTGTGTAAAAACAGTACTTTCTGCTAATAGTATTCTTGTGTTAATGTACTGGAATATTGGTGTATCTATTTTGAAAAAACAGAAAAATGAAGGGTGGGGTAGTAAAATTATCGATAAAATATCCAATGATTTGCGTGAATCATTTCCTGAAATGAAAGGTTTTTCTGCAAGAAACCTGAAGTATATGAGGAAATTTGCTGAGACATGGGTGGATATTGAAATTGTGCAAGCGGTGCTTGCACAAATTAGTTGGTACCATAATTTAGCACTTCTGGAAAAATTGCAGGATAGGGATTTACGCTTGTGGTATGCTAAAAAAACAATAGAGAATGGTTGGAGCCGGAACATTCTGGTTGCACAAATTGAATTAGAGATTCATAAGAGAGCTGGGAAAAGTATTAATAATTTTGCTGTTTCTTTACCACCAGAAGAATCAGACATGGTGAATCAGATTTTCAAGGACCCTTATCTTTTTGATTTTCTGGGAACTTCCAATTTACGTAGAGAGAATGAACTGGAAGTAAAGCTTATTAAGCATCTGGAGAAATTTTTACTGGAACTGGGTACGGGATTCTCTTTTGTTGGGAGACAGGTGCATATTGAAGTAGGTAAAAGTGATTTTTATATTGATTTGCTCTTCTATCATCTCAGGTTAAGATGCTATGTAGTTGTTGAACTGAAAGCTGGTAAGTTCTGTCCAGGTCATATTAGCCAGTTGAACATGTATATGAATTTAGTTGACGAAGTTCTGGCTCACTCGGATGATAAATCAACCATTGGGCTTTTATTAGTTAAAGAAAAGAATTGTACTGTGGTTAAATATTCTTTGGCAGGAAACACTAAGCCGATAGGTGTAGCAGAGTGGGAACAGGTGTTTGATGATATTTTGCCAGAAAGTCTGCAGGCTGATTTGCCTTCAGTTGAAGAGATTGAAAGTGAACTGAGTTTGGGAGGTAGTATGGAAAGCTCCGGGTAATAATGGTGTGTAATATTATCATTGTTTGTAAATGTATGGTTTCTGATAAGAATTCAGGTTATCATTGATCTATGAAATTGATTGTAAGTTTATTAATTCTGTTTTTGAGTGTTTCTGTATCAGCTCAGCAATTTGGCTGGAAAGGTAATAGTACCGACAGTCCAGGTTATCTTCCATGCTTCTACCCCAAAAATGACGAAGATGTAATCCGTAACCTCAAACACTACCTTAATAACCAGTACAGAAAAGGAGTGGATCTTTCATTCATATTCAAGAAAAAAAGCCGTGGCACTGATAATAGAAAGAGTATTGCTCTCGATTTTCTCAGAGGTAAGAAGAGTGTCTCTGTTGGTGCAGTTATAAAAGTTATAAATAAATCTGATCTTTTCAGATATAAACACTATTTTCTGATCTCCCTTGTTAATGAAAAAGATGAAGCCATCAGTCGTTATGTAATGTCAGACAGAGGAGAAGTTTTTGCAGATATTGCTGCACCGGAAGGAAAGACTCTGGCAAAATGCCTCACAACAACTGAAATAAGTAACTTTGTTAAAACAAAAACTGAACTAAGAGGCAGGAATCTGAGATTCAAAAGAGTATTTTACCGGACACACGCAATCTACGAAGCACCATGCTGGGAAGCCTTTGACATAAACGGAGTAATGTATCTTATAGACAATCCAGATAAATTATCAGATAAACCCAGACTCTATAAAATAGCCAAAAGAACAAAGTGGACCGTAGAAGCCAGAATACAGTACTACAGGAACCTGAAACAGAAAGATTCCGGGACAAAATATATAATAGACAAAAAGAACAACAAACTCCTCACCCTCAAAGAAATTTGACCCTCTGCACCATTAATTAACACAAACTCCCGTAGGGTGGTACCCGTGTGTACCACCGTTTAATAAATCATGCACCATTTCACAAAAGGCACACACAGAAGGAGAATTCTACCCGTACGTTTGTAATGAGACGCAATGATGCGTCTGTACACCATTGTTTCAGATGTTAAATGGTGCAGGGGGATGGGTTGGTGAGTCTGTTTTTTTATTGCAAAGGGCGTGCCATGGCAAGCCCCTACATTTCTGGCTATTCTGTTAGAAAATTGTGCTGGTAGATAACAACTGTGTTGATTGGTTCGTGCTGGAAGTCATTAAAACCACCCCGTCAGCTGCGCTGCCTTAATGAATAATGCAGCTTGCTGCCACCCCTCCTTGTTGTGAACAAAGTGACAAGCTAACGCTTGCTCCCATCTCACCTATTTTTTCAGACTCACGCTTCGCTTACCGTCTTCAGAGGTGAGAGGGATATTCTGTTTGGCTTTTATGAAATGGTGCATGACTTATTAAACGGGCGCATACTCCTTCATTTTTCGCAAATGAAGTCGATGCGCCCCTACAAACCGTGTTTCTTTTAATAAGTCATATTTGCATTATGGGCGGGTTTTTTATAAAATAAGGCCTCTAGGTTACTGTTTCAATTCAGGAGTAAATATGGAAAAGAAAGATATATTCAATGGTGATGTAAAAAAACAGCTTCTTGCCCGTAAGGATGATCGTATTCACAAATTTCTTCTTGGTGATGGTATGATCCGTGGCGCAATGATTTCGGGAGTAACTCTTGTTAATGAGATGAGAGCGAACCACGATCTTGATCCTTTTGCTACTCTGGCTCTTGGTCAGGGGTATTTAGCTGGTGGTCTTTTGAGTTCAACTCTGAAAGAGGGTGATCGTATTGCTCTTTCTGTTGATTGCAGTGGTTCTATTAAAGGTCTCACTGTTGAAACAACTTTTCACGGGGAAGTGAGAGGTTTTATTAAGAATAAAAACTTTATTCAGGATTCAGAGCCCGATTCATTTGACCTGAGTAAATACTACGGCAACGGAGTAATGACTCTTACCAGATATACAAAGAATGCAAAGCAGCCTTACAGTGGTACTGTTGAGATGAGGTTCGGAAGTATGGCTCTTGATCTTGCCAACTACTTCTACTCTTCAGATCAGACTCCAACTGTTTTTAATCTCAGTATCCACTTTAACGATGAAGGTGAAGTAATCGGTGCTGGGGGTGTTTTTCTTCAGGCTATGCCTGGTGCGGAACCGGAGCTAATTAACAGGCTTGCTGAAATTGCACAGAGTCTTCCATCAATTGGTAAGAATCTGGCTGAAGGTGTTAAGGTTGAAGACTATATTAATAAAAACTTTGAAGATCTGAAACCTGAGATTCTTGCAAGTAAGAGAGTTGAGTTTTTCTGTACCTGTAATAAAAAGAGTGTTACATCAATGATAGAGATGCTGCCGGAAGATGAACTGAAAGATGTTAAAGAGAATGGGCCTTTTCCTCTGAGCATCAACTGTAATAACTGCAATACCTCCTACGAATTTTCAAAGGAAGAGCTTGCAGGGATTGAGAAAATTAAACCAAATTAAATAGATTCTGCAGCTCTTTGGGCAAGGAGATCCATCTTCTCTTCAAGAAAAAGAGTTGCTTCTTCACGACTAAGCGCCTCATACTCCTGAGGCATAATCTCTTTACCAAAGATAAAAACTATTTTTGAAAAAGGTTTAGGGATTTTGAATCTGTCCCAGGTTTTTTCAAAAACCTTCTCTCTGCTCGATACCCAGGCCATAGGTACAATAGGGGTTCCTGTCTTGATTGCCAGGGAAATTACCCCTTCTTTTACTTTTTTAACAGGACCTCTTGGGCCATCGGCAGTTATATATATACCTTTATTATCAGATTTCAGAAGTCTTATGAGATTTATAAGGGCTCTTGCTCCGCCTTTTGAAGATGAGCCTCTTACAGGATCTGTTCCAAAAGCTTTTGCCACAGCAGCTACAAGTTCTCCATCTTTTGACTGTGATATAAGAGGAGAGATACCGCTGTTTTTGAATATGTGGAGATCAAAAAAGATCTGTCTGTGCCAGGTCATGAATATTTTTGATGAGAAACCCTGTTTCAGATCTGCTTCTTTAATGATTTTCTTTCTGCAGGTTAATACAGTTAATGATATAAGTAAGCGGGAGAGTCTCCCGATTAGTTTCAGTTGAAAAGGGCTCATCGGTTCAGGTGGTGCTCCTTTATCTTTTCCAGAAGGGTTTTGTAATTTACCTGAAGTATCTCTGCTGCTTTTGATTTATTAAAACCTGTTTCTTCAAGAACCTCTTCAATTTTCATCTTCTCAACCAGTTTGGCTGCATTGTGAGTTACCTCTTTCAGAGTACCCTGAAGTGAGAATGATGATGAGGGATTAAAAACCGGTTTAGGAAGCATTATATCTTCAGGTTTAAGGATTTCAGAGGAAGAGTTTATAACTGCTCTCTCAATAGTATTCTGTAGTTCCCTGATATTACCAGGCCAGGAGTAAGCTGCAAGTTTAGAGCCTGCTTCAGGGGAGATACCCTGAATTCTGCTGTTTATATCTTTTGCAAACTTCTTAAGGAAGAATTCAGCAAGAAGAGGTACATCTTCTTTACGGTTTCTCAGTGGAGGAAGCTCAATGGGGAAGATGTTTATTCTATAGAAAAGATCTGCACGAAACTCTGAATTTGCAACAGCATCAGACAGATCCTTGTTTGTGGCAAAGATGAATCTTATATCCAGCTCAGTTTCCTGATTACTACCAATCCGGGTAACTTTCTTCTCTTCAAGGACTCTTAATAGTTTCCCCTGAAGATTGAAAGGAAGGTCACCGATTTCATCCATAAAAAAAGTGCCTTTCTGAGCTAGTTCCAGTTTCCCTATTCTCTGCTGATAGGCATCTGTATATGATCCCTTCTCATGGCCAAAAAGTTCGTTTTCCAGAAGCTGTTCAGGAATTGATGCTGCATTAATTGCGATAAAAGGCGCATCTTTTCTGGAACTTAGGTTGTGTATTGCACGGGCAAAGAGCTCTTTGCCTGTCCCACTCTCTCCAAGCAGAAGAGCCGGAGTATTTGTAGCAGCTACTCTTTTGAGTTTTTCTGCCTCTTCCATTATGGCTCTGCTCTGACCAATAATTGTGTTCTGGTTCATTCGATTGGCAAAAGCCTCTTTCAGAACTATATTCTCCCTCATGATTCTGGTGGATTCCAGAGCTTTGTCGATAACTATAAAAAGGTATGAAGGATCAACAGGTTTTGATACAAAATCGAAAGCTCCCTCTTTTATAGCTTCAACAGCAGTTTCAATTGTACCGAAGGCTGTTAAAATTATAACGGGAATATTGAGATGTTTTATCCTTTTAAAGAAGGTCAGTCCATCCATATCAGGAAGCTGAAAATCAGAAATTATAAGATCAAAACTCTCTTTTTTCAGAATAAGGGAAGCTGTAGAGGTGTCTTCAGCGGTTTTTGTTTTATGTCCCCGGTCTCCTATTATTGTTGAGAGCATCTCCCGCATACCGGAATTATCTTCTATTATAAGAATTTTGGCCATTGACTGAATTATAAGAGAAAAGAGAGTCACGTTCAATATGGTGTTGTAGGTGATTCTGTTAAAAGATGGGTAAGGCAGCAGAAGCTTTTTATCTGCTCATTGAGGTGTACAGAACCCCGGAGCTTCTGCTCCAGGGTTCTATCTATCCCGAAAACTACCGGCAAAGTAACTTAAGATATAATTGGAGGCCTATATCATTATGATGTTAAACCGGTTTTTTCGTTCATTATTGATATTCTAATACATTCCGAAATCTGTTTCAGTAGGTTTGTTAATATTTACTCCGGCTTCTTCTGCAGCTGCTAAAGCAGTATCAACAAGGACTCCTTCTCTGATGAAGTCCGCAGCTTTTACCAGATCATCACCAAGAATTCTGTCGGTTTCAACAAAACTTACCTCTTTTCTGAGAGCAGCATGGCATGCTTCAATAACAGGACTTGATTTAAGAGGTCTTCTGAAATCAAAACCCTGAGCTGCACTAAGAAGCTCAACAGCAAGAATATTTTCCAGATTGGAGATTACTCTGTTGAGTTTTCTTGATCCTACAGAACCCATACTAACGTGATCTTCCTGACCAAGTGAAGTTGGAATACTGTCAGCACTGGCAGGGAAGCAGAGGGTTTTGTTCTCTGTTACCAGAGCAGCTGAGGTGTACTGTGGGATCATAAAGCCTGAGTTGAGACCTGAATCAGCAATGAGGAATTTTGGAAGTCCTTCATTACCTTCGAGAAGCAGATAACTTCTTCTGTCAGAGATATTACCCAGTTCACTTACAGCAACTGTAGCATAATCCATTGGTACAGCAATAGGCTGGCCGTGGAAATTACCACCACTGATTGTGTTCTCTGCATCCAGAATAATAGGATTGTCTGTTACTGAGTTGATCTCTGTTTCAAGAATCTCTTTGAGGTGGAGCCATGCATTTCTTGATGCACCGTGTACCTGAGGCATGCAGCGTAGTGAATATGGATCCTGAACTCTTGAACAGTTCTTGTGTGAATCAACAAGCTCTGAATCTTTCAGAATTGCCAGAAGTCTTGCAGCAACATGTTTTGTCCCTTTATATGGTCTGATGGAGTGGAGTTCAGGAATAAACGGGCGGTTTGAACCCAGAAGAGCTTCAATACTCATCGCACCAATCAGGTCAGCTGCATTCAGGCAGTTGAGGAAACGCTCAAGAGCGATAACACCGTGAGCTGCCATAAACTGAGTACCATTAATCAGGGCAAGTCCCTCTTTTGGTCCCAGAGCTACAGGTTCAAGTCCCTCTTTTTTAAGAACTTCCCCGGCGGGAACTGTTTCGCCTTTATACTTAACCAGTCCAAGGCCGATAAGTGGAAGGAAGAGGTGGGACAGGGGAGCAAGGTCTCCTGAAGCCCCAACAGATCCCTGAGCAGGAACCAGAGGAACAACGTCGTTATCTATATGCCATACTATTCTTTCAATTGTTGCAGGAGCAATACCTGAGAAACCCTGTGCAAGAGCATGAACTTTCAGAACCATCATCAGTTTTGCTACTTCATCGCCAACATATTCACCAACTCCTGAGCTGTGGCTTTTCAGTATGTTGTACTGCAGAGTCTTTGTATCTTCAGGTGAGATCTTTTCTGAGCAGAGAGGGCCAAAACCAGTATTGATGCCATATACTGTTCTTTCACTGTTTACGATCTCTTCTACATAGCCTTTACTTGCAGCTATTTTTTTAGCTGTTTCAGGTGTAATTACACCTCTTACTTTACCACGGGTTATATCCAGAGCCATTCCTGGAGAAAGTACCTCTCCGGCATAGCTGAAGGTCTTTTTATCATTACTCATTTTTTACCTCCTTTCAGGTTCATATTTAAATTTATATAGAAATTATCTTTTGAGTCTGAACTAATGTTCTGAAGTACAAAACCGAGCTCTTTGAGCCAGGCTGTTCTCTTCTCATTACCTTTCCCAAGGCTGATGCCAAGGTTTGTAAATCCATGTTTATCAAGAGCTTCCACTGCCTCTTTAACCAGTCCCTTTTCAATCTCTTCTTCTGAATCTCCATTTTTGGAGAAGAGAAGCTGAATATTACAGTCTGTTTCATTTAAGAAACTTGTAATGATTACCCCTTTTCCTCTCTCTTCAGATGAGGCAATAATAATATTGTTGCCCTTTTTGGAAGTGAACTCTGCGGGATTGTTTACTATATCTTTTATAAGACCGGAAGTCGTATGATTTACAGAGAGCCACTCCAGTATTACAGATCTGAATATCTGATCATTATGGCTTTCATAATGGCTATAAGCTAAAGGTACAGGAAAACCGTCAACTTTGAATCTCTCCACAACTCTGTCGCAGAGACTCTTTTTCTGCATAGCAGTTTCAAGTTCACCGAGACTCATGAGAAGTTCCGGGGTTCTGGACCCCTCTTCCAGAATATCTTCCATAGCAGATTTAATGGATATCCATACAGGTCTGACCTTTTTCAGAAGCTCAGTACCTTTGGGAGTGAGTAGTACTGATCTTACTCTCTTATCCTTCATACTCTGTCTGTAACTAAGAAGCCCCTTCTTTTCAAGAGAGTTTACCATCTGACTTGAGCCTGAGTGGGTGATCTCCAGTTCCCCTGCCAGTTCTGTAACAGTGAGTTCTCCCTTCTCATTCAGAAGATAGAATACCGGAAACCATGCAGGTTCAAAAGGAATATCCAGGCTCTTGTAGACTTTGGAAACATCTCCCAGAAACTTATCACTTAATCTTTTGAATCTTGTTCCCAGAACAAGTTCTCCTGTTTTTTTATATATTGTCATGCTTTCATCCGTTATAGATAAGTAGTTATATAAGTACTTAATATGTCCGATTCTACCCCTGAACATTTTTTGTGTCAAGACGGTGTTTATAGTACTCACCTGGTATGTCAGCCATCGCGTTTATTAAGGCAAATATTATAACTGCTGCAAGTCGTGATGTTATGTTATCTGAGTCAAATCGGGGAGAAACTTCTGCAATATCAAAAGCTTTAAGCTTTCCTGTTGCTGCTACCTGTTTAACAATGGTAACTACTGTTTCCGGGTCAAGACCAAAAGGCTGGGGAGCACTCACTCCCGGAGCGAAGGCTGAGGATATTACATCTGCACAGAGGGTCATGTAGATTGAGCTGTTCCTGTCAATAAATGCTGTAAGTTTTTTAGAAAGAGAGGTTATGGGGGAGTTCTTAATATCCATAGCCATCAGATATTCTGTTCCTGTCTCTTCTGCAGTTCTGAAGAGGGCTTTTGTATTGGCACAACTCTGAATACCCAGACATAGATATGAGAACTGTTCTTTTCTGGTTAACAGGTCGTCATATATCTGCCTGAACATTGTACCGGAAGAGGCTTCACTGCTGTAAGGTCTCAGATCGAAATGAGCATCCATGTTAACTATTCCCGGAGGCTCTTTCATGGAGTTCAGTAGCCCTGTATAGTGACCGTATGCAAGTTCATGACCTCCTCCCAGAACTATGGGAAAAAAGCCGGCTCCCATAATACGCTCTACTTCCTGTGTAAGCCTCTTTTGTGCCTTTTCCAGATTTCTGCCGCAGTAGTAGATATCTCCTGCATCCCACAACTTGATCTCTTCCGGGAAATTAACTGGTAGATTACACATCTGTTTTCTTATGCTTAAAGGTCCTGCTGCTGAACCGGTTCGGCCGTGATTATTACTAATTCCCCGATCGCAGCAGAACCCCAGAAAGCAGAAGTGTATTTTTCCTGAAGCTGGAGGAGAAAACTCCTCATCCAGCATCAAAGGTCTTATAATCTGATGCCATCTGAAAGAGTCTCTGTCTTTCAGATCATCTGTTCTTCCTGTCCACTGATCCATATCAGCAGGCTTATACTTAACTCTGTATTCCATAATAATACCTGTTCAATTAAAAAGTTACACAAAGAAATCAGGGGGCCTTACTGTGTTTGTAACCACTAATGGACACCAATACACACGAATTTAATGTTGGACAATTTGCAAAAGCCAAATCTTTACAGGGTTTTTGCTTCATTGTCCAACGGACTTTCTGTTTTAAATTAACACAAATTTTATTGATGATTTTGAGATAGCTTCGTTTGCCTTGTTTATCACGCCCTGTACAATGTGTTATGAAATTCGTAAAGGGTCAGGCATGCCTGACCCTCTGAAAATCCTCATTAGTGTTCATTTGTGTCTATTTGTGGTTACCCTTTTTTATTTCCTTTCAATATTGCTCCGGTTCTGTTTCCTGTTTCCAGGGCGATGTCATAACCCGCATCAGCATGTCTTATTACTCCCATGGCAGGATCATTGTAGAGTACTCTTTCGAGACACTCTTCAGCTCTGTCTGTACCATCTGCAACAACTACCATTCCTGCATGCTGTGAATATCCCATTCCAACTCCGCCACCATGGTGGAAAGATACCCATGTAGCCCCGCCACTGGTGTTTGACATAAGGTTGAGGAGAGGCCAGTCTGATACTGCATCACTTCCGTCCATCATACTTTCGGTTTCTCTGTTTGGAGATGCTACTGAACCGCAGTCAAGATGGTCACGACCAATTACAACAGGAGCTTTCACTCTTCCTGTTCTTACGAGATCATTAAAGATCTTTCCTGCTTTCTCTCTTTCTCCAAGTCCCAGCCAGCAGATTCTGCTTGGAAGACCCTGGAATGCGATCTTTGACTTAGCTTCATTAAGCCAGTTGATCATATGTTTGTTTTCCGGGAAGGCTTCAATAAGAGCTCTGTCTGTTTCGTAAATATCTTCAGGATCACCTGATAGGGCTACCCATCTGAAAGGGCCTTTACCTTCGCAGAAGAGGGGTCTTATATATTCAGGTACAAATCCGTTGAAATCGAAAGCATTGAGTTCGCCACCCTCTTTTGCAAACTCTCTCAGGTTGTTACCGTAATCAAAAGTCTTACTTCCTCTTTTCTGCATTTCAAGCATGAAACTAACGTGTCTTGCCATGCTCTTTACTGAAAGTTCACGATACTTAACAGGGTCTTGCTCTCTCAGCTCTTCAGCCTCTTCCAGTGATAATCCGTTAGGTACATATCCGTGAACAGGATCGTGGGCAGAGGTTTGATCAGTCAATACTTCCGGAATAATGTTATCCTGCAGGAGTCTCTCCAGTACATCTCCAATATCTCCAACAAGGCCAACTGAGATATTTTCTCCTTTATCTTTTGCTTCTATTACCCACCTAACTGCTTCTTCATAAGAGTGGGTCATCTTATCTATATATCTTGTGTCCAGTCTCTTTTTTATTCTTACAGGATCAACATCAACACCAAGGAAGGTGCCTCCTGCAAGAGTCGCTGCCAGTGGCTGAGCTCCACCCATACCTCCAAGACCACCGCTTACAACAAGCTTTCTTCTGAGGCTGCCACCAAAATGTTTGACTCCACAGGCAGCAAAGGTTTCGTATGTTCCCTGAAGAATTCCCTGGGAGCCGATGTATATCCAGCTTCCTGCAGTCATCTGACCATACATCATAAGGCCGTCTTTTTTGAGTTTCTCAAAATGATCCCAGTCAGCCCATTTGGGAACAAGGTTGCTGTTGGCAATAAGTACTCTGGGAGCACTTTCGTGAGTTCTTACGATACCTACTGGTTTTCCTGACTGAATCAGGAGACTCTGATTGTTCTCAAGGTTAAGGAGAAGTTCAATTATTTTATGAACAGATTCTATATTTCTTGCTGCCTGACCTGTGCCTCCATAAACTACAAGTTTTTCGGGCTCTTCAGCTACCTCTTCGCAGAGGTTGTTGAGGAACATTCTCAGAGCAGCTTCTGTCTGCCAGGACTTTGCATGGAGTTTGTTGCCTGTTGGGGCTTTGTATACCGGGTGTTTTGCATACTTCTCTATAAATTCTTTTGCATTCATTCTTAAATCCTCCTTTTTCAAAAAATTTTTTGTTAAGAACTTACTTAAGTGCTTAACTAAATTGCATTTTACAAATTAAGAAAGATTCTGTCAATAAGAATTATAAAAAAAAACGGGTAAAGGAGTGGAGCAGAAGTCGCACAGTCCCGTTTCTATTAATTCTATAGAGGGAAGAGCTGCCTGCTCTATGAGCTGATTTCTGCTTTTATTACAACTTTATCAGGTACATAGAATCATTTTTCCAGTTAAAATGTTGACTATAACTATTTTATCCGGTAAAATGTGTCTTCATCGTAGATATGGGGTTAAATATTCTTTATATTATGAGTTTTTACATCGTTATATATGGCAAGTTTTTCACCTCTGTTTGCGTAACAAATTAAAATTAAGAGGTGCAAAAATGCCATCAGGAAAAATTAAATGGTTTAACTCAGAAAAAGGTTATGGATTCATCGAAAGAGACGGTGATGCAGATCTTTTTGTTCATCAGAATGAAATCGACGGTTATGTTAGCGAAGGCGACGCTGTTGAATTTGAAATCGGCGAAGGAAGAAAAGGTCCTTGCGCTGTTAAAGTAACAAGAGCTTAATTATTTAAGAACATATGTCCCGGAGAAACTCTCCGGGACTTTATTTCAACTACTTCTTTTTTAACTCCCATCTTTTTATACACTCAGTATAGTTTCTCTTCAGCTCCTCATTATTTCCGACTTTTTTCAGAGCTTTTTTCTCAATCTCTATAGCTTTGGGGAAATTTCCAAGTGCTGCATGAACATTTGCAAGAGTATCCATGTTGTATGCATCGGGACTCAGTTTCACTGATTCTTCTGCAATTTTCAGTGCTGTCTGGTTAACTATGCTATTCTCAACAAAACTCCAGGCCAGATTATTAAGAAGTTTTGAACGTCTGCTTACTTTATATTTATTGATATACTCTTTATCTTTGTATAGAGTTGTAAGAGCATCTACAGCTTTTTTATCTTCACCACACTTGTGATACAGTGAAGCAAGTATAGTTGCCGAACGCTCATGCCATTTTGCTTTATTTGCAGGGAAATCCTTTGCCAGTTCGTCAATCAGTACTCTTATGTTACAGAGATACTTTTCTGCAAGCATATGTCTGTAATACTCAATTATAGATGGCTTCTGTCCGGTTTTTTTCATAAACTGAATCATTTTGCTGCCATAAGCATCTGCACTCTTCTGATCTCCCTTCTTATGGGAATAACCTGCATAAGTTTCCAGAGCTTTCTGGTATGAGTATGCAGAAAATTTAAGATCTTTTTCATCTTTCAGATTACTTATATAGTTTTCTATTCTGCTCATCCACTTATCAGCTTCAGCTTTGTTATTACTCTTAAGAAACGATTCGAGAATATCGGATATCATACCCATCTCTTTTTTGAAGTCCAGTTTATTATTTTTCTTCTTCAGATAGAACCTGAAAACATCAATAGCTTTTTTATATTCCCCGGTAACAGTGTGCCAGTTCATTGTCAGCATCATCGGGAGTCTTCCTCTTAACCTGAACTTATCCGGATAGTAAGCTCTGATTATGCTATCCACCAGTGATTTGTTCTCTTTAACAAGATGTGCTCTCTTGTTTTTGTTAAATGTGGCTTCAAAAACAACTACTTTAAACAGCTCTTCATATATAGACTGAGCCAGAGGGTCTTTAAAGTCCGGGTTCAGTTTAAGAGCTTTCTTCATATATGTCAGCTTTTTATCTTTTTCAGCCCAGGAAAGTTTCTTAACATACTTCATTATCAGTTTGCGATCTTTCGGATTCTTCTCCATATCTGCTTTGATAGTTGTTATGTTGTTGCCTGAGATCGCACTGTCTATCTGCTCCATAAACTTATCTACACTCATGACCTGTTTAATAGTGTCCATGAATTTACCTTCCGGTGAAAATAGTTTCAGAGTGGGGAAGGCTCTTATTTTGAACATACTGTTGTATTTTTTTCCCTCTTTTGTTGTCTGCTCAACATACAGAAGTATCAGCTTATCTGCAGCTTTGCTGAACTCCGGTGCTTTAAAGAGGTTTTTTTTCAGACGCTTGCACGGGCCGCACCAGGTCGCTGAAAAGACTGCCAGAATATGTTTCTTCTCTTTTTTTGCTTTAAGTACTACATCTTTGAAACTGTTCTTTTCAGTTAACCACCTGGTTTTACCAATCATAATGGTTGTGTTGTCTCCAGCCTGTAGAAAAGAAACTGCTAATAATAGAATTACTGTAATTGATAACAATTTTCTCATTGTCCCTCCTGATTTAATTAATTCTATGTTTCTGTTTTTAATTCCCGAAACTTAATTTAGTGTTATTTTTGTCTCCTCTGATTTGTTTTGCTTTTATACAGGGTTCCCAACAACCTGTTATTTGTTGTCTCTGTTTTCTCATATAAATATTGTGTAACAAAATAAGATTTGATTGTCAATAAATTATCTTGAAATCTTTTTTTATTTGAGAACCCCTGTTAATAAGCATTTTAAAGAAATTTGTAGAGGAATGGTTTTGGGGTAATTTTATGAATTCACCTATATAACTGAATAATTTTCAAATAAATGTGGAAATATCTGAATTTTATGTTATATCTCTTTTAGGATGTTTGGGGGATATATTTAAGTTTGGTTTAATATTTTTTAATCGAAATTGTTGTTGAGTCAAATTAAGTTTATCATCAACCCCTTTTGGTTGGCGGTTTAACCATAGAAGGTGTCGACTTTCGTCTTTCGCCTGGCTCTTCCCTGAACCAGAAGAGCCGGCGAAGGACTCTTATTAATTCTTAATTACTACTATACATCTGCTTCTCTTTTTCCGGTGAAGCTTCAACTTTTTTAAGAATTTCAGAAACTTTCTGCTCAGGGAGCCATTTAACTTTCCCCGTTGCTACATCATATATTGCGCCAACAACTTTTACTTTACCCTTCTTAACAAGTGCTCTTGTTACAGGGCTTTTCATAAACAGATCGTTAACGCCCTGCCATACATTTTCAACAATTGCGTGAGGAATAAGTTCTTTTCCCTTCATGCCTTTATGAAGTTTTCCGGCTCTTTTTACTGCTGGAATGATGTTGTCTACCAGGCCTGGTATATTCTTTTCAAATTTGCACTTATGACCTTCAACAACTTTTGTTACAGCTGTTACTGCACCGCATTGAGTATGTCCGAGAACAACAAGAACCGGAGTGTGAACATGGGCAAGCCCATACTCTATTGATCCGACTTCATCGGAATCGCATACATTGCCCGCAACTCTTATGACGAAAATATCCATAACTCCTGCATCAAATATTAGCTCAACAGGAACTCTGGAGTCAGAGCAGCTTATTACTGTAGCATATGCATGATCTCCCTGATTTTCACTACCAGCCTGTTTCAGGCGACTGGCAGAAACATGAGGGAATGTGGATTTCCCTGTGTAGAACCTTTTGTTACCTTCCTCAAGCATTTTCAGAACTTTGTCAGGGGTAGGTTTTTTAACTGAATTCTTTTCTGCTCCTGTAAGAAGGAAATTGAATAGTACTGCAAAAATAATCGATAAAACTACTGTAGATTTTCTCATTTAATGTCTCCTTATATTGATTGTCATAAACGCCTTTGGTTGTTGTGGTTGCGGGAATAGTAACATTTTGGGAAATAAAATGAAATATGTAGATTAGTGTACTGGTTCTGTTTTTTTATAAAGGTTGCAAAGGAAACCATTCTGTTTTATAATGGTTTCTTATGCAACCATTGAGGTGAATATGAATCAATCCATAGGAAAACTTATCAGTACTGTATACAGGCAGCTCAATATTATTCTGAATAACAGGTTCAGTAGATATGGAATCGGAGCCGGGCAGTATGCCTACTATCTGACTGTAGCTGATTGTGAAGGTAAAACCCAGTTTCAGGTGAGTTGCGCTCTCAATGTAAATAAAGCCACCGCAAATAAAGCTCTGAAAAAACTGGAGGAATCTGGATTTATTGAGACTGTCATAGATAAGAAAGACAGACGGCTTCACAGATTATATCTGACAGACAGAGGTCGTAGTATACTGCCTGCTATAAGAGAAGAGCTTAAAGAGTGTACAGAGCTTCTTGGGAGTGGGATGTCTGAAGAGAATAGATCTGCTTTTACCGGTTTTCTGGAGATTGCTGCTTCCAATGCCCGGGTTGAAGTAGAGAATATAAGGAGTTGTAAACAGGATGAAGGGAAGTAGAAGCAGAAGTCTTGTTGATGGAGATGTCAGGAAGCTGCTGACTTCTCTTACGATACCAATGATTTTCGGAATGCTGGGAGTCGTAGCTTTTAATATTGCAGATACATGGTTTGTAGGAAAGCTTGGA
The DNA here is from genome assembly GCA_965225955.1 of Candidatus Aminicenantia bacterium. Taxonomy (GTDB): domain Bacteria; phylum Acidobacteriota; class Aminicenantia; order UBA2199; family UBA2199; genus CBDDBX01. The sequence continues at coordinate 16,049 of CBDDBX010000039.1, forward strand.
ACTGTGCCTCTTGCAGCACTGACTTATACTTTTCCTGTGGTTTTTGTTCTTAATAGTATAAATCTGGGACTTGGAGTTGGAACATCTACAGTAATATCAAGGGCTTTTGGTAAAGGAGATATGTGGAAAGTTAAGAGGCTGGCAACTGATAGTCTCGCCATGGGGCTTCTTTTCTCTCTAATTACTGCTGTAGCAGGAGAGTTTACCATTGATCCTCTTTTTACTATGCTGGGAGCTGATGAAACGGTATTGCCATATATCAGGGAGTATATGACAATATGGTATGCGGGGGCTCCCTTTATTGTTATTCCCATGCTCGGTAACAGTGCTATAAGGGCACTGGGTGATACGAAAATTCCGGGAATTGTAATGATGGTTTCTGCAATAACAAATATTGCTCTTGATCCTCTCCTTATATTTGGATATGGTCCCATTCCGGCTCTTGGAGTAAAAGGAGCTGCAATAGCTACAGTGATTTCCAGGGCCATAACCTTTGGTGTTGCACTATATGTGCTGACAGTAAGGGAAAAGGTTATTACTCTTGCTAAGACAGAATCTTCTGTAATATATAAATCCTGGAAGGCTATTCTTTATATAGGTGTTCCAAATGCTCTTGCTAAATCCATTATTCCTGTAGGAGCAGGAATCATAACCGGCCTGATATCTTCATACGGTAAAGAGGCTGTTGCAGGTTATGGTGTTGCAACAAGAGTCGAGTTTCTGGCTTTAACAGTAGTAATGGCTCTCTCTTCTGTTATTCCCGTTTTTGTTGGTCAGAATTTTGGTGCAGGAAAATTATCAAGAATAGATAAAGGGGTGAAACTGAGTGAGAGGTTCTCTGTTTTGTCGGGAGTTGTACTTCATGGAGTTCTGGCTCTCTGTGCACCCTTAATTGCTTCACTTTTTACCAGTGATCAGGCTGTAGCTGAGGTTGTGGTTCTCTATTTGAGAATTGTTCCCGCAGGATACGCTCTGCAGGGAGTTCTCATGATTCTTAATGGGGCATTTAATGCAGTTAATCAGCCTCTCATGGCTTCAGGACTTATTGTTCTTCAGATGATTGTTATCTATGTGCCTCTTGCAATATGGAGTTCATCAATGTTTGGTATTACAGGGATTTTCGGAGCTCTTTTGTTTTCTATCTTCCTTGTGGCAGCAATAGGACATACGGAATTTAATAGGAGTCTTAAGAAGCTGAGAAAAGTACAGTAAAAATTGGACCAAAAGCCGGAGATGAGTTTGACCCTCATGGTGTTGGCTAACTATCTCTATCTGATATAACGGGCAGTTTTCCTCAGAAAGAATTAAAAAATACACGGACTCACACAGACAATCACAAACTCACACAAAGGACACTTTTAAGACAAACAGAGATCCCCTCATTTGAATAAGAAAGCTTCTGCTAATCTTATATTCAAAAGGAGTGGGGGCAGCAAGCTGTGAGCTTTAGCGAATCAGTGTAGCTGGCGGGGTGGTATTAGAAAGTCCAGTAACATTTAAAATAAAATTCGATTGTGTTTAAAACGAAGATGTTAGCAATACATTTCAGCTCCACACCAAATCAATAAAGGTACAATTCATATCTCATTTTTTCTTAACCGGAGCTGTTCCATAATCCAGCATCTTATAGAAAACTATATAGGGATTATAGTCATTATTACTTTTGGATTGAATTATCAGTTCATTACAGAAACCAAGGAAGTAATCATTTTCACTAAAAACAAAACTGAAATTATACTTCCCGTTCAGATCAAAAGAGTCCCATAGAAAAGACTGATGCTCTTTCATATGAGTTGAGGTTCTGGCCCATATATGGCTCGCGTGTTTATAGTAAATAATCTTAAACAGATCTTTTCTGAAGAAAATTACTGAGTTACTATCCTTTGATATAGTAGTTTCAATACTTTTATAGGGACGACGAATCTGTTTGCTGGAGGTGCCTGTTTTTAAGTTCAGAACCTTAATATTGTATTGAGGGGTATGAGAGATAAATAGTTTATTGTTATCAAGACTGTGAAGAAATGTTCTGCTCACAATAAATGGTTTGTTATTAAATGTTTTGATTGGAGTTATTAATCTGAACCTGCGAATCGGACTAAGTGAATGGTCTGTTAATGAAGATATGGCTATATCATCAATCCAGAAATTTAAACTTCTCTCAATATTTGTTCGCTTTGCAAAGATTGACTGGCTATTCAGTTGCCCCAGATATCTTACTATACCACGTTGAACAGGAAGTTTGCGTTCATAAATCAGTTTGCCATGAAGATCCATAACTATCAGTTTCTTACGGGTAGTGCTGAAAAGATAAAATCTGTCTTTGTGTATTCCGCATGTATAGAAACTCTCTTTATCTATTATCTCTCCGGGACCGATGCCTTTTTTGTATAAATTTACCAGGAATTTTCCATCATGTGAGAATTTCAGGATCTGTTCTTTATCGCAAACAAAATATGAGCCATCTTCTGATACAAGAACCTGTTTAGGAGCTTTCAGAATATAACCATCGCCTTCTGAAGGAATATGTTTTACCTGTTGTAGTTGGATAATTCTATAATCTTTTGAGTTGTAACTAATTGAATTGTCAACGGAATTACTACAATTCACAAGAAGTAAGATTGAATAAAGAAGTACCAGTAAAATTCTCATTAACTATTCTTTACCACATCGATTTTTAAATTTAAATTGGCAATGTATGAACTGTATCATCATTATAGTGTTGCTGTTTTCAGAATCTGGGTTTTGTATAGCTCAATTAATAGCTTATTCAGATATTCCGGTTGCTCCGGGGTACCAGCTAAGACAAGGCAGACTGCTCCCTGATCAGTAACTCCTATAAGGGACGGCCAGAAGGGAGGATCGTAGCCTTTATATTTACTGAATCCTGTAAGTGGAAATGCTGCTCCTGTTAGTTCTCTTACTTCATCTTCAATATTGAGATCACGGTCATTTATTATGCCGGTTATATTAAAATACTCAGGTGATAATTCATTCAAAACAGGTATTGATGACATGCAGGGAACACAGTTGCTTTTATCAAAAAAATAGTAGAGATGCAGCTTTGGTGTTTGTTGAAGTTCCTTTTTTGCAGGTGCTTTTGGAAACCCCTTTAAAAGACAGTAGGGAGAACTCTTATTGTATACAGTTCTTTCTCTAAGCCATGTCGTTGAAACTGCTAAAAGTAGAGATAACAGACATAGAATAATTATATTCTTCATTTTCATTATATCTCGTATTGTCTGAGGATATATGTATCTTCGTTTTCTTTGTTCAGGTAGTGGTTTATGCCGTATACTGTGCTGGTTTTTTTATTAAAGAATATTGGGGTACAAAACAGATCTTCATGGGTAAGCTTATCGAATTTGACGGTTTTGATGTATTCCCCTTCTTTGTCGAGAATTTCTCCATAAGTCTGCCATCTATCCTGTTCAAAATTTTCAAATAATGCTATCAGGAATTTGTCGTTTGCTACCAGTTTGTAAGAACGTGAGTATTTTTGTTTTAAAGATTTCAGCTTATTTGGGTTTGAGCGACGTCTTTTGTATGCAATTCTAAAGGCTCTGTCTATAACAAGAGGTTTGAAGCTTTTGGATTTCAGGATGATTTTTTTGATGAAGTTACTTTTTCTGGTTTTCATTACTATGAAGGGTTTTGCAGAAAATGAGGCGTAATAAGCATAGTTGTTCTGTGTACAATTATATAATCCGCTTCTTTTCATCAGGAGAACTGCAGGAAGCTCCATAACAGATACTCCCATATAATTTTTTCTGGTTAATGTGTTGAGATTATGAAAATGGTCGGGAGTGAAAACCGGAAAGATCTCTCCTGACTTATCTATTGAACTGGCTATATGGAGTTTTCCTGCAGAATTTCTGGAGGTGTTGGATGAACTATATGTAATTTCCCCTTCACTATTCAGTTCTGCTGAATGAAGAGCTCTTATTTTGACTGTTCTTTTATGCTTGAGGTTATTTGTTTTATCTATACTGTATAAAAAGACCTTATGCAAAAAAGGAGTTACGATTACTAGTGTATTATGGGTATAGTCAGTAAGAATAGGGTTTACAAATTCTCCAGGCCCGAGACCATATTTTCCAAAGTTTTTTATATGAACTCCTGTAGAATTATAAAACCGGATACAGTGGGATTTTGCGTCAGAAATAAGAATTGTTCCATCTTTTTTTACGGCAAAACCTGAAATAGCATTTATGCACTCTTTGCCTGTTAAGCTTATGTTCTTTGTTGATTTAATTGTGCTATAAGCATTTAATGTGTAGCAGGAAACTACTACGAATATAATTGTGTTCAGAATTCTCATGTTGTTTTTAATCCTCATAAAGCAGGGAGATTTTTTCTCCCCACTGCTCAATAAACTTTTCTTAGATATCTGCCATGCAGCCACCGGGTAGATCGGAAGCACACTCATAGTAGTCGTTATCAGAACAGAATTCCCCGGAAGCGCACAGATAAGTTGGAGTTTGTACTATTTCACCCATGTGCACGGGGCCTACAGGCCAGTCGGGTTCTGGTTTTCCGTTCGCGTGCAGGATCAGTGCGTTGCTTAATGATACGATAAGCCCTGCAATTGCAATTGCAGATAGAGTGATTTTAAAAAATGTTCTCATATTGTCTCCTATTGTTACTTTTATTTTAATTTCTCTGGTTTTTAATGTCAATAATTGGTTTATAAAATAATCTATTTTACTTTTCTGTGGTTCTGTTTTTGTTTGCAGAATCGAAAGCGCAGCTATCCACAACACTCACGCCTACTTTTAGAGTAAAAAAGAAAACTTCATGTGATATACTGAAATTATGAGTAGGTTATTGGTTGTTTTGGGGTTGGTTTTGTTTGTTGGTGGGGGAGTTCTGTGTGGTCAGGTGAAGCAGAAGAGTTTCAACTGGTTCGAGCTGAGATTTCCTCTGGATGATAATTACGTACCTGTTCCTTATCCAGAAACTAAGGAAGATGTAAAAAAATGCCTCATGCACTACATGGCAAAATCCTATGGCTCCAATGTAACCAGATCATTTGGCAGACATGGAAAAATAGCCCCTGTAATCAGAAGAATGAGGAAAACAGATAAGGTTTTTAAAGACTTCGCTACTGGAAAAACAGAAGATCTGAGAATAGGCAAAATACATAAAATAAAACATAGCTGTGTAGTCAGAAGCAGAGATTATTTCTGGTTAATAGAGATTGTAGATAGGGAAGGAAATATCGCAGGTAGCGTAACTCTTGATGCAAGTGGAGTCTGGTGTGGAACAAGTGAGGCCGGGGCTCATCCTTATCGGAAATTAAAAAAGAGCAGAATAAGAAAAGCTGTGAAAAAGGTTCTCGCTCAAAAAGGGATTAAAGTAGAAATAGAATCTATAACCATGCTGTTGGTGCCCTATCGGAATGGGGGGAGATTAACAAATGACACGGAATTTAATACCTTTCTGAGAGTAGTAAAGCTTAAGAACCGCAAGGTTTATTATGCCTGTAGTGGCATGACAAATAGTAAGAATTTAAGGCAATATATGGCTCTCTATAATGTCTATAAGAAACAGTTGGTACCAGATGTAAAGTCAGGGCGGGAATTTTATAAACATGTACAACCATTAAGATCAGCAAGTGATGTAAGAATAGATAATAAACTGAAAGGGGAGATTCTCTATCTGGAAAAGCTGGGAGAGATGTTTAAATATAATAGTCTCGCAAAAGATAAAACTTTTACCTTTCATAGAAATATTAAGTGATAAAAGAGCTCGTTTTTAAAGTTCTCTGTTTCTGAATTTCAATCCGCAGGTGTCAGTCTGTGCAAGTCCCTGTAAGTCCATTGGAACAGGTATGTTTGCTGGTATGGGGAAAGATAGTAACACGTAGAGGCATTTTGTGTGTTTAGAGTTATTTGGGGTAAATAACCTGTCTTAGGAGAACAAGATGTCCAGAATAAAACTCGTGATTCTGCTGTTGCTGGCGATTCTGACTGCTTCATGTAAAAGCATAGATGAAATAAGAAGTACAGAGAATATGCTGAAAGAGAAAGGGAGCTATAAGATAAGTCTCTTTGAGTGCTCTTTAACTACAGCAGATGATAAAAGTATTGAAGAAGCACAGCTTACAACAAAGATTATTTCAGAAAATGAAGTCCCTGCTGTTATTAGTAACTGGAGTTATTTTATCACATTTTCTGATGGCTCAGTTCATATTATCGATGAAGAAGATTATAAAGAGTTTACCTGGGATGGCACTATTAGTTCCGCAACAGAGTTTCAGCTCAATTCTGAAATAAGGCTGAAGGTTATGGAGTCTGTCTTTAGTAAAGGAACTCCTGTGAAT
>CBDDBX010000040.1:0-51566 GCA_965225955.1 Candidatus Aminicenantia bacterium
GAATAAGAAACGTTACATATTCAACTTTAATGCTTCAGCTATTCCAGATACACGCTTCTTCTCTGTTACTGACAGAAAAATAATCCTCAGCTATAATTCAGTCAAAACCCTGAAGATGGATTTTGGCTCAGGGAACAAAACAAAAAAAATACAACTCAGTCTTTTCTACAATCCCGGCTCAAACTTCCTTTCCGGTACATCTGTTCTGACTTTTGATCAGAAGAAAGCTTTAAGATCACTAAACCTGAATCCCGATCTGAAAATCAGAGGTAGTCTGAGTAAGGACAATTCTCATCTTTCAGTTATGCGAAAACGTAACACCTACTACTTCCTGGGAGAATCCACCAATAAACTGTCATTCTTCTTTGATGGCAAAGTGAAACCTTCCCTGCATATTGGTGAAACTTTTAAAGAATTCCAGATAAAATACCACCAGCCCTACTCCTATCTTTCACGTAATCAGAACTTCTACCCAAATACAGGGCTTGATTTTACTCAGACTGTTTTTACTGTATCTGTTCCGCCTCAGATGAACTGCCTGGCTTCAGGTACTCTGAGCAGATCATCACAGTCTGCCCGGAACACCTACACTTTCACAAGTCCCGGCGTAAAGGGCATATCTCTCATATGCGGAGATTTTAAATACAAGAGAACACTTAACTCCAGAATTCCGATAAAGATCTTTTCTGCTCCCAGAACAGCTCCTTTAAGACTATACGACAAAGAAGATATTGTGGAAGGCTTCGACTTCCTCCTGGATAAACTTACACCTCTGGATCTGAAAGAGGTGAACATGATCTTCCAGCCAAGTGCTCATGAAGGCGGTGTCAGCACTCAGGGAATGATCGTTATCGATTATAATTTTATGGGTCAGTCAATATCAGATGATTTAAAAAGACGTATTAACATATACAGAAGCCCGATACTTCTGGGTAAAGCTCCTGCTTACTATGTAATTCATGAACTGGCGCACCAGTGGTGGGGTGGAGTTGTTTCCTGGCAGAACTATAAAGACATGTGGATCACAGAGGGACTGGCACAGTTTTCAGAGCTATACTTCCTCGAAAACCATTTTAACAGAGGCAGATTCCGCAGAATGGTCAACCGTATGAAAAAAACTATCTACCAGATGAATGATCATGGACCTATTGTTTATGGCAACAGAATTCTTGGTAATAGTGACAGGCGGGTTGCTTTCCAGACAATTGTATATAATAAAACTGCCCTGGTTTTCATGATGCTCAAAAAACTACTGGGTGAGGCAGACTTTCTTAAAAGATTAAACTACATTCTCACAACCCACAAATACAGTAGTATAAATACAGCTACTTTTATCAGGTCTTTCAGTAAAGGTAATCCTTTGATATCAGAATTCCTTAACAAGTGGATAAGAAAAAGACATATACCTGAGGTTTCAGTTCAGAGCAGCCTGAATGGCAGCAGAGGAACAGTTCATGTAACTCAGGACAGCGACTTCATATTCCCGCTAACTCTTACAATTGAAACTGCTGAAGGGAAAAAATCGCGCACCTTTATTATTGACGAGCCTTCCAAAAAGATTGTTCTGAATGAATCGTCAAGAATCATACTTGTAAAACCCGACATGTCAGATTCTCTTGTAAAGCTGAATAAGAAAAACGGTAACTAATTAATAATAAGAAACATTTCAATCATAAAGGGGTGGAAATACTTTGCCCCTGCACACTTCTCAGTTGTGATATTTACACGGACTGGCACAGACTCACACTGACAGCCACTAACAACGCTCATTCATAACAGGCAAGTGAAGTCATTAAAAACCACCTCCCCCTCCTTTCCAGGAAGGAGAGTTCTGTTTCTCTTGTTAAAAGGCAGTTCGGGTGAAAAATGTTGTATTTCTAAATTGTGCAGATCTTATAAACCCAGACGCAATCTGTAGACGAAGAAAGGAACGAAGCGGATGACGAGTAATATCACAGATGGGTGGAAAGCACTACAACATCTGGAAAAAAATTTAATTGTGCTAAAATCCTTAAGTAAGCACCATTCGTGCCAGTCCGTGATAGTTTGTGCCAGTCAATCTTCCATCGTATATACTGGTGATTAGTGAAATAGCCTTGTAGTTTACTGAAACAACTGTACTGATGGGATACTAAAAAATAGTTTAATAATAGTGGAGTAAAATTTTACCAGCAGATCACTGGCATGAGGGGCAAGATCTGCCGACTGTTATACAGCCGGCAAGTCTATTTAGTTTTTACTGTTTTGCAGTTTCTTCAGTCTTTTTTTCTTCAGCAGGAGCGGCTTCTTTCTTTTCGCCTTCAGCAGCAGGAGCAGCTTCTTCTGCAGGTTTTTCTTCAGCAGGAGCAGCTTCTACAGGAGCAGCTTCCTCTTTTGCAAAATCTTCAGCAGTTTTGAACGCAAGGATAATGAGACGACCTTTTTTCTCTTTCTGAGCACCAGGAAGAGTCAGGAAGTATCTTCTCAGAACCATAACGTAATCTTTTTCACTACCATCTTCCAGAGTTACTTTAAGATCTGCTTTGTTTGTTTCTGATCTTCCACCAAAATTTTCAAGAGCATCTTTCATGCCTGATGACATTGTGATGTATCTTTTTTCAATTTCGATTTTGCCTTTAATTTCAGCAACTCTTTTTCTGATTTCACCAACTTTTTTCTTTTCAACTTCAGCAGCTTCTTTAGCAGCTTCAATTTTTTTCTTGATTTCGTTTCTTTTACGTCTGCTCTTAGTATCTTCGAGTTCAAATTCGAGATCTTCAAGTTCGTTTTTCTTATCAAGAGCCAGACCAATCTGATCCTGTCTCTCTTTTTTTGCTTTTTCAAAAGCTTCAATCAGAGCAGGTAGCTCATACTCTTTAACTTCAGGTTCACTAATTGAAGTAATAATATAAGATTTTGACTTGATGTATACGGGCTCAACTGCCATTGAACTCATTGTATCAAGGTCACCTTTTTCACCTGATTTCATAGCTCTGAAATACTGCTCTATGGTTACTTCCTGAGGTTTTGAGCAGGAAGTAAATGCAAATATCATACTCAAGACTGCAATAATTACCAATAGTTTTTTCATCGTTCCTCCTTAAGCTGTCTCTATTATAAGAAAAAAATATTTAATTAACATGTATAAGTGAATAATAACAATGTATACTTTGTTTATCTGACAATTATAAGTGAGTTAAATTTCAAAATCAAGAATCGGAACCTTTTGTATCAAAAATATTCATTTTTATGGACAAAGAAACTCATACAGGGTGCTTTTCAGCACCCCAAAAAGCCAGATTAATCAATAAAGACAGCTTTCCATTCACCAGCTTCTTCGCTAGGACCTTTCCACTCACCTGAGATATATCTGGGACCTGCATAGCCGGTAAATTTATAACCTTCCCAGTTTTCAAAAACCATGATCAGCTGATCATCGTCGTCGTAACTCCAGGTGCCATTCTTACCATTTGAAATTGTAAATGTACCTGATTTGTGGTCAGCACCTTCAAAAACGAGATCCCAATAGCTGGGGTCTCCGCTTTTACTTGTAAATACCATATCCCATTTGGTTCTGATATCCGGCTCCCCGACATACATTATTGTATCGGTATAAACTACGAATTTACCTCTACCGGTTATATCTGTAGGAACTTTTCTTGAAGACTCGTTCATATACATTGGTGGAATCTCTTTTCTTCCATCTGTATACTCATATCCAAAAATAATTTCATCAAGTTCTTTATATTTATGGTCTCCGGCTGGCGGATCTCCTTTGATATTATCCTGAAGTTTAACAGTTACTGTATATTTGGGATGACCAAATTTACAGCCTGAAATAAAAAAAACAGCAGCAATGAGTACCAGCAGACTACCTGGAACTCCTTTAAAAATAGTACGGCTCATAATTCCTCCGATATCAGGTATTACCCATTCTAACTTAACATTTGCATATTTTCAAGCAGCACGATTACTGGCAGCATCTGCCGGAACCTGCACAGGGAGGCACATCTCCACCGCTCATTCCACAACAGCTTCCCATATCCCGGCTCTCAGTTACACCAACTGATCCGGGTACAGAAAAGACCTTTTCCAGTTCTTCTGACCCACAGGATTCACATTTTACTGATGTTTCAGAAGATCTGACAAGAATTTCGTTTATCTCATTACAATGGTTACATTTATATTCATAGATTGGCATAATAACCTCCGCTACATCGATATTTTATCATATTCTGCACAGTTTAAATACTTAGCTTGCCTATCCTCATGTAACAGACGCAGAAAATTACAGAAGAGTTGCAGCAAAGTTAAATATCCGGGAAAAAGGATTTTTGACTATTATCTCTATTTTTGAAACACTCGTGTATAATCACACCGATAGTTTCAATTGTGTAAGGTTTTGGCAGATATCCTGCTGCTCCTTCCTTCAGAGCACTTTTTACTCTTGCAGTTTCTGAATATCCACTGGCAATGACAGTTTTTATATTCGGATACCTCTGTTTTATCTCATGGAAAATGTCGAGGCCATCCTGTCGGGTTCCAAGAATCATGTCAAGAACAATCAGGTCAACCGCCTCTTCTTTAAGATACTCAAGAGCTTCATCTCCACTCTCTACAGCATCTACTGAATACCTCAGAGCAAGAAGAAGACTGGATGCTATTTCTCTCTGCTCCGGCATATCATCAACAATCAGGATTTTCTCTCCGTTTCCGAGAAGATCTTCAAGTGACTCTTCTACACTTTCTTCTTTGAGTTCCTGTCTCACAACCGGGAAAAACAGTTTGAAAACTGTACCTTTACCAACCACACTTTTAACATCAATGAAGCCGTTATGATCTTTAACTGTACTCCAGACAATCGCCATTCCCAGACCTGTACCACTGCGTCCCATAATTTTTTTTGTAAAAAATGGCTCAAAGATTTTTACCAGTTCATTCTCAGGAATACCAATACCTGTATCTTTTACCTCTATGCACACATATTCACCAACCTGCATATCCAGGTTATACCCTTCGATTGATGATTCCACATATTCATTGGTAGTTGAAATCTCTACTTCACCGGAGCCATCAATTGATTCCGCTGCATTAGTAACCAGATTGGTAATAGTTTTAATCAGATGTACAGGAGATCCCTGAATATTAAGCAGATCTTCCTGCAGGTTTTTTCTGAATTTCACACCGTAATTTATATTACGGGTCTTCTCAAATTCCGGTGACGAACAGTAATCATTTATAATGCTGTTAACGGAGACTATCTCTTTTATCTGTATTCCTCTTCTGGCCAGAGTAAGCAGGTCACTTACAATAGCTGCTGCTTTCTGCCCTGATTTCTTAATCGATTCCAGAGCTTTGATCTGATATGTACAATCTTCCGGCAACCTCTTTATTACCAGATCAGGATAACCAACAATAGCCCCAAGAGTATTATTAAGATCATGAGCCACGCCACCTGCAAGACGCCCCAGAGCTTCCATTTTTTCTGACACATGCAGCCTTTTCTCAAGCTCATGTTTTTCCTGCTCTACTCTTTTCTTTTCAGTTATATCTTTAGCAAGGCAGATAATTCCATCAACATCACCGTTATTATCATACAGGTAAGAAGTAGAAACTGATACAAAAATTTCTTCACCATTTTTACGATACATACAGCGCTCTTCATCACTGTATATTGCATTCTTCTTGAGGAAAGAGATTACCGGCCCCTCTTCAAAGAGCCCTTTTTCTCCAAAAACATCATCAAAATACATACCTTTCAGCTCTTCTTCTCCATAACCGAGAATATTCTGAGTTGCTCTGTTTACAGTTCTTATTTTACCGTTAAGACCAAAAACAAGAAGAATATCACTCATGGACTCGAATATACTGTCAACGTAGTTCTTTGATACCACAAGCTTTGAAAGGTTTCCTGCCATTAAATTAAATGAGTCCGCCAGAGAGCCGATTTCATCACTTTTTTTTATTCTGACTCTGTGGTTCAGCTCTCCCTGTCCTATTATCCTTGTTCCTGCAACCAGCTCTTTCAGAGGCTTGGATATGAGAAGTTTAATACCTGAGAGAGCTCCTGCAACTACTACAATAATAATCAGCAGGATTATGTATAGCACCATTTTTTCAAGTTCTCTGCTCTTTTTGTTAAGTTCCTCAAGAGAGAGCCAGAGATTAACCTCTCCGATAATTTCCCTGTGTTTACTGTTATCCGCATCAACATACTGCAGACCAAATTCGTCTCTTCCCTGATTTACTGTCTCTATGGTTCTATTAAAGATCTTTGTATTCTCTACTGAAGGAACTCCTTCTTTAGCTAAAGACCTACCGTGGAGATCAATGATTTCCACACACACTACATCCGGTTCAACCAGCAACTCACGGGCAACCCGGACCAACTCTTCACGATTACCTATAAGAACGCCATATTCACTGTGTTCAGCAAGAGTTCTTACGTGAGTTTCACCTATTTTTGTAAGCTCCTGCTCAAGGCTACCTTTAAAATAGTTGTTAAAGAACCATCCTATAAATACAATTGGAGATATTACAAGAACAGTGACAAATATATTGATTTTGGTAGTGATATTAAACTTCATCGTCCAAACACTCCGGCAGCTTTATCAAGTACTTCCCCAGGTATAAATATTTTTAATCTCGCAGCCACTGTTGCGTTTATAAAATATTCAATCAGTCTTGGTTTCTGGAACACAATTCCCTCTGGTGCCTCTCCCTTTATGACTCTTACAGCCATCTCTCCGGCCTGCTCACCTATATCACTGTAGTTACATGAGAGAGCCATCAGAGCTCCGGCTTTGGCATACAGAGGGGATATACCTACAACAGGGGTCATGCTCTTAAGGCCTTCCATAAGAAGCCTTTTAATGATACTCCCTCTGCACACCTGGGTATCAGGTACAATCCACAGAAAATCCATTCTGGACATCTCCGAATATGGTAGTTCGTCACCTTTTACAAGTGGGTAAGTCTTAATATTTAATTTATAACTATCTGCTTCTGAAACAGCTCTTTTTATATTACTTTCATTCTCATCAGGTGTATAAAAAACGCCTCCGTTTTTTACATCCGGCAACACCTTTCTTATTATTCTGAACTGCTCATTTTCAGGCATGTCAAGGGAAACTCCGGTTACTTTCTTCCCTGAGATTCCACTGCCTTCAGGGTCTACCACCATTGCAAATACTACAGGAGTTCCCTGGAACTCTTCTGAAACGAGTTTTGTTACAGAGGTCCCCAGAGTAAATATCAGATCTGGTTTGAAATTACTGATTCCTTTCGCAACGTCTATATTATAGAACAGAAACTCTTTAACATTGATAGTATAACCCTTCTCTTTAAGGTGCTTCACAAAACTTTCTGCTACAATATTATACTCTTTCAGATTTTTCTTCTTAACTATCGCAATTTTGACAGAAATCTCTGTGGCCACAATACCTGTGGTTATGAAGAAACAAAATATAATAAGCAGTATCTTCTTCAATTCCGACCTCAGAAACTGTATTTAATTCCAAACATTATTTTGCGTCCAAGCTCCTGACTACCATCATTCTCCCCTCTCACATCTCTGTAATATTCATAATGTCTGTTATTAAGCAGATTATGAAAAGTCATTCTGAATTCCAGAGGTATTGTTAAAAAAGGTGAGTAATAGATACTTCCATTCAGTGTGCAATATGCCCCGGTAGTTTCAACAATTTCAGGTTGCCCTGGAAAAACACTGCTTATTCGTTGAGTCTTACTTACCCAGTGCATGAAAAGTCCACCTGCCAGATATCTATTTAATTTACCTTTTATTCCGGCATTTATCTTATGAAGAGGAAAAGCCTTATCTCTTTTCCCTTTCTCATTATAACTATTTGTATAAGGATTGTCGTACTCCCTTACAATTCTCTGTAAAGAGTAATTAAAAAAACCACTCAGCCAGCTGTTTATCTTCACTTCACTCTCGAACTCTCCCCCAATACTCCAGGCTTTACCGCGATTGATAAAGTGGCTGGTTACTTTCCCCGGAATAAGCCCCACAGGAACTCCGGGTATATTACTTTCAGCAGGGAAATCAAGAATATATTCAGTTTCTATAAAATCTTTATATCTATTATAGAATATATTTAAAGAATACTTTAATCTATTACCAGCTCTACTACTGAAACCTATCTCATATGCAGTTACTTTCTCAGGCTTAAGATCCTCATTTCCGACAGTTTCATAAACAACAGGAATATCCATATCTGGTGCACCCCATGCGACAGGAACCTTCAGAATATACTGAATATGCATATATGAATTGATAAAAGCCGGATTATGGAAAGCCTGAGCCACAGATGCTCTTAAAACACTATTTTTACCCATTTTTATAAAAAGACTACCTCTTGGAGACAGATGCCCTTTTACCAGAGGATGCTGATCGTATCTGGCTCCCAGAGTAACTCTGACTTTGTCAGACAATTCCACATCCTGTTCCGCAAAAAGCCCCCATAATGTCTGATTCCGCTTCTCTCCCAGAATAGTTGCTGTGGGGATCTCATTGTAAATAAGATTCATACCCCATACAAGTGAACTGCGCTTCCATAAATTAACCGTATGGAGTAGTTCCAGATCCCAGGTTCTTCTTTCACCCACGAAAGCATTCGATACATTAGGAAGTAATCCTTCAACATTAAAAGAAGAGTATTTCCCTTTAAGAACAAATTTACCTGTCTGCAATCTGGCCTGAAAATATGCAGAATCCCCGGCCATATGCCCACCACCAAAACCAACCCCAACATTCACAAGCCTTGGATCACTATTAACCCGGGCTCCATATATCTGCAAACGGGTATTATCACCAAGATCCATACCCAGCATCAGGCTGCCTTTGAAAACATCACTGATAAGTCCGTTATTTCCCCAATCACCGGCGCGTTCCCAGCTTCCGGCAACTTTCACATCCACAGCATCCCCGGTATACCCATATAGCACACCAATAGAAGCAGAATCCAGATTTCCCAGAAAAGCATCAACACTTCCTCCGTTAATATCCTCTGGTGATTTGGTTATAATATTGATTACTCCGCTAAAAGCATTTGCTCCGTACAGAGTGGACACAGGGCTTCTTACAATCTCTATCTGTTTGATCTCATCCATGGTGATTGGCAGAAAATCCCAGAAAACACTACCATAAAGGTCTTCATACACAGAAAAACCATCTATCATCACCAGCAGTTTATTACTCTGAAAACCGTTAAAACCTCTTACTCCAACCTGTTGATCTCTTAAAGTAAGATTCATTACATCAACACCCGCAACCATACGAAGAGCATCGGGCACTGTTTCTGCACCGGAATATTTTATATCATCACTACTTATTACTGTAACCGTTGACGGGGACTCTGTTGCCGGCTGATATTTTCTTGAAGATGTTACTACAACCGGTATTTCCTGAAACAGTAAATCTTCCCTTTCCTGCCCCTGCAGGCCACATGTCAGAAAACCTGATAAAAAAATGAGAAAAAAAAGTTTAAGTCCATTCATGAATCGATTCCTATTTCCGACAACTTTAAAGAACCGGCAAGTCCTTATGAATTATAATGTTATGGAGTTGAAAAACAATCAATCTATGATAAATAGTCAAGCCAGAAATTCTTAATAAAACTGTTTTTACAGTTTATCATACTCTTCACAATTTAGCAAAGCCAAAGCCCCTCACACCCTACATTATGGACATAGTAACCTGACAATCTGATACAGCCTGACAAGTTGAAGAAAAAACTCTCTGCATATACAATTAACTTTAAATCTCAATAAGCGGGGAGCGCAATGAAAAAACTCTTAATTTTTCTTATGTTACTTACTCTTACTCTTTCTGTGCAGGCATCAGTCGGGGACAGTAAAGATCAGGTAAAACTACTTAAAAAAATCAACAACAACCTAAGACACCGCCTTGATGTTCTGGAAAAGAAGGTTGACGACAACTTATGGTTTCAAAGACTTTCAGACAGAGCATTTATTGATAAACTGTACCTTTACGGACCACCTCTGAAAAGTGAGAAGAACCCTACGGCTCAGGGAGCAGGCAATCCGGTAAAATACTGGGCCTATCTTTTCATACCCAAAGATATAGATTTCTCAAAAAAGTACCCCCTGATAGTCTTTCCTCATGGTGGTGTCCACAGTAACCTTTCAACTTACTACACTCACATAATAAGAGAACTTATGTATCAACAGTATATAGTAGTTGCTGCAGAATACAGAGGGAGTACCGGTTATGGCAGATCCATGTATGAAAAGATAGATTATGGTGGTCTGGAAGTTGAAGATGTGGATTTCAGCAGAAAACATATAATTGACAATTACGATTTTGTGGACCCTGAAAGAGTTGGAATAATGGGCTGGAGTCATGGTGGCATGATTTCCCTCCACAATATATTCAGGTATCCCAAAAACTACAAGGTGGCATATGCAGGAGTTCCGGTAAGCGATATTATTGCAAGGATGGGCTACAAAACACAGTCATACAGAGATCTCTACTCAGCTGACTATCATATTGGTAAAACAGCCTATGAGAATGTTAACGAATACAGAAGAAGATCTCCTGCCTGGCAGGCACATAAACTACAGAAGACACCTCTTCTTATCTACACCAATACAAATGATGCAGATGTAAATGTTCTTGAAGTGGAACACCTGATTAAGTCTCTGAAAGCAGAAAAGAAAAAATTCAGCTACAAAATATTCCAGAATGTTCCGGGAGGTCACTCTTTTGATCGTATGGACACAAAGAAAGCCAGAACTATAAGATTAAAAATCTATGAGTTTCTGGGGAAATATCTGAAACCTTCCAGAAAACTGGATACAATGAAAAAACTCAACAGAGCAGCTTACCTGCCAGTGAGGAAGTAAAAGAGACCAATCTATATTAAGGCCACAAAGAACAATGACAGGCACAGACAAACAGGGACGAACACAGGTAATTAATAAAATTGCAGTTTTCTCCCTGCAAGGCCTGTTACAGTATAGCGGTGTGTAGGTTTTATAAGGGTTCTCAGCCTTAATATAATATTGCGATTTGTAGGGGAGTATCGATAAAATTGCCCCAGCAATTTTAAAGTATGCTCCCGATCATCAGGTTAACACCATAATTTATCAGTATCTCTTTACCTGTTTCAAAATTATACCAGTTATTGTAGTATCTGATATATCAAGGAGTTACAATGAAAAAAATTTGTATAATACTTACTATTCTCAGTCTTACCTGCATATGCTTTGCTGATTCAAAAACTGGAAAAACCGACGAAAAACTGATCCACAATATGCTTGATAAGTTTCATAAAGCTGCTGCAAAAGCTGATGAGAAAGAATATTTTGGTTTAATGGCAGAAGATATTATCTATCTTGGTACTGCTACTGAAGAGAGGTGGACAAAGAAAACATTTCTTGAATATGCAAGACCATATTTTTCAAAAGGCAGAGGCTGGAACTACAAACCCTTCGATCGATATGTAATGTTTACCGGAGACGGTAAAACAGCCTGGTTCGATGAGAAACTGAAGAATGACTATTATGGCCTTCTCAGAGGTACCGGAGTTGTTCGTAAAGATAATGGAAAATGGAAGGTTGTGCACTACAGTATGACTCTGGTTGTGCCTAATGATCTCTTCAAAAAAATCACAGATATAATACAGAAAAAATAGCTAAATACTCAATCAAGTATGGTGTTAACCTGATAAAAGGGAGCATACTTTAAAATTGCTGGGGCAATTTTATCGATACTCCCCTACAAATCGCAATATTATATTAAGGCTGAAAACCCTGATAAAATCTACAAATCGAGAGTCTGAATTAATGTTGAGAATCCTGATAAAACCTACACACCGCTATACTGTATCAAGGCTGAGAACCCGGCAAATCATGTATTCATGCTTTTTACAACGACAGAGCGTATCCGATTTTAAGGAACAGACTCTGATTCATCTGAATCGGATTTCTCTCATTCTCTCCACGGAAATTACTTGTATATCCAAGAAAGAAGACTGTTCTGGGGTTTACCTTGTATGAGAACAGAAGCTGGGTAAAAATCTTTTTTGACTTCTCATCAACTTCATAATCATACAATTCAATATTTCTATCTACATCTTTATATTGAACAATACATCTCAGAAAAGTTTTCCGGTTAAGATAATAGATAACCTTTGCTTCCAGAAGCTGTGCAAGAAACAACTTACTCTGTTTCACATTCAGTCTGTTATAAAAATAACTGAAGCCAAGTTCAAAGTTGCGGCCGGGATTCCATACTATTTCCGGCTTAAACTGCACCTTATTACCAGATCTGGTGTGACCATAATCTATCTCATCTCCAAGAGAGATCCAGGAATTTATGGAAACTCCTCCGGCAGGCTTTAGCCCCATTCTCAAGAACATACGATTCTGGTCAAAGTCTACTTTGTTGTATACCATTCTTCTGCGGGTAAAATTGAACATACCCCAGGATTGCATTGGACCATCGGCTCCAAAAAAAACTTCACCTTCCCGTTTCAGCAGATCACCGCTTTCAGTTTCACTATCTTCAGAATAAGCTCCCCGCAGACTTAATCTACTGAAAAAGGCATCTTCTGCCCCCCACCAGATTCTTTCTACTTCTCCGCCGACTCTCTTATATCCTACCTGAGGAATAAATCCGAGATCTGCTCTGAAATCTTCACTCATCCTGCGGTAATAACCTCTGTACATATATGTTCTTTTCTTCTTTCTGTATTGCAGATCAATAGCTGTTCCATTAAAATTCCCATCTTTCTGAGAGAATTCAGAAGCAACTTCTCCTGGATATTTTGTACTGGAAATCAGAGTCTGAAAAGTCAGAGTATCAGCATCAGTGAACCTTATTACAGAATCTATTCCCGCCACTCTGTTATAATATCCATCCCCCTCTCTGTCGGTAAGTACAACACCTACGGTTGATGAATTCTTCAGATCTCTTCTGTACCTGAGTACTGAATCCTGGGTTTTACCTGAGATAGCAGTTGAAGAAGAGCCACTTACCCCGGGAATCATAATATTTGAAATTTTGTCTCTGGCTGAGAAGAAGCCTATAGCATTCTTACCCTCTTTACCAGATAACTTAACACCCCATTCCGGTGTATTAACAGTTCTTGTATAAACAGTATTCATAGGGGTAGTAAAGAAATCCTTTCCTTCCAGAAAAAAAGGTCTCTTTTCATCAAAGTAGAGGGCAAACTGATTATTTATGTCAAATTTTGCTGCATCAGCTTCAACCTGGGAAAAATCGGGATTAATTGCTCCACTAAGTACCAGATTCGGCGTAAACCCCCAATGACCGGATAAACCAAGATCAAAACTGGATTCCACTCTCTTCATAGGATTATCCATATCGCCATCTCTGCTCCAGGCTCTCAAGCCAGTAAGAGTTGGATCCAGTTCCATGTTCTTACCAGGGGCAATATCTCTGAATCCTTCTATTTTAGGGCACTGGGTAAGAATATAGGAGTTATTACGATCCACTTTCATCATTGTAATTTTATGCCTGCGATTACGTGGATATATTCTCTCAGGCATAAATCCCCACTGCTGTTTTCCTCTTGTTCTCTGAAACTGAAGAGTACTGAAAGGAATAACCATTTCAACCTCATAACCATCTTTAGTAATACGTCCCGCAGATTCCCAGATACCATCCCAGGAGCTGTCCCCGCGACTACCTCCATTGGTTTTTATCTGATCTATCTGTACCCCCAAAGGGTTAGAGTAGAAACTGAAGCACCTGTTCTCATCATTAAATGTATCCAGCACAATACCAACCAGATCATCTTTCCATGCCTTATCCCTATCAGCCAGATGAGCTCTTATTTTACCGGGTTTCGGGTCAAAAGCTCTGAAAGATACATATAGAGCTGTTTGAGAATAGATAATACGGAACTCTGTTTTTACAGGAGCCTTTACATTGTCTCCCGGCATAATTTCATTATCAAAAACATAAACCTTTGCATTTTCCCACTCTTCAGCTTTGATCTCTCCATCTACAACTACCGGCTCATCAACTTTCTCTATCTGAAAAACTGTTTTACCGGAAGTGGATGCTGCTGAAATTGAAAAAGATACGTAAACAGAAAAAAACAAAACAATTAAAAACCTGACCAGACCTTTCTTCATTAAAATTCCTCGATTAATAAATATTATTCAGAGATGAATAGTGTTGATACGATCTGTAGAACTATTTTGTTTAAAAAAAACGAAAACTGCCTCCGGTATATAAGAGGCAGTTTATCTATTCCAAACTAAAAGAATCTGCTTATGAAGCCTTTAAAGAAAACCCGCATATCATCAAAATATGTGTAAAAAACCGGAACTGCAAAAAGTGTCAGGAAAGTTGAGCTTACCAGACCTCCAATCATAGTAACCCCCATAGGTGAATAAGGTGTACCTATAAGAGAGGCATTCCCGATTGCCATAGGAATAAGACCACAGATTGTTGTCAGAGCAGTCATCATAATCGGTCTGAAACGGTGCATTCCAGCAACAATAATCGCCTGCTCTCGACTCATTCCGGTTCTGCGGTACTGATTAACAAGATCAATAAGAACAATTCCGTTATTTACAACAACACCAATGAGAATAATCAGTCCGATTCCCGCCATTATTTCGAAAGTGGTATCAGTTGCCCAGACAAGCCAGAAAGAGCCTACAAAAGCTGCTGGTATTGCTACAAGAATAGAGAGAGGCAGTACAAAGGATTCAAACAGAATACCCATAATGATAAAAACCATTACAACTGAAAGAATAAGAGCATTTCTGAGATCTGTATTCTGCTCTTCATATCTTCTGGAATTTCTTCCCTGCTCATAATAGTAACCTGTAGGATACTTAAAATCCTTCATAAGCTTTTCAAGATTCTGCCTGATCTCCTTACTCTTCTCTTCTTCAATGAATACTTTGAGTTCCAGAAAAGATTTACCATCTTCACGACGGATTCTTCCAAGGCTCTTATTGTAAGTTATACTTGCAACAGAACTTAATGTTGCATCTACATCACCATCAGTTCTTATCAGAAGATTCTTCAGCTGATTAACATTTTCTCTCTGCTCTTTCTTAAATTTCACATAAACCGGAATCTCTTTAAGATCACTGTGATAGTTGGTTATCTTACGCGGTCTGAGACTGAAAGCTACATAGCGACCTATATAAGATGGATTAGTTCCAAGTTTATAAGCCTTCTCCCTGTCGATACTTATATGTATTTCATCATTACCATCTTCTGCGGCATCTTCAATACTGATTACACCATCAACGCTTTTCATCTGCTTCTCCAGTTCTTCGGAGATATTGAGCAGAACATCTGTATCGTAACCTCTAAGGGTAAAATTAACGGAAGAACTCTGGCCACTCTGATCCCGCCAGCTGGTTCTCATTCTCACACCCGGAATAACAGGCAGGTGATCTTTAATATCTTTTGAAAGCTCCTCTTTACTGAGTTTTCTGTAATCACTCAGTCCAAGAAGATTCATTATCTTTCTCATTATAACCTGATACCACTGCTTATCACGGTCAGGTTTTAAATATATCTCAACTCTCCCCCATCTCTTATTGACTCTGGAAGATAGATGATCAATATGGTATATGTGATCTCTTTCCATAAGCTTTTTACTTATGCGACTTACAGTCTGGTCTCTCTTTTCAAGAGAGAAATCTGTTGGAAAGTTTATAATTACCTGAGCATCACGGGTTCCGCCACCACTATTCTCAGACTGTTTCATTTTATTCATAGGAATAAACATACTTAAAATCAGAAGGCTTATTACAAACACAGAGTTACTTCTGTTTTTAAGAACTTTTACCAGAATGTTCTGATAGGTCTGAACAATCGGGCTGTGAGTAGAGTGTTTATGGAAACCGTTACCCTGCCCCAGAACTCTCTGGGAAGATACAGGTATGAATACCAGAGCTATAAACAGACTGGCAATTAATGCAAAAATAACCGGTCCTCCAAGTCTCATCAGTATAAAGGACATGTTGGATTCTCCTCCCATAAAAATGAGAGGCAGGAACACAACTATCGTTGTTAAAGTAGCAAGAGTAATAGCAAGCCCTACTTCTGATGCTCCCAGAATAGCAGAGCGTTTCTCACCGAATTTGAGGCTGTTAAATCTGTAAATATTTTCTGTAACAACAATGGCATTATCTACAACCAGACCAATAGAGAGCATCAGCCCCATCATGGTAATAGTATTCAGAGTCCAGCCCATAAAATATATTACAAGAACAGTTATTAAAAGGGACATAGGAATAGCCAGAGTTAGAATAAGAGTTATCCTGAACTGACGTAAAAACAGGAACAGCACAAGAAAGGCAAAAAGTCCCCCCCACATTCCTGTCTCTTTTACATTATCTATAGAACCTTCAATTGCCTTACCCTGATTCCAGAAAACAAAGTAACTGACGCCTTTAAGTTCAGGACGTGTCTTAAACTGTTCATTCAGCTTTTTCACAACCCTCTGACAGACATCAACGGTATTGGCGGCACTCTCTTTCTGAACCACCATCCCCGCAGCAAGATTACCGTCAACCCTCATAATACTTCGCTTCTCTTCATCAAAATCGTATACTACATCAGCAATATTTGAGAGTTTGATTCCTTTACCTAACTCAATATTCTGTATGTCTTCGAGATTTTTGAACCGTGAAGTAACTCTGAGGAGGAACTTTTTCTCTCCAATCCAGGTATAACCACTGGACATTGCAAAATTATCTTTCTGCAACATCCCCATTATGCTGGAGAGATTTACTTTATACATTTTGACCTTATCAGAATCGATAATAATCTGAATATATCTTTCCCTTAAACCAAACAGCTCAACACTGGCAACACCGTTAACACCGGTTACTGCGTTTTTAACATGTTTATCTATAACATAAAATGGATCAGAAACTGTTTCATCGTAGGATATCCCCATATAGACAATCGGTATATCATCTTCCCTCTGTCGTCTTATATAGAAATACTCTACATCGTCAGGAAGGTTGGGTCTGGAACGCTCAAGCCGATCTGATACCTGGGCATAAGCCAGATCCATATTTGTGCCCTGAGCAAACTCAATATAGAAGAAACAACCATTAGTACCTGAGTTACTGTATACCCGCTTAATACTCTTAACAGTTTTCAGCTCTCCCTCAATGGGGCGGACTATCTGTTCTTCGATCTCTTTTGGATTTGCATGCCGGTAAGGTATATAGATACTTAGTTCCGGATTATTCATACCTGAAGGCAGAAGGTCCAGCTTTATTCTTGAATATCCAATAAACCCTATTACCAGTATGGCAATAAAGATCATAGATACTGTTACAGGCTTTCTTATGGAAAACTTAGGTAACAGACTCTCTTTTATTTTAGGTTCTACCATCTTCTACCTTCTATTTACTGAATTTCCTGTAGACTACCGGAATAAGTACCAGTGTCAGGAATGTTGATGTTGCCAGTCCCGCAATTACAGCAACCGCCATAGGAGTTCTTATTTCAGCACCTTCCCCCAGCCCCAGAGCCATAGGAAGCAGTCCAAGTACTGTTGTAAGAGTTGTAATAAGAATCGGTCTGAAACGGACAACACCTGCCTGCCTGATAGCTTCAACCTTCTCCATACCTCTGTCTCTTAACAGGTTAATATAGTCAATAAGAACAATGGCATTATTAACAACAATACCTACCAGAGTTATCATCCCTATATAAACAGTAATACTCAGAGGTATATTGAGTACCCATAATGTATTGTACACACCAATAAGAGCCATAGGAATGGTAAACAGAATAAGAAGAGGATGAAGGAAAGATTCAAACTGTGAAGCCATTACTATGTATACAAGGAAAATCGCAAGAGCCATAGCCATAAGAAGGCTATTCAGAGAAGTTTCCATCTCTTTATTCTGCCCTGATATTTCAAAATTGAATGACGGAGGCATAGGATAATCCTGAACAGTATTGTATATATGTTCAACTGCTTTATTCAGTTCAATACCGTCAATATTTGCTGTTATAACCGCTGATCTGTCCTGATCAACTCTTCTGATCTCATTCGGCCCACTAAGTATATTAACATTGGCAACACTACTCAGTGTTATCGGCACTGCGCCACCAGGATTGATAATAAGGTTCTTTATATGCTCAGCTCTTTTTCTCTGTTCATCTTTAAGATAAACCCTTATATCTATTCGTTTATCTCTTTCTTTATACTTTGTAGCAACAAAGCCTTCAATTTTATTCTTGATAAGAGTAGCAACATCATAAGCGTTAAGCCCATAATGGGATAACCTTGCACGATTAAATTCTATAACCAGCTCAGGAAATCCCGGTTTTATACTTGACTGTACATCTTTAAGACCTTCAATAGCACCAATCTGCTCAAAAAGATCGTGACTGACTTTTCTCAGCTGCTCAAGATTATAACCCCGAAGAATAAGTTCAACCGGAGGTTTAACTGTAAACAGTACAGGTCTTGATATGTTATAGTCCATATCTGTAAGGGTTCCCATAATGTCTCTGATCTGTTTGATAACAGCCTCTTCAGTTTCAGCTACATCTGAAGATTCCTTAACATTTATAGTTAATTTACCTATATGCTCACCTACTTCACCGCTGTTAAGTTCATCTTTTGTTGTACCTGCAAAATAACCACCATCTTTAACAAGTTCAAGAGCGGTGATCTTCTTAGCCAGTTCATTCAGAACTCTGTCAGTTTTCTCTACCGGAGTTCCTACAGGCATTGTTATATTCACATAGAGAGTACCCTGGTGAACTTCAGGTATCAGTTCACTGCCAAGTCTGGGCACAACCAGATAAATAGTGGCTACAAACAGTATCAGAACAGCACCAATAATACCGTTAGCATGTCTCAGGGATGCATCAAGCATTTTTTTATATGAATTATTAACAGCTGTTATGAAAATATCAAAGAGCCACACAAACCACTTCATAAGAAGAGCTATTACTGCTCCAGGGAACATAACGACACCGTTAAGCAGATTAACCAGAAGAGTTACCCCCAGTACAGCCGTTCTCATAAGCACAAACAAAACTGCCTGTATCAGGAATCTTATAACTGAATAGAGAACTTTCACAGGATACAGAACTATTACTCCTCTTTTAGAAATTGTATTTATAAAAGCATTCAATGGAGGCGCCTGCAGAATTCCTTCCCACAGCAGATTTTTCTCACTGAATTTCTTACGTAATCCATCCATATTTTTATAGAACGCTGCTTCACCACCAAACAGCACTCTCGCTGTATCCAGCAATGCCAGTACGAATCCAGCAATCAGAATAATCAGAGAAACTACATAAGTAAGCATAAACTTAGCAAAATTCACTGTACATTCAACTGGTATCATTAACCAGTTTTCAACACTTTTCTCTTCCTGAAATCTGAATCTGAATGAGACTTTTTCATTCTGTCTCTCAAATTTTCTTGA
The DNA here is from genome assembly GCA_965225955.1 of Candidatus Aminicenantia bacterium. GTDB lineage: Bacteria > Acidobacteriota > Aminicenantia > UBA2199 > UBA2199 > CBDDBX01. The sequence goes on from CBDDBX010000040.1 coordinate 19,432, forward strand.
AGCCAGCATCGGTATGAAGAACAGAGATATCATCAGAGACGCCAGCAGTGAAAATACTACTGCAAGAGAAAGGTCTCCAAAAATCTGACCTGCGACACCTTCAACAAATACAATTGGCAGAAAAACTGCAATGGTTGTTAAAGTAGATGCAACAACCGCACCACCAACTTCAGATACCCCGCGAACAGCAGATTCAATAAACCCATCACCCTCTTCACGGCACCGGAATATACTCTCCATAACAACAATGGAACTATCCACAAGCATCCCTATACCAAGAGCAAGTCCCCCAAGAGACATTATGTTCATATTGACATCAAACATCTTTAAAGGTGCAAATGTTGCTATTATGGAAAGAGGAATAGATACAGCTACAATAACTGTTGTTCCGAAATTTCTAAGGAACAGATAGAGAATTAATATAGCCAGAATACCACCGATTACCGCAGTACTCTTAACTTCATCAATAGAGTTCTGGATAAAGACAGACTGGTCGGATACAATTCTGTAATCTATTGTGGAAGGTAATCTGAAAGCCAGGAAGTTAGTCTGACTCTTGTGCTGTCTTATTTCCCCACCTTTCAGCTTCTTATTTTCTCTTTTTTCCCACTGTACTGCATATTTTCTCTGAGCTTCAGTACCCAGTAAACGATTTCTTACTCTTGTACAGACCTCGACTATATTTGCATCTGCTTCCTTAAAAATATCAACCTGTACACTCTCTTCCCCATCAACTCTTGTAATAACCTGTCTCTCTTTATGTGAGTAATCAACCTGGGCTATATCTTTGAGACGGACAGGAATGTTCTCTTTACGGGCTACAATGATATCTCCGATCTCTTTAACTGTGGAAAATTCATTAAGGGTTCTGACAATATACTCTGTTTCCCCCTCTTTTATATTACCTCCTGCGAGGTTTACATTTTCCTGACTTAATCTGGAAGTAACTTCGCTGAAGCGTATTCCTGTAGCAGCCAGTCTCTTCTCATCCAGGCGAATAAGAATTTCTTTTTCAAAACCGCCTTTTACTTTTGCTGCGGCGACTCCATCCAGAGATTCCAGATCTCTTGCGATTTCATCTTCAACGATCTGTCTGAGATCCATTAGAGGCATTTTACCTTTAATCGCTATTCTGAGAACAGGATCAAGAGAAGGATCATATCTGAGAATCATAGGCCGCTTAACTTCCCTGTCAAGATAAACCTGATCTATCTTTTCTCTGATCTCCTGGGCTGCTCTGTCAAGATTCACTTCCCAGTTGAATTCAAGCACAATATCAGATTGTTCCGGTCTTGAAACAGATGTTATGGAGTTAAGATCCTTAATAAGACTCAACTGCTCTTCAAGAGGCCTTGAAACAACATTTTCAACCTCTTCAGGAGCTGCTCCAGTATATTCAGTTCTTACAGTAAAAGTTGGATATGAAATCTCTGGCATGAGATCCCAACTCATCTGGTTATAGCTGACAAATCCAAATACAGCTATACCCAGAATAACCATTATTATAGCTACCGGGCGTTGTGTGGTAAATTGAAATTTACTCATTATATCTTCTCTCTGAGTGACTACTTACTATCTATGACATTAACGAGAGTCTTCTTTTTAAGAGAACTCTTACCAGCTGTAACGACAGTTGTGCCTTCAGCCAGCCCTTTCGTAATCTCAACTCTGTCTTTCTCTTCAAATCCTGTTTTAAGTTCTGTTTTAACTGCATAGTTATCTTTTCCTACAACATATGCGAAAACATGACCACCTTCGTACACGATTGCATCTTTAGCCAGCAGTACAACATCAGAGTGAACTTTTTTGATTATTTTAACATTTACAAACTGCCCGATAACAAGTTTTCCATCTTTATCATTTACTTCCACTGTTACTTTAAAGGTACCACTCTGTGGATCAATAGCCGGGGAGATTCTTTTTACTACACCTTTAACTTCCTCAGCACTATCACTTATCACAACTTTCTGATTCAGATACACACTGTTTTTTTCCTGTTCAGGAATATTAACTATAGCAACCTTTTCTCTACTTGAAACAACTGTGTATGAGTGATCTGAAACATTAATTTTATTACCGGCTTTAATATTTCTTCTGGTTACAACGCCATCAATAGGAGAAGTGATTCTTGTATATGAGAGCATAAGCTTCTTATGTTTCCAGTCAAGTTTGGTCTGCTTAAGATTAAATTCCAGTTTTTCAAAAGTCTCCTTACTTATAAGATCTTTTTCAAACATCTCTTTCTGCCTTGCAAACTCTGCTTTCAGTTTTTCATAGTCAATAGCAGCTTTTCTCTCATTTATAGCTGCTTCCCTGTCATCAAGTACTGCCAGAATAGTTCCTTTTCTGACTTTATCACCTTCAAATTTCCTGATTTCAGTAATTATCCCTGAAGTCATCGGGTATATCTTTACATAGTTCTCTGCATCCAGATTACTACTTAACAGAAGAAAGGAGCTGATATCCCCTTTTTGGGTTTTTACAACTTCTACCGGTACAGCATCAGTTTTCTTCTTATCTTTACCTTTCTTATTACTCTCTTTTTTATCGGCTTTTTTCTCAACTTCGTTTTTGTCCTTCTTGTCAGGTCCGGTTTCTTTGCTGCTGCATCCAGCCAGCAGACCAAGCGCAATTATAGCTGCGATAAGTAGTAGTTTTTTCATAACACTCTCCTGTTAAATCCAGTAATCTTCATTGGATATCTCTTTAAGATATATTAGTTAAACGTTTGCTTTTTCAATAAAGTTTCATTAAATTTTTTTTACAAGCAACAATGTTGCCAGCACTTTCTTTAATAGGCAAACCTATATTCCCGCAATTCCTCAAAACCCTTTATTCATAGGCTTTCCTATCAATTATTTTATCTTAATTTAAGACCTTTTTTTGGTTGACAAAGTGATTTATCGTAGTTACAATCAATAAAGTAAAAACTTAAGCACAGGAGGATATTATGGCTTATGTAATTAGTGATGCATGTATCAGTTGTGGAGCTTGTGAAGGCGAATGTCCAGTAGAAGCAATTTCTCAGGGTGATTCTCAGTATGTAATCGATGCAGGTACATGCACTGACTGTGGCGCATGTGCTGGCGTTTGTCCTGTAGAAGCTATTGCAGCAGGATAATTTTGTAAAAGAATTTTCAAGCAAAGTAAATAACGCCGGAGTATCTTCTACTTCGGCGCCTCTCCAATCAATTCCCTCTTATCTGTCACTCAACAGAGACAACTCAAAGATTTTCAACTGGCAATCTTATTGCTATATTAATCCCGGAGGTACAATATGGCAAACAAACTTTTTTTAACACTATTAATAATAAGCACTGCTTTCATGTGTCTGAACGCTGAATACAGCAGAGATAACGAACCCAGACACTTCAGTGATGCCAAAGTTATCCGTATTAAATATATTTCAGGAGAAACCTTTGTTAAAAGAGAGTATGCTGATTCTATGGAAGAAGGTTCTGTAAATCTTCCGCTTTTTGATAAGGATACTGTTACCACTACTGATGGCAGAATGGAATTGTATATTGGGCGCCTGAATTACATCAGACTTGATTATGATTCCAGACTTGTAATATCCAAAGCTCCGGCTTTAAGAAAAACAAGGGCAAGTTTCAGGCTCCTGAAAGGTGGCATGATACTGGATATTGCAGAACTCGATTATGAGAAGGATATTGAAATCCAGACTCCTGATTGCGGTGTATTCATTCTGCGCAGAGGAGTTTACAGAATCAACGTTCTTGATAACAACAAAACCGAAGTTATCTCTTATAAGGGAAGAGCGGAAATATCCGGCGAAAGATATCACAAGACTCTGAGAAGAGATCAGAAGGCTGCTTTCAGAGATGGCAGAATTATTGAGCGCCCATACTACTTCAGCAATAACTATAAAGACGATTTTGACGCCTGGTCAGCTAAAAGAACCAGAGAAATTGGATATTCAAGAAATTATGGTAGCAGATATCTTGATAAAGGATATGAAGATCATGAATCTGAACTCAGCAGATCCGGCAGATGGAAATACAGCTCTGATTTTGGCAGATATGTATGGATTCCTTATAATATCGCAGTAGACTGGAGACCTTACTCAAATGGCAGATGGGTATGGCATCCTCATTATGGATACGTATGGTCATCTTATGATTCATGGGGCTGGGCAACTCACCATTATGGAAGATGGCACTGGAGTGTTATGGACGGGTGGTACTGGATTCCTGGTTACCGCTGGTCTTCTGCATGGGTTTCCTGGTGCTGGAATGATTCCTACTATGGATGGTCCCCTTTAAGTTACTATAACAGACCTGTTATTGTTATTAATGGAAGATGGCACAGGCATTACCGTTATAGAAGAGGTATTCCTTTTCATTCCCGTTCTACAATAATAATAAAAAGAGGCCATATCGGACACTCAAGAATAAGCAGAATTTCTGTAAGAAACCGCCATTCAAACTCTTCAAGTATAAGAGTTGTTCACAGAGGCCATGCACCAACAAGGCGAATAAAATACAGCACTGTCAGAAGAGTTGACGCTAAAGGAAGATCAGTCAGAGTAAGATCAGCAGGAAGTTTTGGCAGGAAAACCACTGTTGTAAGAAAAACCGGTACTATCAGCAAGAGCAGGGTCTACAGATACTCTTCAGGTAACAGATCAGGCAGCACAAGAGTTATACGAAAATCCGGTACATCTTCCACAACTTACAGAGGAAGTAGTACAAGAGCTATAAAAAAGAAGAGATATAACAGTTCACCCTCAGGTAGCAGCAGCCGTTCTGTATTCAGAAAGAGCTATAATGACTCTGATGTTCGCAGTGTTAAAAAGAGCAGAGTAAACAAAACAACAGTTAAACATACTCCCCGCTACAGATCAGGAAACAGTAGCGAATATCGTTCTCCTTATTCAGGTTCTTCATCCGGCTCTATAAAGAAGTACAGATCAAAAAGTAATACTGTAGACAGAAGATCAACAACATATGACAACACTTATAGAAGTTATAAACCTTCTGTAAAGAAAAGAAGCTCATATAGTAGTTCCTCCTCCAGCAGCAGCGTATACAAGCCAACAAGAAAAGTCAGACCTTCTTCAGAAAGCTCTTACAGAAGTTACACTTCACCTTCAAGATCATATAGTGCACCAAAGGTTAAAAAGCGTTCATCCTATTCAGGCTCTTATAGTGCTCCCCGTAGTGTTAAGAGATCATCTTCCAGGTCTTATAGTCCTCCAAAGAGCGTTAGCAGATCTTCTTCATCAAGATCATACAGCCCTCCAAAGAGTGTACGCAGATCCTCTTCCGGTTCCAGAAGTATCTCACGTTCTTCATCTTCTTCAAGCAGATCTGTAAGAACAGTAAAAAGGAAAAAATAGTTTTTTCTGGTACAATATCTCTATGAAATATTGTACCGCTAAACTGCCTTCAGGCAGTATCAGATATTATGAATCAGACAAATATATATATGGCTGGACCTTAGACAGGGTTCAGCCTGATTCTCTTCTGAACTTCTTTAACAAGAAGAGTTTTATTCAACTTAAACAGATCCATTCTGAAAAGATTTTCTTCTCAGAGAATATTAACAATTCAACAGAAGGTGATGGAATTATTCACAACTCTGAGCAGGGGATCACTGCTATAAGAACTGCTGACTGCGTTCCTCTTTTTTTCTGGTCAGATAAAACCGGAATAGCAGGAATTCTTCACTCCGGGTGGAGAAGTTTTCAAAAAGGTATTGCAACAAATCTTCTCAGCAATTTCATTTCTGGAGAATCTTTATCAGATTTACACTTTTTTGCAGGGCCTTCAATTTCAGGCAATTGTTACGAAGTAGGCCCGGAGGTAAGAGGAGCTCTTAATTCAGCTTACAAAGTTGATGAGTTCTGTAAACTGAAGGAGAATGGCAAATATCTTCTTGATATAAAAGAAGGTCTCAAATATGAGTTAATGAATCATGGTGTACCTGAAGCAAATATCTGCTTATCAGATATATGCACTCATTGTGCTGAAGGCTATCACTCCTACAGACAGAATAAAACCAAAGAAAGAATCTACAACTTCATCCTTAACAGATAACTGAATAATTGCATCTTATTTTTTTATCTGGAATTATCCCAGCTAAAGCGGTTAATGGTATAAACGATAAAAGGAAAACCGGGGTTTAAGCCCCGGTTTTTTATTATTTGCCTTCAAATTTTCTAAAAGCCAGTGTTCCGTTAGTTCCACCAAAACCGAAAGAGTTTGAAATAGCGAGTTTGATATCTTTTTCAATACCTTTATTAGGTACATAGTTAAGATCGCACTCCTCATCCGGTGTATTATAGTTAGCTGTTGGCGGAATAAAGGATTCTTTCAGAGCCAGACAGGTGAAAATAGCTTCTGTACCACCTGCTGCACCCAACATATGTCCGGTCATTGATTTAGTTGAACTAATGTCAAGTTTATATGCATGATCTCCGAAAGCTTTCTTAATTGCTTTGGTTTCCAGTTTGTCATTAAAAGGAGTTGATGTTCCATGGGCATTGATATAATCAACTTCATCCATTTCAGCACCAGCATCTTTCACTGCCATCTTCATTGCTCTGGATGTGCCTTTAGCTTCTTCGTCAGGAGCAGTAATATGGAATGCATCACCAGTAAAGCCGTAGCCTACCACTTCAGCATAAATTTTTGCTCCACGATTTACTGCATGCTCCAGTTCTTCAAGTACAACTACAGCTGCACCTTCAGCAATAACGAAACCGTCACGATTTTTATCAAAAGGACTACTTGCTCCAACAGGATCCTCATTTCTTGTTGACAGAGCACGCATTACTGCGAAACCTGCAACTGCCAGAGGAGTTATTGGATATTCTGCTCCACCTGCAACCATTGCGTCAGCATCACCACGCTGGATCATTCTGAAAGAATCACCTATTGCGTGAGTACTGGTAGCACAAGCTGTACAGTTAGCCATATTTGGTCCCTGAAGACCGTATCTTATTGACACATGACCTGAAGCAAGATTTGCGATTGAAGCTGGAATAAAGAAGGGAGAAACACGACGTGGGCCTTTATCTCTTATTGTATAGCTATTGCTTTCAATAGTTGAGATACCACCAATACCGGATCCAATATAGACACCGATTCTCTCTTTGTCTTCGCACTTATCAACTCCAGCATCTTCAACAGCTTCGATTGCAGCAACCTGAGCATACTGAATATATGGATCAAATTTTCTCAACTCTTTTCTATCGAAAATAGTTGTTGGATCGAAATCCTTGATCTCACCAGCAATTTTTGAAGAGTGTTCTGAAGTATCAAAACGTGTTATTGGACCGATACCTGACACTCCGGCTCTGGCTTTCGCCCAGCTATCAGGAACATTATTCCCTACTGGTGACAGCAGCCCAACTCCCGTGACAACAACCCTTCTGAGGTTGATTGTCTTTCCTTTATATTCCATGGCTAATTATAATTTTCCTTCGATATACTTTACAGCAGCGTCAACGTCAGTTAGTTTTTCTGCTTCTTCTTCAGGTATTTTCAGATCAAATTCATCTTCGAGAGCCATGATGAGTTCAACCTGGTCAAGTGAATCTGCACCAAGATCTTCTACAAATTTTGCATCTTCAGTTACCTGATCTTCACCAACGTTCAGTTTGTCAGCAACAACTTCTTTTACCTTTACCAAAATTTCTTCTTTAGTCATAATTTCCCTCCATAAATTTAGATTACTAAACCACCGGACACATTAAGTGTGGTACCAGTGATATAAGACGCAGCGGGCGAGCATAAGAAAATTACTGCTGCTGCTATATCTTCCGGCGTTCCGCCTCTTTTAAGGGGAATCTGCGCCAAATATTCTTCTTTAACTCTGTCTGACAGTTTATCTGTCATCTCAGTAATAATAAATCCAGGTGCAACCGCATTGGATGTTACATTTCTTGCGCCAAGCTCTCTGGCAAAAGTTTTAGTCAAAGCCATTACACCAGCTTTTGATGCACCATAATTAGCCTGACCGGCTGATCCCAGAATACCAGCTACAGATGCGATGTTGACAATTCTTCCGAATCTTTTTTTCATCATAACTTTTGCTGCATATTTTGAGCACAGGAAAGTGCCTTTAAGATTGATATCAATTACTTTATCCCATTCATCTTCACTCATACGGATAGCCAGATTATCTCTGGTGATACCAGCATTATTGATTAGAAAATCGATTGTACCAAACTCTTCAACAGTTTTATCAATCAGTGCATCTGCCTCTTCAGCATTTGAAACATCAGCTTTAAAAGCAAATGATTTTACACCGAAACCTCTGATCTCTTCAGCTGTAGCTTCAGCTTCTTCAATAAGTACATCAGAAACAACTACATTAACTCCCTTTTTAGCGAGTTCAATTGCAATGGTTTTACCAATTCCTCTGGCAGCACCAGTTACTACTGCGTTCTTCTTTTCTTCATACATATTTCAACTCCTTTAAAACCGATTGAAACTCCCGGATTTCTTCAGCTATCTTCTGCAGAACATTCTCTTCAATGAATCTGCAACTCAGCTCAATAGAACTTCTTATAGCTTTTGAACTTGAATTACCGTGACCAATAATTACAATTCCATTAACTCCAAGAAGGAGTGCTCCTCCGGTTTCAGCATAATCAAGTTTTTTCAATATTCTCTTAACAGAGCTTCTGAGAAAGAAAAAGCCTACTTTTGAAAGCAGACTGGACATAATCTCCCGTTTCATCATTGACAGCATTGCGCTGACAACACCTTCTGTTACCTTAAGAGTTATATTCCCGGTAAATCCATCTGTTACAATGAGATCCACATCACCAATATACGCATCTCTTCCCTCAATATTACCAATGAAGTTAATATCAAGAGATTTAAGTATATTGAAGGTCGCTTTGGTTAACTCATTACCTTTGACATCTTCTTCACCAACACTCATCAAAGCTATTCTGGGATTTTTTATGCTGTAAACATTTTCCAGATATATCTTACCCATAAGTGCCGACTGAACCAGATTTCTGGGTTTCGAATCAACATTTGCACCAACATCCATAAGCATAGTTGAACCTTTCAATGTAGGAATCATTATTGCAAGAGCTGGTCTGTCAATGGTATCAAGAGTGCCAAGACTTGTTTTGGCAAAGGCAGTAATTGCCCCTGTATTACCAGCTGATACCATAGCATCAGCTTCTCCCTTTTTTACCATATCAAGAGCTATTTTCACCGAAGTTTTTTCTCTCTTTTTCCAGTAGGAGAAAAGCTGCTCACGCATCGAAACAGTCTCTTTAGCGTTACGAAACTTTACCTTATTAATAATCGAAGGCGCAATTTTGCGCACTTCCCTTTTCACCTGTTTTTCTGAACCTACCAGAATTACTTCTGTATCACTGCTATTATGGGTCAGATATTCCTCAACTCCCTTTATAACAACTTCAGGAGCATTATCACCGCCCATGGCGTCTACAGCAATACAAGCAGGCATAGACTACTCTTCAGTACCCTTGATCACCTGTTTTCCTTCATAATGTCCACATTTTTTGCAGATTCTGTGAGGTAGTTTAGGTTCGCTGCAGTTTGAGCATACAGCCAGACCTTCAACTTTAATTGCATCGTGAGAACGTCTTTTATTTTTTCTCTGATGAGAATGTCTTCTTTTAGGCAGTGCCATTTTTCACCTCTTTATTATATTAAAAAAATTAAAATTTCCGTCGGAAACATCACATTTGCACTTATCGTAGTTCAGATTAGTACCACAGTTAGGACAAAGTCCGTTACATTTATTCTGGCAAACAGGATTCATTGGGATATAAAGCCCTACCTGCTCCATAAGAATCTTTATTACATCTATCTTTTTTCCATCATAGAAAATGTACTCCATCTCATCTGCTCCAAGAGCATTTACAGAGACATCAACCATATCTGCCGGAAAGAGAATAACATCAAAATTTGAATCAACTTTAAACTCAAACTCTTCAACACAGCGGACACACTTGAGAGTAACTTTTGTTTCAACCTTTCCTTTTGCCTTTATTCTGTCTCTCTCTCTTGAAAAAAAGATAGAATACTCAAGGTTATCAAGAAAGAGTGATTCACTCCCTTCTATATCTACTTCAGATGCATCAATGGTGTCAGTTACCTGCAAACCCTTGCTGCCAATAGTTTTAATATCTATAACCATTTTTTTATAACCATTCCTGAGTGTGTAAAAATCAGTGATCATTCTAATACAATATCCGCTTAAAGTCAACTTTTCCGGGGTTTACACCATTCATGAAATCTGAGTTCCCCTCAGAGAATAAGGACCTGCCCTGTCAATCCTGACCTTAACAAGATCACCTGCCTCTGCACTGGATTTAAAGTTAACAACCCGATAAGTTTCTGTTCTTCCGATAACTTCTCCTTCGATTTTGGGATTATTACCTGTTATAAGCACATCCAGCTCTTTTCCAACAAGTTGTTTATTATTCCTTAGCTGAATACTCTTCTGAAGATCCTGTAGCTCATAGAGTCTCTTTTTCTTATTCTCAGCAGTGACTTTATCAGGCATCTCTGCTGCTTTTGTATATTTTCTTTTCGAATAGATAAAAGAGAATATCGAATCGTATTCTACCTTATCGATAAGAGATAGTGTTAAACGGAAGTCGTTTTCAGTTTCACCGGGAAAACCTACAATAAAATCGGAACTGAATGAAATATCCGGCATCTTCTTTTTAAATGAGTTTATTATATTGAGATACTCAGATCTGTTATATATCCGGTTCATCTTCTTAAGCACTCTTGTTGAGCCTGACTGAGCCGGGAAGTGTATATGCCGGGCAATGTTGCGATGCTTCAGCATTACATCTATTAATTTTTTATTATAATATCCCGGATAGGAGGTAATAAAACGAATCCATTTAGCATCACTGATCTCAGCAACTTTTGCAAGAAGATCTGCAAATTCCAGTCCCTCTTCCTCATCTCTCCAGCTATTCACATTCTGGCCTATAAGAATTACTTCTTTATAACCAGCCTCACTAAGCATATTAACTTCTTTAATTATACTGTCCAGAGGACGGCTCTTCTCTCTGCTCCGGGTATAAGGAACAATACAGTAAGAACAGAAATTATTACACCCTTCCATAATAGATATAAAACCGGAAACACCATCATCTCTTGAGTCAACATCAGGTAAGACCTCTTCCCAGCCTCTTGAAAAATCGGTCTTTACATCCCTTTCATTCTTCTGAAGAATTCCATCTACTATGGATGCTATTGAATAGTACTGGTGTGTTCCCACGACATAATTGATTCTGCGATTCTTCCTGAGCAGTTCTTTCTTTTCCGACTGAGCTACACATCCTGCAACAATTACAATCTGCTCTGTTCCGAGTCTTCCAATGTATGAGAAGATCTTCTCCTGAGCCTTCTCTCTTACAGCACAACTATTTATAATAACAATATCTGCTTCAGATTCAGATTCCACAGATTCCATAAGTCTCTGCTTAAGTATATATCTTATCTTCTCTGAATCGTTGACATTCATCTGACAACCGAATGTCTTTATAAAAAACTTTTTCATTTACCTCTCTCCAGAAGACTTTCAGCAGCATTAAGTACATCTGCATTAATAGTGCTTCCAGCCATCATTCTTGCTAATTCATTTACCCTTTCTGAAGGAGAAAGCTCCTCAGTGGTACTGAAGGTTCTGTTTTCCCTCACCTCTTTTTTAATCAGGAAGTGTGTTTCAGCATAAGCAGCAATCTGAGGCAGATGCGAGATACATATAACCTGATTATCTGCAGCAATTCTCTTCAATTTACTTCCAACAAAATCTGCAGTTTTACCACCAATCCCTGTATCAATTTCATCAAATATATACACCTCACCGGACTCATTACCTGAAAGTGATTTAAGAACCAGCATCAACCGGGAGAGTTCACCACCGGAAGCGGTTTCTTTCAGGCGGGCGGGTTTCTGCCCGGGATTAGAGGAAAAGTAGAACTCTATCTCATCAGAACCGGATTCACTCATACTTCCAGCAGACGGCTCTGTTTCCATTACCCTGACCTGAAAAGAGGAGTTCTTCATTTCAAGACTCTCCAGTTCTGATTCTACTTCTGTACTCAGTTTTTCTGCAGCACTATATCTTTTATTTCTGAGTTTTATATTTATATCACGGTATTCAGCCAGAATAGCATCCAGCTCAGCTTTTTTCTCTTCAGTTGTGTGCTCAATATTTTCCAGTTCACCTCTCTCTTTCATCAAAGCTTTCTGCTGTTCCAGAAGTTCTGCAAGAGATTCACAGTTATATTTCTTCTTCAGGCGTTCCAGTTTATGAAGGGTCTCTTCTGTTCTGTTAAGTTCATCTTCATCAAACTCAACACCACCGGAAATCGCAGTAAGCGAAGCCGACAGATCCGGCAAAACGCCATAAACAGAATTAAGCTGCTCATAATAACCAGCAAGCTCAGGATAGTGTTCCATAAGATACTCAAGATCACCAAGCCCTTCAGCTAATCTGTTATAGACAGAATTCTCATCAAGATAGCTGCTATCCAGAAGAGAGTTAACTCTGCTCAGAATACTTTCAGCAGAAGAGATTATCCCGAATCTGCGTTTCAGATCGTCCTCATCAGACTCTTTCATACCCAGTTCATCTATCTCGGAAATTCTGTAGTTCAGAATATCCAGTCTCTCATTAGCCTGCATTCTCTTCTCATCAATATCTTCGAGTTCAGAACTTATTTTTCTGAATTTTGCACTAAGGTTTTTAAGTTCATCAAGTTCAGTATCTGTTCCTGCAAACTCATCAATCATTTTCCTGTGATTAGCAGAATTCATAAGATACAGATGTTCATGCTGACTATAAAGATTCAGAAGTTCTCCGGCAGTTTCCTTGAGTTGCATAAAATTCACTAAACTACCATTTATAAAGCACACCGATCTGGTGCTTCTGGCTTCCCGTCTGAGAATAATCTCTTCATCACCTTTCTCAAACATAGCTTCAACGATGAGTTTATCCGCACCTTCCCTGATTGACCCTTCAGGTATCTTCTTCCTCACCAGAAATCCTATAGCATCAAGCAGTATCGATTTACCTGCTCCGGTTTCTCCCGTAAACACATTAAAGCCAGGGACAAATTCTATTTCCACCGACTCTACTACTGCAAAGTTACTGACTCTGAGATATACAAGCATAGATTCGCTTACTCCGGTTTTTTTGTGATAAATTTAACTTAAGACAACAGGTCAATATACAGAAATCACCTGTAAAAGTCAATTGTGAAGGGGGGCATTGCATGCAATGCCCGATATTAGATTATTCTGTTTTTTTATTCGAAATCTTCCGGTTTATCCAGGAAGTTAACGAGTCGTTTAGCTTTCTTTTTAAGTTTTCTGAGAGCTTTAGCTTCGATCTGTCTGATTCTTTCACGAGTTACCTGAAACTCCTGACCTACCTCTTCAAGAGTATGCTCATTACCATCTTTCAGACCAAATCTCATTTCAATAACCCTGGCTTCTCTTTCAGTAAGTGATGAAAGCACAAGTCCAAGCTGCTCTTTAAGATTCATTCTTGAAACCATTTCAGGTGGCGAAATAGTTTTGTTATCTTCAAGAAAATCTCTTAAGTGGGAATCATCATCCCCAACAGGTGTTTCCAGAGAGATCGGCTCCTGGGCAATTTTAAGTATCTTCCTGATCTTATCAGCAGAGAACCCTGCTTCTTCTGCAATTTCCTCTTCGGTAGGTTCGCGCCCCAGCTCCTGCACCAGCCTTCTCTGAGTCCGGTTGATTTTATGAATGGTCTCAATCATATGCACCGGAATTCTGATAGTTCTGGCCTGATCAGCAATAGCTCTGGTAATAGCCTGTCTTATCCACCAGGTAGCATATGTAGAAAATTTGTATCCTCTCTGATATTCGAACTTCTCCACCGCTTTCATAAGCCCGATATTACCTTCCTGAATAAGATCAGAAAACTGAAGTCCACGATTAATATATTTCTTTGCTATAGATACAACAAGACGAAGGTTTGACTCAACAAGATCATTCTTTGAATGATCAATAAGTCTCTGTCCCTGTTCAATGTCAAGACAGGTTTTAAAGAGCTCTTCAGGAGTAATTTCGTACTTGTCATTCAGAGCATCCAGACGTTTCTGGCAACGCTCTATTTCGCCTTTACACTCTATATAGTCTTCACTGTCAGATATCATATTGTCCAGAGAAGCTGACAGCTTGTCAATACGACGCATAGTGTGAATATAGTTCTCTTTCAGCTGTTTGATTCTCTCAACAAACTTCTTCTTACTTTCAAACTTAAGAGACATCCCCTGAATCAGATGAGTTATATCAACCATCTTTTTGGCAATAGTAAAGTTTGAAGCGTTGGATTTTTTCAGATTCTTAAGATCCCGTCTGAGATTCCTCAACTCAACATGCTTCTCAAGGAAAGTATCCTTCAGTTTCTGTTTCTTTGATTCATCTTCCACATCATCCAGGCTATCCACAACCTCTTCTATAGGTTTGATGCCTTCCAGCACATCGGTACCAATCTGAATAACAGAGTTAAGAACTATATTGGTTTTTGAAAGAGCTTTTTTAACTTTATTCTCACCTCTTTCAATTTTTTTAGCTATTATTATCTCTTCGTCACGGGACAGAAGGTTCACGCTGCCCATTTCTCTCAGATACTGCCTTACCGGATCACCTACGATCTCGCTCTTTTCGGTTTCGACTTTGGCAACCTTCTGTTTAGGCATTTTTATAATTTTTATGCCATTCTCTTTCAGATAGTGCTTAAGAAACTTCAGGTTCTCCTTAAGTACATCTTCATTTTCAAAAAGAGTAAAAATGAAGGTGCTTTCGATCATGTCATAATTTTTCCGGGCACGCTTCATTACAGCATCAAGCTCTTTATGAAACTGAATCAAAAACTCCTGGTACTGAGCCATATTCTCCTGCTTGACAATGCTTCTCTTACGCATAACCTTTACATTCAGAGCATTTAATCTTGCAGTCAGTTCTTTTTTCTGATCTGTCAACCCATTTTCTTCCAGAAAATCTATAAAATCATCTCTCTTCAGTTTACCGTTGTTGGACTTTGACATCTCAACAAGTTCTGAAATTATTGCATGTGAAATTCCGGTATCATCTCCTGATACATTCTGTATATCATCCATTTTTCCCACTGTTGCCTGCTATGCCTCCTGGACTGATTTAAATTTCAATTTTACAAGATTCATCTTCTTTTCCATTAGTTTCTTTACACGTTCAAAATCTTTGTCTTTCTCTGCCACTTTGAGCTCACGATTGATTTTTTCAATCTTCTCTTTTCTCAGTTTTTCATG
Organism: Candidatus Aminicenantia bacterium; assembly: GCA_965225955.1. GTDB lineage: Bacteria > Acidobacteriota > Aminicenantia > UBA2199 > UBA2199 > CBDDBX01. The sequence goes on from CBDDBX010000040.1 coordinate 34,739, forward strand.
AAAAGCTCCAAAACTTGCTTCAAGACGAGTCTCAATTTCACCTTCATCAAGGGATTCTGTATTACTGAATAACTCTCTTAAAAGCCCCTGTTCTGAAGGACTCAGGCTGTCTCTTATGCCACCTATATCGGTAAAATCTCCTACTCTCTGATCATAATTGCACATAAGTGCTTTGAGAATATTACCGCTCTTAAGGATTCCCAGCAGTTCATCTGTTAAAAAGGCCTCTTTCAGCTGAGGAATAAGAGCTGGTACGCTCAGCATTACCTCAAGGAGATCCCTTTCTGCCGGAGAGATCATAAACTTCTCACTCTTTGGCACAGATGTATCATTACTACTTTTCAGAATCAAAAGATCTTCGTTTATATCCAGAAAAGAAGCAGCAATCTGCTTATATTCATTCTTTAAAATATTGTCGTCAAGTTTTTCAAGTATTTCAACTACTTTTTCAGCAGCTTTTTTCTTCTGTACAGGGACTCTCAGATCCAGGCCTGCAACAGCCTGCTCCAACAGGAATTTGTAACCGTTTCTGGCGCTTTTCACCAGTTTTCCAAACCCCTCGAGTCCCTTATCTCTGATGAAATCATCAGGGTCTTTATGGGATTTCAGCTGTAGAATTTCAGGAACTACAGCCAACTCGAACATTTTTTCAACTCCCCGCGCCATTGCTTTGATTCCGGCACTATCGCTGTCGTAAAAGATCTTAATATCATCTGTAAATCTTTTCAACAGATAAATCTGTAAATCTGTAAGAGCTGTCCCAAGAGAAGCAACGCAGTTTTCAACCCCGTGCTGATAGAGACTGATCATGTCAAAATATCCTTCTACAAGTATCACAGATTTGTTTTCTCTTATATGTCCTTTAGCTACATTAAAACCGAAAAGATGTTTACTCTTTTTATATATCGGAGTATCAGGCGAATTCAGGTATTTATTCTGATCATCCCAGATAGTCCGTCCACCAAAAGCAATAACTCTGCCTGATTCAGAGATAATCGGGACCATGATTCTTCCTCTGAAGCGATCATATAAACCATTATTGCCCTTTACAAGCAATCCAAGCTGCTCAGCTTTGGACAGGTTAACTCCTTTACTTCCGAGATGATCTCTTAACCCATTCCATCCATTAAGAGCATATCCCATCTGAAACTTATCAACTGTATTCTGACTAAACCCTCTCTTTTTCAGATAATCTCTGGCTTTAGCACCTTCTGAAGATTCATAAAGCAGATTTTTGTAATAATCAATTGTAAGACTATTTATTCTGTAATAGTCTTCATTATCACTCTTATTACCTGAGAAGCGAGGTTCACTTCTGTCTACCTGAAGACTGAAGCGATCTACCAGAAAGTTTATCGCTTCCGGGAAGGTCAGACCTTCCTGCTCCTGTATAAAAGAAAAAATATCCCCAAATCTGTTACATCCATAACAGTTATAACTACCCTTTTCCGGTGAAACATAAAAAGAAGGAGTTTTCTCCTTATGAAAAGGGCATAAACCTTTATAATACTTTCCTGCAGGTTGTAAACCTACATACAGGGAGACTACCTCAAGAATAGACAGACTTCTTTTAACCTGATCTTTGACATCCATTTACAGTTTTTTTTGCAAATGCATATAATCTAACATTAACGCATTTTTGTCAAGCACTAAAACTGTGGAATACAACAACAATTACAGGTTAATAAGAAAGGCCAGGCCTGCGCTTGTGCCCCCAAGCTGTACATCAGTTCCGGTGGGATTCACCTTAACATCCATGTACGTTACATTGAGATCAAGCGAAAAGTGCCGGGTGAACTTAAACTCCACACCAGCTTCAGCCTTGTAACCATGCCCCTTGTCTTCCTCTTTACCTATATCTGACTCCTCCTTGAAGTAGAGATAGGTGTATCCTCCTCCTAAATAAGGGCTTATAACACTTTTTCTGAAGAAGTTATAGCGCAGCCCAAGAGTAATCGGATACTGAGTAAGTCTTGTTGTCTCCTGCAGCTCCTCAAGAGTTGTTTTGCCATCCGCTTTATAGTAGCCAACTGTCAACCAGGTGGAAAGGCCTTTCCAGACTCTTACTCCGATATTAAAACCGAACTGAGCTCCACCTTTTCCATAGATAGATTTAACAGCGCCTTCACGGGGTGCAAAATATGACGCAGCAGGCCCGAATTTAAGAATCTCTTCTTTTTTCGTAACCAGCTTGTCCTCTTCAGCAAGCAAACCTAAAGATGCAAAAAAAACGACTAGTATGACAACAAAATTTTTCATACTCACATAAATAGCACCATTGAATTAAAAAGTAAATAACCAGAGGTTCAAAAAACAGCTTACACAGCCCCTGAAAGCAGCCATTTGATTTAAAGATCTCCTTCATTAATCAGAATTATTCTGCAATATTTTACTTTCCTCCCTCATCGGGTATAATTTGCAGAGAGGTAAATCCCTGTTGATTGTTCAGAAAGTAAAGATTCTAAAAAAGATTTTTGTATCGGAAGAGAGTGGTTTCAGTGTTCTGAAAACCTCTGTAAAAGAGGGTGGCAATGGTAACCAGATCATTGTAGGGGAAATGTTTGATGTTAATGAAGGCGATTTCCTTGAAGTAAGTGGCGATTTCATTACTCACCCTAAATTCGGGAAGCAGCTTAAAGTCGAAAACTTCACATTTATACTCCCGGAAGATAACGAGGGAATAATTAAATATCTTGCTTCCGAAAGATTTAAAGGAATTGGTAAAAAAACAGCAGAGAAAATAGTAAAAGTTTTTGGCACTGATACCTTTGATACCCTTGAAAACAGCCCGGAAAAGCTTCTGGACATCGGAATCAGACAAAAGATCTATGAAGAGATAAAGAAGAATGCACAGGAGAATAAACTCCACAGAGATATTACAGTTACTCTTGCTCCCTTCAACATTGGTGCCCGAACAGTAAATAAAATTGTTAAAAAATTCAAAGCTCTTTCCGAAGAGGTTCTGAAAAACCAACCCTTACTGCCTCATCAAAGAGATCCCCGGCATCGGTTTCAGGATTTCAGATACAATTGCCAAAGCTTATGGTATGGAAGAGGACAACTCTTTCAGAATTCAGGCTGCAATATCCTTTTCCCTTGACGTGTTTGAACAGCAGAGAGGGCATCTGTACATTGAAGAGAGTGAATTAATATACAGCTGCTCCAAACTTCTGAATGTACCGCAGGAGAGTATAGAAGAGCAACTTGAGAAACTGGTTGAACAGAGCGAAATAGTAACCGAAGAGATAGAAGACAGGAATGGCATAACAAACAAAGTCTATGTCAGTAAGAAGAACTTTATTATTGAAAAAGCTATAGCCAGAAAGCTCCTGGATATAGATGAATCTTTAACCTCCCTCAAACAGATTGATCCGGATTTTGAAAAGATAACAAAAAAACTTGAAGTGGAACTCACAGAAGAGCAGCAGGATGCAGTTTATGCAGCAATTAATCAGGGAGTTACAATAATAACCGGTGGCCCCGGTACAGGGAAAACCACAACTATAAGAGCAATTATTGAAGCTCTGGAAAGCAGATCCCTTAAAGTTAAAATAGCTGCTCCTACAGGGAGAGCGGCAAAAAGAATTGAAGAGACATCACACTATCCTGCCTCTACAATTCACAGACTGCTTAAAATTAACCCTGAAACCCGGGAATTTATACATAAAGAGACCAATCCCCTCCCTGCTGATGCCATCATAATAGATGAAGCGTCAATGATTGATACATTTATCTTCTACTCTCTTCTGAAAGCTCTTAAAGAGTCCAGAACCAGATTGATAATCATTGGTGATAAAGACCAGCTGCCCTCAGTTGGACCGGGTAACATTTTAAGAGACATTATTGCCAGTGAACTCTTCGCCACAATTTTTCTGAAGAGAAATTTCAGACAGGAAGAAGGGAGTCTTATTATTGATAATGCTTTCAGAATAAATTCCGGTGAATTACCTGAATTCAAACCATATAGTGAAAATCTGGATTTTGTCTTCATTAAGGTCTCAAATGACGAGCAGGCAAGACAGAAAGTTAATGGCATTGTAGAGTACTATAAGGAAGATTACGATTTCAACGCATCCGGCGTACAGATTCTTGTGCCCATGTATCGTGGAGAAGCAGGTATTGATAACCTGAACAGAGATATTCAGGAGAAGTACAATCCCGCACAGGTTTTTCTTAAAAGAGAAAAAGGCATTCTCAAACAGTACGATAAGGTAATGCAGTTACGTAACAACTATGAAAAAGAGATCTTCAATGGAGAACAGGGAATAATTGCAGATTACAATAACAAAGAGAGGAAAATCTTCATAGATTTTGATGGCTATATAACAGAATATAGTGTAGATGAGCTTGATGAGATTACTCCTTCATACGCCATATCGGTTCATAAATCCCAGGGTTCTGAATATGATATGGTAATTCTTGTTCTTCTTCCAGGGCACAGGATCATGCTAACCAGAGAGATCTTCTACACTGCAGTTACAAGAGCTAAAAAGAAACTCTTTTTAGTTTCAGATCTTCCTACTGTGCAGACTGCAATTTCAAACTCCTCTCCTTCAGAAAGAAAGACCCTGCTCCCTCTTCGATTCAGAGAGTACTCAGATACATCAGATTAAAGAAGTTTGCAGAAACCCTGAAACGTGGTATATAATTGGCTCATGCGTTTAAAAAAGATTCAAACCTGTAGCACAAACAAAGTTATAAGATACATAAGAATAGGTTTATCAGCTCTGGTAATCGGAGTATCCCTGTATAAACAGATCTGGTTTCTTGCAATACTTGGCACTTTTACTCTGATTTCGGCTATGTCCGGCCAGTGTAGTATGGCTGTGAAATTTGATAAAGATTAATATAAAACATTCTCTGTAACCACTAATAGATACTAATAAACACCAAATCAGGATAGTATTTGCAAATACCCAAAAGAACTGCTATTTCTTTCTTTCAGGAAGATGCAGTTGAATACCGAGAGTTCTGCTTTCCGGTGACAATCCCATTTTTCTGAGATTAAAAACCGGATCAACCCGTAACTCAAGAAAGCCACTATCCAGTTTCTCCCCTTCAATTACAAAATTCTCTTCCCTGTTCTCCGGGAACTCAAAGCGTCTGTACTCTTTCCCTTTCCAGAAAACTGTGACTACCTGTTTTTTATCTTTCAGATGTCCTATAGGGGCACCACAAACAAGTTTTAGCTTTTCTGATCTGCCTTTATCATTAAGATCAATAAAGATACCGGATGAACTTTTAGTCCAGTAGAATACACTACCGTCGGCGCTCCTCTCCATTTTCCACAATCCATAATCGTATCTAACCCCTTTGTTTCTTAAAAGAGTTGATGGGTGAAGATTATTAAAAGCAACAATATTTCCTGTAACAAAAAGCAGAAACAGCACTCCCGCAACAGGCTTCATATAAGATCGTTTCCTGATACACCCTTCCCCTTCACTATGAATCAGTGTAAGAATCAGCCAGAACCCTATACTGCCTTCAGGTAACCAGAGAAAATTGTTAACCACCATAATTACAAATACACTTCCAAGCAGCCAGTAGTTGGGAAGTGAACGGAATTTCCTGAATTCCCATATGAACAGTAAAAATGCCAGCAATCCCACAACTCCTATAGATGAAGTAAAGAACAGATACTGATTAGATGGAAGGTCGTGTTTAAAATTCTTTCCATGATTCTCTGCCATAACCCAGAAAACATAGTTTCCAACCCCAACTCCTGACAATGGATATTTCTTCATTGCATCCAGAGAGTAGAGCCATAACTGATGCCTGTAGCCTGAAATATCGAGCATAGCACCATGTGCTTCCCCTTCGGTTGTAAATATCCTTATGAGACTTGTTATATTACTCTTTATTCTTCCTACCAGAAGATTATCAGCTCCCACTCCTTTGTACACAACAAGATATCCTGTTAAAGAAGAGATAAGAATTGCCGTTACAGCAAACCATAGCTTTCCTTTTTTGTTCAGCTTCATAAAAAGCAGCAGTAGTACCAGACCAATGCTTATAATCCCGATTCTGGTTTTGGAGGTAAAGATACCACCAAGAGAGATTACAATAAACAGAATACCTGCAGGTACTTTTACCTTCCCTGATACTACAAGCCAGACAGAGAAGAAGAGAGAGAGTACACACAGAAAACCAAAACCCGAAGCATCAGATGCAAGGCCGTTATACTCATTCCAGAAAAATACTCTCACTCCCATGTACTTCTGAAGACAGGCATAGATTATTGAAAGAGAGTGTCCACCCAGAAAAAACAGAACCAGCTGTTTTTTATCTGAGACCTTTCCTGCGTAGAGGTAGTATAGAGGAGAAACTGCAAAAAGAATTATATATATAACAGGAAAAACTGTTCCAAAAGAGTTTCTGTTTCCTCCCGGTTCGATCTGTGTGTCACTGAAAAAGGCTATAGAATCGAGAGTAATATTTGACCATCTGAGAAAAAGAAAAAGACCTGATATAAAAACCAGAGCCAGGAAAAAAAGGTAACTCCTGTTCAGCTTATCAAGCATCTTCTTTGTATCTCTGAATTTCATAAACAGGTCAGTTATAAAGCACCCAAACAGTACAAGCAGGGATATAAGAAGGTAGTTATATGGCAGTCCCCGGTTATCGAACCAGGCAATAGGAGAGAGAAGAGGAAAAAGTGCAGTAAATATGAGAATGAATTTCTCTTTACAGAATAACCTCAGAAGAACTCCTCCGGTAAGTGATAGAAGAGGCAGTACTACAATATTAAGATGCCATACATAGAACAGAAGATATATCAGCCCGGTAAACATCAGGAACAGCAGATACAAATCTGAGGTTCTGAATCTGTCTATTAGGTTTTTCACTGCCCTTTACCATCAATTACAGTTCTGAAAGTCATCAGAAGGGTAAGCAGATCAAGTACAATTCCTCTTCTTTTAATATAGTACAGATCGTACTCCAGCTTCTCTTTATGCTCTTCCGGATCATCTCCGGCATAACATCCATTTACCTGGGCCCACCCTGTTAAACCCGGAGGAACAAGTAATCTGAGTTTATAGTAAGGTATGATCTCTCCCAGCCTGTTTATGAAAACCTCTCTCTCAGGCCGTGGCCCTACAAGAGACATATCACCTTTCAGAACATTCAGAAGCTGAGGAATTTCATCAACTCTGGTGCGCCTCATAAATTTACCAATAGGAGTTATACGCTTATCACCTTTTGAAGCAAATTTTGCACCATACTTTTCCGCATCCTTCACCATGGTTCTGAACTTTATTAATCTAAACTTCTTTCCATTAAGTCCAACCCTCTCCTGTACAAAAAAGAGAGGTCCTGATGAGAATATTTTATGAATCGCAGCAACAAAAAGAGCTGGAGGAAACAGCATAACAGTAAGCAGAGAGGCGAAGAGAATATTCAGTACCCGGTTGACTCTGAAGTAGTTTCTGTTTCCTACATCAAATTTATCAAGAAACCATTTAATATCCACGTATTCAACAGGTATCTTTCCCGCCTCTTTTTCTATAAGTTCTACAAGATCAATAACCCTGTTGCCAGCCAGCTTGCTCTGTATCAGAATTTCAGAAGTATCCTCATTTGTCTCTCCTGCAGAATAGACAATTTCAGCATTGGTAAACTCCCCTTCCCTGATCTTACTCTGTGGTACAACGTCAAACCTGTTATATCCACCGGCATATCTGTCAAGAATACCGGAGGCCTCTTCAGATGTCAGCCACAACAGACGTCTTACGGAGTCACTGCGACCTCTGAAAAGTGAATATAGCAACATATACAGCCCCAACAGTACGAAGGTGTAGAGATATATGAGTCGCCCGATTTTTGATAAGTAGAATATGTAAAACTCAGCAAAAGAGACCATTCCCAGAATAACCATCAGTTTAAAAAGAGAAGCCAGATAGTTCTGAACCCGAAAACGTCTCTCATCAAGAGTATATTTTATGAGACCAAAAATGTAACAGAGCAGATATACAGCTACAGAGATAAAAATATAATTATTTAACCTCTCATCCACAAAAGCTCTTACTGTATCTAAAAGATCTGCTGTTTTACTACTATTTAAAAAAAAATAGAAGGAGGTTGAGATAAACATAATAGTAAGAACCACTATGTAATTCGCCAGATGAAACCCAAGCCTCGTTGCAATCTTTCGTTTCATCATCCGGCTTCTTCCTCAGTCTCCATTTTCACAAACTCACTTTCGGCTTTTCTCAGGGAAAGCCCCTGGTTCATCATAAAGAAGAACCCAAGAACTATTTTGGGTGCAAAAGCTATTATATGAAGAACTATTGCATAACTGAGAGAATCACCTTTTGCTACTCCAAAGAGGGAAAGTGCCATAATTACAAACCATTCAAAAACACCAATTTTCCCTGGTACAGATGGAGGTGCATTCCCTACATTAACAACCAGAACAACAAACAGAGCTTCAATGAAGGAGAGCTGAAATCCGAAAGCCTGAAACAGAAGGTAATTACTAAGTGCCTGCATCATATACGAAACTATGGTAATCATAATCAACTGCACTACAACACCACTGTTCCTGAGTCTTGAAAAAGCATCAAGACTTCTTACAATAACTCCCTGCAACTTCTCTCTGAATCTTTTAGGAGCAAAGACAATTAATTTATTACTTAATTTCCTGAATTGTTCTCTTTTCCATACAATAAGAATCATACAGATTATAGAAACAAGGCCAATAACAAGAGATACAGAATATCCTTTTACCTGATCCTGAAATGTAAAATATGCAGGAACTGTAATCCACAGTACCAGAAAGATCAGATAATCAAATACCCTTTCAATAACCACAGTTCCAAGTACAAAAGCTCCTGATACCGGATATTCTCTGGACGTAATATATGACTTACCAAGTTCACCAAAACGGCCGGGTATAGCTATATTCAGATACTGGGAAATAATATTTACTTTAAAAAAGAAGTTAAAGGGTATTTTTGCGTTCTCTTTTAAGAGCAGATGCATTCTGTAACCCATTACATAAACCGTTGCCAGAGTACTGATTACAGATAAGCCTACCCAGAAAAGGTCAATTTTGTAGATAGTTGCTTCTATATCGGCTAGTTCAAGATTTCTGAAACTCAGCCAGAAAGCAATTACAGTAATCAGTAAACCGACTATAATCTTAAAAGGTTTACGCTGTTTTTCCGTTTTAATACTACTCATATTGTTCTCTTAAACAGATAGGTTGCCAGAAAACCGGCAGCCCAGCAGAAATGCATTATCATAAAAGCCGGAACCATTATAAATTTTACACTAAAGGAATATTTTTTTTTACCCGGTATACAAAAAGCAGCTAAAGAGAGACCTCCAAGATAACCGGTAATAAAAACAGGAAAACTGTATTTCATGAGGCTCAGTATACCTGACTGAGGGCTCAGAAGAGCTCCTGCGGTTATCAGAATACTGAAAATAAACATTATCAGAAAAAGAGGAGGCACCATCTGACGAAAGGATGTAACTTTTCCATGCTTTGTTGTTGTATATGCTCTTCCCTTGCCATATCTGTAGTACTGCCTCATTAAAGCTCTGAAAGAGTTACGGGGAAAATATTCAACTTTAATATCCCCTTTCAGATATATTTTGTAACCTGCTTTCAGAATCCTGAGATTAAGTTCAGCATCCTCATTGGGATAAGCTGCAGGATCGTATGTGCCTATTTCGCTAAAGAGTTTTTTTCTGAAACAGCCAAGATAGACAGTATCCACATACCCTTCAAAGTTTCCGAGATGGAATTTTGCATCCCCCACACCAACAGGATGCTGCATAGCTGCAGCTACAGATTTCTGTACAACTGTTCTGCCTACAGGAAGCATACAGCCCCCTACATTCTCTGCATCTTTCTCTTTCAAAAGAGAAACAAGATTCTTCACATAGTCAGGTGGATATATACTATGAGCATCAGCTCTTACAATAATTTCCCCGGCAGCAGCTTCTATTCCAAGTATGAGACCGAAGCTCTGCAACCGTTTCTCATTATCTATTATTCTTAAAGGAATCCCATCTGCGGCAATTTTTTCTATAACCTCTCTGGTTCCATCGCAACTCATACCATCAACGATAAGAATTTCCCCATTATCAATTACAAACTGATCCGCCAGGCTTCTGACTGCTGTCTCAATAAATTTCTCTTCATTGAAACATGGCATTACGACAGAAAAGAGTATCTTGCGGGTATCTGCCACTAATACGCTCCTTTACCCAGTAAAACCACCGGAACAGTTTCAAAAAGAATCTCAAAATCAAAGAAAATTGACTGGTGCTCAACATAGTAGAGGTCCAGATACAACATCTCTTCAAAAGAGAGATTGGATCTGCCTGAAACCTGCCACAGTCCTGTTATACCGGGTTTTACGTTCCCACGGTGCTTATGCCAGTAATAATCGATCTCCTTTGATTCAATATTACTGAAATCTTTTATTGGCAGTGGCCTTGGTCCTACAAAGGACATCTCCCCTTTAAGAACATTTATCAACTGGGGTAATTCATCAAGACTTGTTCTGCGGATAAATTTCCCAACTCTGGTTACTCTTGGATCATCTTTTATCTTAAAAAGAGCACCATCACTCTCATTATCTTTCTGTAACTGCTCTTTAATCTTTTCAGCATCTTCATACATAGATCTGAATTTATAGAAGAAGAAACTCTTACCATCCTGTTCAAGAGCTCTCTTCTGTTTGAAAAACACCGGGCCTCTGGAGGTAAGTTTAACCATCAGAGCAATAAAAAGCCCTAATGGCAGAACCAGAGGAGTGATAGCAATCAGAACTCCCAGATCCATTATTCTTTTAATTCTGGAATTAACTCTGTGAAATCCAGCTCTCCAGCTCTCCATTACAAGGGCAACACCATATACATCCCTTATTCTGGAATTGAAAAGAACACCACTGACCTTTGGAGACACCATCTTAAGCTTTACACCTCTGCTTTCGCAGATTGCACTGAACTCTTTATACTTGAGTACATCCATAGAACAGGAGACAACAAAGATAAGATCAGGTTTCTGCTTTTCTATAATCTTCAGAATATCATCAGTTGTTCCCAGAACAGCAGCTTTATCTATGCCACCTTTATCATTACGTTTATCTATTTTGTTCTCAAGATACCCGATTATATGGTAAAACCCATTAAAAGTATCGCTTATCTTATCTGCAAACTCATTAGCTTTGTTATCTGTTCCGATTATTATTGTATTGAATCCGATTTTACCTTTACGGGTAAGGCGATTCTGGAAAGCTCTTATAAAAGAGTGCCCCAGTTCAGTGAAAACATAAAAGATAAAGAAAGTAATTACTATTACAGGTCTTGAATACACATGTCCCTGAATTATATAGAGAAAAGCCATCGTAGATACAGCCAGATATACAATCAGTCTTTTGTAATACTTCTTAAGTTCTGCAGGAGAGAGATTGTAACGGGATCTGTATATTCCGAGACCTAAAGATAGAACAAGAAGGCAGATATTTATAAATACAAAGGGTTTGGTATAATCCCTGAAACTCTCCAGTCCACTAAAACGCAGATAGATACTCAGAACAAAAGCAGAATTAAGGAGGATTAAATCAGCAGTCAGCGAAACTACAGAGTAGATCAACCCCCAGTTTCTTTTAATAAATCCTTCACTTATCTTCATACATTTTTCCTCTATTTACATACTTCTTTATTATACTTTTCTGCCAGCTTTTCAGCCACTACCCTGCCAAGACTGTCAGCAATAAAATCATCTTTATCAAAATATCCATCAGAACTGCTCTTCAGAGGCACACAGCCGTTTCTGATCTGCCGTTCAACACTTCTAAGGTGTCTTTTATGCTTTATTCTTACAACGTCGTAATGTTTAACAGTATTTAATCTGTCACTTATATAAAGGCCGGAGTATGCCAGTCCCAGTAATAGAAGCAGCGTAACTGCATAATTCCTCACCTTCCCGCCTTTATAATCATCTATAAAAAGAACACAGCATAGTACAAGAGTTACAAACGAAGAGGCATAATATCGGGCAGTTCTCTCATACATTGCAATAAAAAAAGAGAAAAAGAAAGCAAGAGAGTAACCAAAGAGAAATGTACGATAGAAATCACCTTTCCATGCTTTTTTTATAAAATAACCTGCAATAGTCAGAATCATAACAATATTGCTTATTATATATCCCAGTCTTCCTTTGGTAATCTGTAACCACCAGCCGAAATCCCCGGTACTTATAAGGCTGGCTCTGCCACTCATTTTAGTAAGCAGTTTAATACCGGCAATATAATTAACAGGATCAAACAGATAATTAATAACTGAACCTATAGTCAATCCTGCAACAATTGTTCCAAGAAATAACAGATACTCTTTCCCATTACCATTCAATCGTTTTAAAACAGCAATAATAACAAAATATAGTAGAGCTGCAGCCACTGTCATGAGAAGAATTATTCCCCACTCATTTTTACCAAATCCCGCTATTACAGACCCGGCGAAAAGAATTACATAACCAGTTCTGTCTCGTTTTTTCATAAATATGAGAACAGCCAGTCCCATTATTCCATTGTATATCACACCAGTACTGCTATCTATCTGCAGATCTATAGAGTTATTTAAAGCAATTGGCAAAATAGCAAAAAATATCAGGCCGTAAAGAAGAGATAATCTCCCGGATTCAAACCAGAATCCCTTATTTAACCGCACTATATACAACACAAGCAACATCCAGAAAAACAGCTGGAAAAATGAGTACATGATTCTGGACCAGAAAGTAGTCTCCTCTCTGGACATTGAGTTGTAGTCCAGAAACAGATGAGAGAAATCTCCTAGTACAGCTATTGGTTCATATATGAGTCCCGGATGCTGAATCGGTTCAAGTATCTCCTCTCCATTAATTCTGCCAATAAGACAGTAATCGGGAGATTCGGGATGATTTATAAGGATATTGGCGAAAAGACCGTCTTCAGCTACCATACCGGTTGAATAGAAAGGAGTTCTTACCACAAAAAACAGCACTATAAACAGAATAGTATAGGCTATTTTATTAAGAAACAGTTTATGTATAAATTTTTTAACTTGCTCAATTCCTGCAAACAGGGACATTAAGCCCAGTATCCAGAAAAACCAGCCGGACACAGTGAACCCTGAACGCCATCTTTCCGTACCTTCACGCCAGGGTATATTTTTCCAGAAATCTACAATAAAATTATTTAATCCGCTAAAGGCTTCAGTGTATATGACAGTACCAGCAAAAAAGAAGAAAAGTCCCCAAAAGAGCTCTTTTTTCAAAAATTTCTGTTTTATACTATCTGCCATTTAGATGAATTTGATTTTGTTCATGGCAAAAAACACCATTTTAAGTAGTAACCATCCGTGTCTGAAACGGGAGATATTGGTTTCACCATAAACTCTGGCTTTATATCTGATAGGAACTTCAACAATCTTAAGATTAAGCTTTGCAGATCCAAAAATCATATCAAAATCACCAAAAGGATCGAAATCTCCAAAATAGTGCCTGTTTGCTACAAGAGCATCCCAGTTTTTCCTGGTTAATACTTTAGTGCCACACAGTGTATCTTTCAATCTCTGTTCCAGTAGCCAGGAAAACATTATAGAGAAGAACTTGTTTCCCATCATATTAAGAGTTCTCATCGCTTCATCTTCCATTGGATAAACAAGGCGTGTACCGTTGATATATTCACCTTTACCTGTAGCCAGAGCATTATAGAATTTAGGCAGATCTTCCGGTGGTACGGTAAGGTCAGCATCAAGAATCATCAGAATATCTCCTGAAGCCATGTTGAAACCTTTTCTTACAGCATCTCCCTTTCCTTTTCCATCCTGAACAGCATATTTTATATCCAGCCTGCCTTTATATAGTTCATGAACTCTTTTAATCTCTCCGAGAGTATCATCTGAAGAGCCACCTTCAACAAAGATTATTTCAGTATGTTTACCCATTGCGGGAATTCTTTTTACAGCATTTTCAATATTGCCCTTCTCATTCCGGGCAGCAATAATAACACTAACACTGTAATCTTTATTATCTTCCTCAGCATGCCTGATATATCTTGATATAACGTAACCAGTTACACACAGGCGATTAATAAGTGGTAGTTTTGCAAGATATTTATTTGAGAACCATGAGATCAATGGTACAAATTTAGGAATAAGGAATCTCTTACCGGACTTTACTATATCAAAACCTTCCAGTTCCAGAAGATTTATTATGTCCTCTTTATTAAGCCAGTTCAGTCTCATCTGAGGCATCTTAAGCTTCATAACTTCCATCATCTTAAACAGTGGCTGCCAGAGAAAGTTGTGATATGTAATAATAATCCTCGTTTCAGGAGTTATTACCTTCTTCATCTCTTTAATAACCCGCTGAATATCTTCAAAATAGCCGAGAGTATCTGATATAACTACATAATCGAATGTATCTTCCAGTTGGATATTTTCCGCATCCATTTCATGAAAAACCAGGTTCTCATATCTTTTTCTACCCTCTTCAACCATTCTGGCAGAAACATCGATACCGACTCCTGCAGATGGTTTCAACTGGTTCAGCACATAACCGGTTCCACAACCCAGTTCAAGTACTCTCTTTCCTTCCGGTATATTGTATTTCAGAAACTTTACTATATCTTTGTAGTAATAGCTGTTTCTTTTTATATACTTTTCTCTCTTCCCGGCAATCACATCCATAAAAGATGCTATTTTCTGTTTCGCCTCAGTTAATTGATCCATAATATTTCCTTACATTATAAACTTCTATTATATAACAAAGTGTCTGATCTTTGAAGAGCCTCAAACTCGCAACAGCACAACTATTTCACTGTTAATTCCAATTTACTGAACCACAGGTTCCTGTCAGTATAAGGTTTGTTCTTATAATCGAAATCATCATTAACAAAAGAGATTATTATTCTGCCACATTTCCCCGGACGGCTATTAATATTAAAATCATACCTTTTCATCTCTTCTGTAAGTTCAACATACTCTTTCAGTCTTACAGCAATCAACTCATTTCTGCTCAACTCTTCATAAACAATCTTAAGAATCGTATATTCTCCCTTACAGACAGATCCTCTGGCATAAAAAGAGAGAGTTACAGATTTCCCGTTGAAGCAGTAGAGTGGAGTCTCCAGCTTCCCATTAACCACCATCTCCACTCCATTATCTTTCTTTACCCCATCACAATTCAGTTTTTTAAGATCGGGATAATAGCTGCCTTTATCCAGTTGAACTGCCTCAGGCAAATCCCCTTTTATTCTTGTGTTTATAAGATTAATATTATCAACCAGCAATACTCCTGTTGATAATCCTGTCAGTAGAACAATGCTCCCGGACCAGAGAATATATTTACCAATATTTATACTAACCAGCTTAATAGTTTCCGAAAAGCTGAGATAGCTGAGAATCATGGCGGCTCCGGCAACAAACCATAAAGTCGAAAGAATAAGCCACCAGTTAACTACCAGAACTTCAGACACAGTTATTTCCTCTCACAGGTAATCTTATAAAGACTAACAATCATAGCGCTGGATATCCAGAAGAACACTCCTACTTTGGAGCCAAGAGGGATTGAATCTGTTAAACCGTAGAAAAAGTATGCCAGCTGACCTGCTGCCAGCCCGATAATACAATATCGCCGGAAACTGCCTGCTTCATTGACTCTCCACACATACCAGCACATACCAGCCATAACAGTAAGCAAACTCATGTAAGCTATTATTGCAATTCCTCCGGCCTCAACAAATATATTCATAAAGTTATTGTGAGGATGTGAAAGATCATATTTTACTTCAGGCAGCCCCCTGAAACTATTCATTCCTATGCCCCATACAGGATTACGGGCAATCACCGGAACCGTTAATTCCCACAAATCGAGTCGGAATTTTAAAGTAACAGCTGCCTGTTCAACAAAAGGTATTTCTGCAACATTAACCAATACGGGAATGAGAAGCATGAATATCAGAATAAGAATAAAACCTGTTGCTACTATTTTCTTGTTTTTAATTCTGATTGAAGTCAGCAGAGAAAGACTAAGCAGAAGGCCTCCCCACGATCCCCGGGATTGCGTAAGAAGTACAACCAGTCCCAGAAAAAGTGACACAATAATATAAAAATACCTGATCCAGGCTTTCTCATCATTTTTTTTCAACTGCCTTATACTTAAAGCTATAAAAACAGGTAGAATCAGAATCAGTACACCACCAACAGCATTGGGATGAATACCTGCAGCAGCTCCAAGACTTTCAAGATCCACTTTAGGCAGAAGATCTTTAACTTTTTCAATCCACCCCATATGCTTAACTCTGAAAGTGAACATACCCAACCAGCCAGTCAAAGCAAAAAATGCTGTCATTATTCCCAGCAAAAAGCCTGCAATTTTCACAGCCGCATCGTTTCTCAACACATCTATCAGAGAATAAAAAAGCATAACAGCAAAGATCAACCCAAAATATTTCTGATAAGATACACTCCAGCTGCTATTAACCAGTATAGATACCGAAGCTGAACAAACAAGAAGAATCAGGGATTTACTGAGGGGATTGTTTCTGAAAGATTCTTTTCGCAGAAAGCAACTGACTGCCCATACCAGAATTCCTGCCACACTCAGAGCTGAGAATTTCATTGATGGAAAGACGTAGATTGGGGAGATCAACAACAAAGCTGCCAGTCTTATCACAGGAAGAGTAAAAAAAACATTCTTAAAAGACATATTAATCGGGGAACCAGAAATCGTTGATATCTGCTGAATCCATTAATCCTGAACTAAAAGATACAACATTTAAACAAAGATAACAAATAATAATTACCCTGAAAAATTTTGTCAACATCA